>JBKPOX010000160.1:0-2819 GCA_046733335.1 Actinomycetota bacterium | reverse complement strand
GAGCTCGGCGCGATCGACCGCGGCGCCGGCTCGACCGCCGAGGCCTGCGAGGGCGCCGACCTGGTCGTCTGCGCCGGCCCGGTGGCGGCGCTGCCCGGCCAGGCGCGGGAGGCGCTGGCCGCCGCCGGTCCCGAGACCGTCGTCACCGACGTCGGCTCGACCAAGGGGGAGCTGGTCGAGGCGGTCGGCGGCGACGAGCGCTTCATCGGCGGCCACCCGCTGGCGGGGGCCGAGACGGCCGGGGTCGAGAACGCGCGGGCCGACCTCTTCGAGGGCGCCCGCTGGTACCTGACGCCGACAGAGCGCTCGAGCGGCCTGCTCTACGACCGCCTGCAGCGGACCCTCTCGGAGCTGGGAGCGCGGCCGCAGGCGATCGACCCGGCTGAGCACGACCGGCTGATGGCGACGATCAGCCACCTCCCGCACGTGCTCGCCAACGTCCTCGCCTCCGAGGCGGCGGAGGCGCTGGCGCAGGGAACCGGCCGGCTCCCGGACGTCGGGCCGAGCTTCCGCGACGCGACCCGGGTGGCGGGCTCGAACCCGGCGATCTGGGCCGACATCTTCGCCAGCAACCGCGAGGCCGTCGCCGAGTCGGTCGAGTCGGTCGCCCGCCGCCTGCGCGAGGCCGCGGAGCTGATCCGCTCCGGGGACCGCCAGTCGGTGGCCGTCTGGCACGCCGCCGCCGCGGCCGACCGCCAGGGCCTGCTGGAGTCCGAAGCGGAGGGCGGCCCGCTGACCGAGCTGCGGATCGTGGTCGCCAACAGGCCGGGGACGATCGCCGAGCTGGCGCTGGCGCTGGGCGAGGCCGGGGTGAACATCGAGGACATGGCGCTGCATCCGGCGCCCGACATGACCTCGGGCGCGGTCTCCCTCTGGGTGGCGGGCGAGGAGCAGGCGGCGCGGGCCGAGCAGCTGGTCCGCGGCCTCGGCCACACCGCGACGGTCCTCGGCAGCGGCGACTCCCAGGGTCAATAGGCTCGCGCGGTGACTCGCTTCGACCCCTCCGGGCCTCTGCGCGGCTCGCTGCGCCCTCCTTCGGACAAGTCGATTTCCCACCGCGCCGCCCTGATCGCGGCGATGGGGGAGGGAAAGACGAAGATCTACGACTACCTGGACGCGGCCGACACGCGCTCGACCCTGGCGGCGGTGGAGCGACTGGGGGCGGGGGTGAAACTCGCACCGGTCGGCGATGGCGGGCTGGCCGTGGAGGTCAGCGGTGTCGGGCTGCGCGGCGCGGGCTCGGCGAAGATCGACGTCGGCAATGCCGGCACCCTGCTGCGCCTCCTGCCGGGCTGGCTCGCGGGGCAGGAGGGCGGGAGGTGGACCCTCGACGGCGACGACTCGATCCGCAGGCGGCCCGTAGATCGCATCGCGGTCCCCCTGCGTCGGATGGGCGCGAACCTGAGCTGCCGCGAGGAGCGCCTGCCGCCGCTGGAGATCCAGGGCACCACGCTGCACGGCGCCGGCTACGAGATGCCGATCGCGAGCGCCCAGGTCAAGTCCTGCCTGCTCTTCGCCGGGCTGCTGGCCGGGGGGGAGACGCGGGTGGTCGAGCCGCTCCCCAGTCGCGACCACACCGAGCGGATGCTGGCCGCGGCGGGCGCCTCGATCGAGCGCGACGGCGACGCGGTCGCGGTGCGCCCGGTGGAGCGCCTGGAACCGGAGTCGCTTGAGGTTCCCGCCGATCTCTCCTCGGCCGCGTTTTTCCTACTTGCGGCAACCCTCGTCCCCGGCAGCGCGCTCGTGCTCGAGGACGTAGGGGTCAACCCGACCCGCACCGGCCTGCTTTCGGTTCTCGAGCGGATGGGGGCGCTGATCGAGCGCTGCGACGAGTCCGAGCAGGGCGGAGAGCCCGTCGCGAAGCTCTCGGTCACCCATTCCGAGCTCCGTGCCACCGAGGTCGGCGGCGCCGAGATCCCCCTGGCGATCGACGAGCTGCCGCTCCTCGCCCTCGCCGCCTGCTTCGCCGAGGGGACGACGGTAATCCGCGACGCCGAGGAGCTGCGGCGCAAGGAGTCAGACCGGATCGAGACCGTGACCGCGGCGCTGCGCGCGCTCGGCGGCAGGGTCGAGCCGACCGCGGACGGGATGGCGATCGAGGGGACCGGCGGCCTCCGCGGCGGCGCGATCGACTCCCAGGGCGACCACCGGATCGCGATGCTCGGCGCCGTCGCCGGCCTCGCCTCCCGGGAGGGGGTGGAGGTGCGCGGGATGGACGCCGCCGCCGTCAGCTACCCGGGCTTCGAGCGGGACCTAGGCTCGCTGCTCCGCGGCTCCCGCGACGCCCGCTGAGCCACCTGCATACGCTGCCGCCATGGTGATCGCGATCGACGGCCCCGCCGGGGCCGGGAAGTCCACGGTCGCGCGGGCGGTCGCGGGGGAGATCGGCTTCACCTACCTCGACTCCGGCGCGATGTACCGCTGCGCGGCGCTGGCGGCGCTGGAGGCCGGCGTCCCGCTCGACGACGGCGAGGCGCTGGGCGACCTTGCCGCGAGCCTCGAGATCGGCTTCGACGGCCCCCGCGTCCTCCTCCGCGAGCGCGACGTCAGCGAGGAGATCCGCAGCGCCGAGGTCAGCGCCGCGGCCTCCCGCGCCTCGGTCCACCCGCGGGTGCGGGAGGCGATGGTGGGCCGCCAGCGGGCGTTGATCGCCGCCGGCCGCTACGTCGCCGAGGGCCGCGACATCGGCACCGTCGTCAGCCCCGAGGCGCCGCTGAAGGTCTTCCTCACCGCCTCCGACGAGGAGCGCGCGCGCCGCCGCGCCGACGAGACCGGCGAGGAGCCCGAGGCCGTCCTCGTCGCGCAGCGGCAGCGCGACG
>JBKPOX010000159.1:0-22580 GCA_046733335.1 Actinomycetota bacterium | reverse complement strand
AGGCGCCGGCGCGCTCGGGGCGCTGGGTGGACTCGCTGGCGGTGGCGGTGGCGGCAACGGCGGTGAAGGCGGCGGTGGTGGTGGCGGCAACGGCGGCCAGGGCGGCGCCACCACCGGCGGCCAGATCGCCAAACAGATCGCGAAAATCGTCGCCAAAGAAATCGGCGCGGCGGCAACCGACGAGGTGAAAGACCTCGGGCTCGGGGCTGCTCACAAGGCGATGGAGCTGGGTGAGAAACGCCGCCAGCGCCGGGCCCAGAAGCACCACGCGACCGAGGCGGCGCTGCGGAAGGCCGAGGAGGGCGGGGTCGACATCGACCTCGTCGAGGGCACCGGCGCCGAAGGGCGGGTCACCGTCCACGACGTCGAGAAGGCGATGGCCGCCTCGTGAAGGGGCGGCCCGACCTCGAGTTCTTCACCTCGGTCAAGGCCAAGGAGGTGACCTTCGGCGAGGTCCCCGACAAACGGCGGGTGGACTATTACGGCGAACCCGACCACGAAACGGACGCCGAGGTCGAGCGGGAGAACATCCCTGAGGATCCGGAGGCGGGCGTCACCTACCGGGACGTCAAGGTCGATTGGTCGGTGGCCCAGCGGATCGTCCACCCGATCGAGGCGGCGGACGAGGACGAGGCGGCGCCCGAGGGCGACGCCGAGAATTCCGAGGACGAAGCCGAGGATTGACGAGTGCGGCTGGCGACCGCGCGTCCCGTACGCGCGGTCGCAGCCAATGTTCTCAGGGCCGGCCCGGCGCTAGCGCCTCGCGGTAAGTCCCTGTAGAACGACCTCTACCGGCGAGCGGTGTTTGCCGTCCGCCGACTCTCGAGCGCGCTGGAGCTCGGTGGCGAGCTCGCCCACCTGCGCGCTGAAGTTCCCCACCTCTTTGGCTGCCTTGGCCACGTCGCCCGAGCCGATCTTGATCTTCGGCCGGCGCGGCATCGCCGCTTTGATCCCTTTCTTGCGTCCCTGTTTGGATGCGGCGAGGGCGAGTCCCCCGGCGGCCCCGGCGATCGCGGCGCCCCCGGCGACCAATGGCACTTTGGCTTTGCTCGCAGCTTTGCCGACGGTTTTGCCGGCGTTCTTGGCTTTGTCGCCCATGTCGCCTACGGCATGACGGACGGCCTCGACGGGGGCGCTGCCGCCGCCGGCGCCGTTGCTCGAGCGCGACCCGTTCGAGCTCTGGGATTTCGAGCTCGGCCGTTTCGATTTCGCCTGTTTCGGTTTCGAAGCTTTGGTCGCTTTCGCTTTCGCTTTCTGTTTCGGTTTCGACTGGGATTTCGATTTGGGTTTGGATTTGGTCGACGCTTTCGCGCCGTTTGACGCGGAACGTTTTTTCGCTTTGGTCTGGGCCATTTTCCTCTCTCCTCGCGGTGTCCCTATTAGGTCAGATACCCATTCCATTGCGGGCAAATCAGCATGGATGCGTGGTTGCGGCGCTTTTCACCACCTCGAAGGCGCTGCCCGGGATCCGCTTCAGCTGGTTGAGGTTCTCGTCGTCCCAGCGGCGGTCGCTGGTCCCCGAGAAGAACCAGTTGGAACCGTTGTCGGCGACGATCAGCCCGTAGCGCTTCATCGCCTCGGCGATCGTCCTCGCGGCGCCGTCGAAGCTGCCGAGTCCGTAGCTCGCCTTCAGCCGCAGCCGCAGGCCCATCGGCGGTGCCGCCGGGTTCGCGGTGTCGCCGGCGCAGTGGGAGGCGGGGTGGATCCAGGCGTCGCGGGTGCGCTCGAAGGTGACGCGGATCGCGTGGTCGAGGTGGCCGCTGGCGACCTCGTCGTAGCGGACCAGGCCGGGGAAGATCGGCAGGCCGGCGGCGTCGGCCGAGGTCCAGCCGTCGGGGCGGCGGGCCGCCGAGCGCAGGTCCCAGGCGGCGCCGGAGTCGGCGTTCCAGTGCGGGCGCGGCTTGGCGACGTAGAAGGCGCGGTAGAGCTCGTAGAGCCTGCAGGCGGAGCGGTCGACGACGAGCACGTGGCGGTCTCCGTCGCTGCGGTTGCCGCCCTCGACGCGAGCGCGCGGCGGGATCGGGAAGGGCCCGCGGTCGCTCTCCGCGCCGTAAGCGGTGTAGTGGACCGGGAGCAGCGGCTGGCCGGTGCCGACGACCGAGTAGGGGAAGCCGTAGGCGCGGGGCGAGCCGAAGTCGGGGTGGAGGCGGTCGCCGCCGTGGGAGTCGACGTAGGCGATGTAGGCGCCGGAGCGCGGGTCGCGCGGCGCCTTCGAGACATCCTGGTTCCAGGCGGCCTCGGTGGGGAGGGAGGGGGCGCGGGGGGAGAGCGATGCCGGGGGCGCGGGGAAGATCGGGCACGGGCCGACGGTGACGGCGGCGGAGGCTCGTCCCGCCGTCAGCGCCGCGACCGCCACCAGGGCGGCAAGGCACGCCGCCCCGGCCAGTCGTCGCATCCGACTTCGAGCACACCCCGCTGGGTCAAGAATCGGTTGCGCTGCCCGGGGCGGCTCCAGCATGCGGACTCGGGGTCAGCTCGGCTCGGCGGTCCCGTAGATCGCCCGCAGCCAGATGTCGACGAGGACGTCGAGGACCCGGTCCTGCTCGAGCGAGGGGGACTCGCCGGCGAAGGTCCCGTACTGGACGCGCTCGTTCATCTGCACGAGGGCGATCGCGAGGTCGCGGGCGGGTTGGCCGGGAGGGGCGGCGCCGCGGGCGCGCTCGGCCTCGATCACCGCGGTGACGTCGGCGACCCAGCCCTCCATCACCTCCGACCACAGCTCGCGCGCTTCGGGGTTGGTCATGCGCAGTTCGGCGGCGGCGAGGGTGACCGCGCGGCGGGCCCGGAAGGCGCCGTAGAGGTCCTCCAGGCCCTGGCGCAGGCCGGCTCGCGGCTCGCCTTCGGCGAGCATCTTCAGTGCCTCCTCGCGGCTGTCCGCGGCGGCGGCGACGAGGCGGTCGACGATGGTGAGCACCACCGCGTCCTTGGAGGGGAAGTAGAAGTAGAAGGTGGGGCGGGAGATGCCTGCTCCCTTGGCGAGGTCGTCGACCGAGATCTCGCTCAGCGGCCGCTCCTCGAGGAGCCGCTCCGCCGTCTCCAGGATCGCCCGCTCGCGGTCGTCGCCGCTGGCGCGGGTGGCGCGGCGGCCGCGTCCGTTGGCGGTGGGCTGGGCTTTCGCGGCGGTCGCCATCGCACTCACGATACAGGGCGTCGAGAGTTTCGACAACTGGTTGACTCTCTCGACACAGTGTTGATAGAGTGATGAACGTGAGCCAGCCGCCGCAGGAGAACCCCATGCCTCGTGAGCACGTCGACGTCCTGATCGTCGGCGCCGGCCTCTCCGGCATCGGCGCCGCGGTCCACCTGCAGCGCAACTGCCCGGGCAAGAGCTACGCGATCCTCGAGTCGCGCGAGGCGATCGGCGGCACCTGGGACCTCTTCCGCTATCCCGGCATCCGCTCCGACTCCGACATGTTCACCCTCGGGTACTCGTTCAAGCCGTGGATGCGCCGGGAGTCGATCGCCGACGGCTCCTCGATCCTCGACTACATCCGGGAGACCGCCCGCGAGTACGGGGTGGAGGAGAGGATTCGCTTCCGCCACAAGGTCCTGGCCGCCGAGTGGTCGAGCGCCGAGGCGCGCTGGACCGTGCGGGTCGAGCGCGACGGCGAGGAGGCCGAGATGACCTGCAACTTCCTCTACGGCTGCACCGGCTACTACCGCTACGACGAGGGCTTCTCGCCGAAGTTCGAGGGGGCGGAGCGCTTCCAGGGCCGGATCGTGCATCCCCAGCACTGGCCCGAGGACCTCGACTACGACGGCAAGCGGGTGGTGGTGATCGGCAGCGGCGCGACCGCGATCACGCTGGTGCCGGCGATGGCCGGGCGCGCCGCGCACGTGACGATGCTGCAGCGCTCGCCCACCTACGTGATCTCCCTGCCCGGGATCGAGCCGATCGCCGGCGTGCTCCGCCGCTTCCTGCCCGAGAAGCGGGTCTACGCCTTCACCCGCTGGAAAAACGTCCTGCTGACGAACCTCAGCTATCAGCTCTCGCGCCGCTGGCCGAAGCTGGTGCGGCGGGTCGTCATGCGGGGGGTGAAGCGGCAGCTGCCCGAAGGCTACGACGTCGAGCGCCACTTCAAGCCCGACTACGACCCCTGGGACCAGCGCCTCTGCGTGGTGCCGAAAGGGGACCTCTTCAAGGCGATCTCCGCCGGCAGGGCCTCGGTCGTCACCGACCGGATCGAGACCTTCACCGAGCGCGGGATCCGGCTCGAGTCCGGGGAGGAGCTGGAGGCCGACGTCATCATCACCGCGACGGGTCTCAACATGCTCGTCCTCGGCGGGATCAAGTTCGTCGTCGACGGCGAGGAGCGGAAGATCTCCGAGACCGTGGGATACAAGGGGATGATGTTCAGCGGCATGCCGAACCTGCTCGTCGCCCTCGGCTACACCAACGCCTCCTTCACCCTCAAGACCGATTTAGTCGCCGAACACTTCTGCCGCCTGCTCGGCCACATGGACGCGCACGGCTACGCCGTGGCAACGCCGCGGGCCCCGGGCCCCTCCGTCCCGACCGAACCGTTCATCGGCCTCAAATCCGGCTACGTCCTGCGCTCTCTCCACGAACTCCCGAAGCAGGGGACGCAGCAACCCTGGCGCCTGCACCAGAACTACGTCCGCGACGTCCACCTCTTCAAGCGCGGCCCGATCGGCGACGAGATCGACTTCTCTCCCGGACCCGCTGGGACGGGCGAGGCACGGGACGGTGGCCGCACTGGCGAGTTCGCCGCCATCGCCTGAGTCGTCGAGCCCGGGAGATTGGCGCTGGGCCTAGGCGTCCTGCTGGCGCGCTTCAGCGCGGACTCGCTAGATTGAGCCAAGCGTGGTGGCAGTAGCTCAGCTGGTAGAGCTCCGGCTTGTGGTGCCGGCGGTCGCGGGTTCGAATCCCGTCTGCCACCCCTCTCCGCAGTTCTGATTCCCGTGGGAAAACAGCCGGTGCTTCTGTCGTCGAAGGGCATCGTTAAACGAGAAGGCGCGACGTCGTTCAGCAGGTTGCCTTGATCGTTCGCACTTGACAAGATCGCCGAATGGCAGAGGGAAGGCGCTACCAGGTGTTCGTGAGCAGCACGTTCCTCGACCTGCAGAAAGAGCGAGAAGCCGTGGTGAGCGCTCTTCTACAGATGGATGCGTTCCCGGCCGGGATGGAGCTGTTCCCAGCTGCTGACGACGATGCGTGGACCTTGATTCAGCGCGTAATCGATGAGTCGGATTACTACCTCCTGGTAATCGGGGGTAAATATGGATCCGTCGATCCCCAGACCGAGATCAGTTATACGGAGAAGGAGTATGACTACGCGGTCGAGCAGGGCAGACCCGTTATGGCCTTCCTGCACGCCGATCCGGACAAGATCGAGTTCGCGAAATCTGAGAAGGATGAGGCGGCGCGCGCGAAGCTAGAAGCATTCAGAAGCAAGGTCAAAGAGTCAAAGCACGTCAAGTACTGGTCCGGCCCAGAGGATCTGGCAGGAAAGGTCGCTCTCAGCTTTGCTGATTTCAGGCAAAGGTATTCCGCCGTCGGATGGATGAGGGGAGATGCGGGTACGTCAACTGAGACCCTGGAGGAACTCAACGACCTTCGAAAGCGCCTCGCGACCGCGGAAGCGAGTAGCGAAAAGGTTAGTCACGGACCGCCCGAGAATGCCAAGAACTTGGCTCAAGGGGATGAGGAGGCGGACATGGTTTTCCAGGCCACCGCCAGGATCACGACCGCCTACAACCTCTTCGAGGTGACCAGAGATCTCGATATCCGGCCCTCGTGGGATGACCTGTTCTATGCGATTGGACCCGAAATGATCAACGAGGCTAGTGACAAAGCACTTCGTAAATCGTTGAGGCGATGGCTAAGTGAGGAGTTCGGACCTCGCATCCGACAGGAACTAACCCTCGAGACCTATGGCGAGGGCGAAACTGTTGACAGGATCAGGAACCTCGTAGTGGACGTTAGCGGTGACGAGTTTGGGACGTTGATCGTGCAGCTTCGTGCTCTCGGGCTCATCGAAAAAAGCGAGCGACAGCGCAGCGTGAAAGATACGGAAACCTACTGGGCATTAACGCCATATGGAGACGACCACCTGACGACCCTTCGTGCAGTTCCGCGCAGGGAAAACCAGGACACTGCTTCTTCCGCGATAGTCGAGGGTGGCAACTAGGCGATGGACCTATTTGCCTGGTGGATTCCGATCTATCTACCTTCGTCTATCCCTCTTCATTGCGGCGAGCAAGGAGTCGTCCCTCTACGGTGAGATGCCTTCATCCGGGGGAGGGGTGCCGCCCAGGGGCTCCCCTTCTTTCATCTCGCGGATCCCTTGGTGAACGCCCGCCGGCTGGTACTTAAGCAGCGGTGATCGGGGATGGCCGCAAACCGCTTGTAGAACGGGATCCGATCACGGCGCGGCTAAGGGCGCCTAGTTATGGTCCAGGTGGTTGCCGGTTCAAATCCCGCAGGAGGGGCACCGTGTCGGTCGGACCCCTTCTCAGCGTCGTCTAGTGCAGCCTGGCGCTGGTCTCGACACCCAGCGTGACGCTTGCCCTGAAGCCATCTCGGGCGATATCGCCGCCGGCTGGGGCGAGGTCGAGGGTTGCGCTCGAGCCTCCTTCGTAGCGAAAGATGGCGTCTGCGTTACGGGGGGTGAGCTCGGCGGGGTTGCGGTTGTAGGGGGGTAGGGCGAAGACGGCTGCGTCGTGGCGGTCGGTGGTGAACAGCTGGCCGGTGTGGGAGAGATGGCCGCGGGTGTAGGTGCCGTTGCTCTGTCGTCCGCCGGTGTGGACCTTGACGTGGATGTGGGTCGTCCGTCCTGGGTACTGGCCCGGGTAGATGGTCGCGAACTCGGCCAGGCCGTTGCCGTCGGTCGGCTGGATCCCGCGCAGGAAGGTCTCGCCCTCGCTTCCCTCCGCCGGCTCCCCCGAATAGGTGCCTGAGGCATCGCAGTGCCAGATGTCGACGGCGGCATCGCGGATCGGCTCGCAGGTGCTCGCGTCGAGAACGGTGACGAGGAGCGCGAGCGGCACGCCTGGTCGGTCCTCGACGATGTCCCGGCGGACCTGAGCCAGGTCGATGTAGAAGGGACCCTCCGCCTGCTCGGGAGTCAGCACGCAGTCGGGCGCGGTGGACGCCCCTCCCGCCACGGATCTGCTCGATTGGCCGTCGTCGGCCCCGCAGGCGCACAAGGCAACGCTCGCAAGCGCACCCGCCGAGAGGGCCATCATCTCCCGGCGCCGCATCGTGATCTGAATCGCATCGGAGAGCGGGCGGTCGTCCGCCGGATCGCCTCGGGTGTCGTTTGAGCGGTCGCTCATGCCACTTCCAGTAGTCAGAAAACTCTCGAACCGAAGTAACCAGATCCCCGGGCGAAGTCAAATCGGGCGCGCTCCGAAACCCCCGCAGCCGCACCACCGTCGTGCTGCGCATCTACCATCGGCCCTAATGGCTGTGGCTGCGCGGATCGCGATCGCTGGGCTCCTGCTTCTCCCCGCGCTGACCCCGCCGGCGAGCGGCGCCGCCCTCGCCGAGCCGGCACGCAATTCGGTCGGATTCGAGCCGATCCCGCTCTCGGTGGCGGCTGACGGCGCCGGGCACGTGTACCTCTCCAGCCCGCTGACCAGCAGACAGGTCCACCAGTACTCCAGCGACGGCAGGTTGCTGGCCGAGCTGGGCGACTTCGCGACCAGCGGCAGCCCCTTTCTCCCGCGCCCGATCGCCACCGACGCCGCGGGGGCCCTCTACGTGGACGACACCAGCCGCGGAACGATCTCCGTGCTCGGAGCCGACGGGTCGGCGCTGCGCCGCTGGGGCGCCCGGGGCGGCCACGACCTCGCCGTCCGCTCGGACGGGACCGTCTACGTGGCCGCCAGCCACGAAGTCCTCCGCTTCTCTTCCGACGGGACGCTGCTGTCGAAGTGGGGGGAAAGCGCCCTCAGCGGCGGCCAGTTCGGGGAGGTTTGGGGGATCGACACCAGCCCCTCCGGGCTCGTCTACGTCGCCGACACCTACGGCAATCAGGTCGAGGTCTACACGGCCGACGGCGCCTTCGTCACGAACTGGGGGAGCTACGGAAGGGGCTCCGGGGAATTCATCTTTCCCTACGGGATCGCGACCAGCGCCGCCGGCGAGGTGTACGTCGCCGACACCGTCAACGCTCGCATCCAGAGGTTCAGCTCGAGCGGCGCCTTCCTCGGCGCCTGGGGCGGCCCGGGACGCGCCCACGGCCGCTTCTTCACTCCGACCTCCGTCGCCACCGACCCGGCGGGGTTCGTCTACGTCGCCGACAGGGCCGCACCGTACCCCGCCGAGAGCCGCGCCAGGGTGCAGAAATTCACCGCCGAGGGCCAGTTCGTCACCCAGTGGTACGACGTGCCGCCGGAAGTCTCGCTCCCTCCTCCGCGCCTCTCGGCCACCGTCGGGAAGAGGACGACGAAGCGCTCCGCGGTCTTCCGCTTCCGCTCCCGCCCGCGGGACGTCGACTACGCCTGCCGGCTGAGCGGCCGGCAGGTGCCGCCGGCGCTGCGCCGGTGGCGCCCCTGCTCCTCGCCGAAGCGCTACGCCCACCTGCGGCCGGGCCGCAAGGTCTTCCACGTACGCGCGCTCAGCGGCGCCTCGATCGGCCGCGAGGCGAAGCGCGCCTGGCTGATCGTCGCCAGGGGTTGAATCGCGTGCGTCACGCCTTCGTCTTCAGCCGCGCCCAGAGCGGCCGGTGGTCGGAGAGGTAGTACTTGACGTAGGAGCGGAACTTGGTCTGCTCGGCCTTGGTCTCGCCCCAGAGGTCGCGGAAGAGGGCGCCGTCGAAGTCGAAGACGCCGGTCTGCTCGATCGCCTCCTCCATCGGGCCGGGGAAGACGCCCATCTGGTCGTACTGGGCGTCGTCGCTGAGGTTCGAGCCGCCGACTTTGGTCGAGTGGGGCGGCAGGTGCAGGCCCTTGCGGGTGAGGGCGCGGAAGACTGGGTCGGTCTCGTCCTGGACCGGCAGGTTGAAGTCGCCCAGCGCGAGGACGTTCGGGGTGTAGGCCTCCTTGTTGCGGCGGCGCAGGTCGGCCCAGCGCCCCACCGCGTAGGCCTCGAGGCAGCGCCGCGCCATCCCCTCCTCGCTCCTCTCGTCGCCGAAGTAGAGGTGGACGTTGGCGAGGACGAAGCGCAGCTCGTCGGCTGTGAAGCTGACCAGGTACGGGTTGCGGTCGAAGCCCTGGAACGGCTGGTCGACGTCGGGCAGCTTGACGCTCTTCAGCTCCTTCGGCGGCACCGTCACCCGGCCGATCTCCTCGAGGACCTGGATCCGCTCGCTGTCGTAGAGGAAGGTGAAGCGCTCGTTGTTGCCGCCGGGGTCGGAGAAGAGGACCCCGTAGCCCTTCGGCAGCTGCGCCTGGATCCCCCGCAGCCCCTCGAGGTTGTCGTTGGTCTCCTGGATCGCGATCAGGTCGAACCAGGAGACGATCTCGGCGATCAGGGCGTAGTCCTTGTCGCGCCGCTCCTGCACCCCGAGGTTGGCGATGTTCCAGGTGGCGAGGAGCAGGTGGCCCTTCGCCTTCGGCGGGATCGCGCGGTCCTCCTTTCCCGGCAGCTTCGGGTAGTCCCGCAGCGTCTTCAGTTCCCTCTTCAGGTCGTAGTCGTAGGAGAAGCGGGGCTTGGGGAAGGCCGGCATCCGCGAGCCTAGGCGTAGGTGACGAGCCGCACGCGTTCGCAGGGGAGGACATCCGCGCTGCCGGAGAGCTCCTCCATCCCCTCGGGGAGGACGGTGACGACGTGCACCTTCACCTGCTCGCCCTGGACGCGGGCGAGGGCGTCGGTGACGGTGACGGCGACGGTCTGCGGCGTCAGCGGATGTGGCGGTCGCCGGTCGAACTCGTCGCTGTAGCGGTCCTTCGGCGCGCAGTGGCCCTCGGCGCCGAAGCAGCCGCCGTGACCGAAGACGGTGAAGGCGCCCGCGTACCCCTCCTCGGCGCTGGTCGAGGTCTCCGCGTTGGCCCGCGGATTGTCGAGGAAGATCCGCGCTTCGTAGGTGGGCCCGGAGTGGTCGACTCCGTAGAAGATCAAATCGGCGCGCGTCACCTCGGCGCGGTCCTCGGGCAGGTCGAGCGGCTCGGAATGGAACCGTCTCACCGTCGCGCCCCCACGTCCGAGGAGGCCGTCGAGAAGGCGTAGTCGTAGCCGAGCGCGGTCACGCTGAGGGTCTGGCGCACGGTCATCCGGAACGGCGGCAGCGCCTCGTCGAGGATCGAGGCCGGCGGCAGCGCGCCCGGATGGCGCAGCTGCCACAGCCGCCAGATCCGGTCGATCATCGTGTGGTGGGCCCAGAAGACGGGATCGAAGGCGGCGAAGGGGATCATCCCCATGTGGCCGCCGACCCAGCCGTGGACGCGGTTGTGCAGCCCCTCGAGCGTGCGGCTGAAGTCGATGAACTGCGAGCGCTCCAGCGCGTCCTCGACCTCCTCGCGGCTCGGCAGCTCCGGCGGCCCGACCGGTTCGCGCCTCGTCGTCGCGGCGACCTGCATCCCGCCGCTCCGCCCCTGTTCCAGCGCCAGTTTGGTGACTTTGGCGGCGTAGAGGGGATTCGCCTTTCCGCCCGCTTTCGATTTCTCGTAGGGGAGGGGGAGGCGAGGTTCCCTGCCGCGGCCGATCTGCCAGTTCCACCACACCAGCCCGGCTTTGGGATCGCGATCCCGCAGCGCCCGTTCGAGGAAGTAGAGATAGGCCCGGTGCCACGGCAGGAAGTACGGCGTGCCGTGGGCGTTCTCGCAGCTGATCGGCAGCGGCAGCCCGTGGATGCCGGCGAAGTAGCCGTAGCCGCGATCGTCCTCGATTTCGTACATAGCCTGAAAGGAGCCCCGCAGGGTTTCCAGCTGCCCCGGGGTGAGGCGGTCGGCGTTGCGGCGGAAGCGAACCGGCGAGGCCGGCTGGCGGGCGACGGGGGTGCCGGTGCTCACGAGCGCCCCAGCTTCCGCAGCCTGTGGAGGGCGACGCCGCCCGCGGTCAGGAGCAGCGGGGCGAGGCCGAGCGCGGTCTCCTCGATCGGCATCCCGGCCACGTGCGCGAACATGGCGGGCAACCTCTCACACGCTTATATGAAAATCAATATCGGTTAAGTAATAAAGAACCAGTTTCCTCAACGAACCGAACTGTCAGGTCGAAGCGGCGGGGACGAGGTCCTGGAAGGCGAAGCCGTCGCGCATCACCACCTCGCCGAGCTCGCACTCGACAGGCGAGTCGAAGATCGGGCCGGCGTGGACGAAGGTGTGGAACTCGCCGTTCTCGCCGCAGGGGTCGACCCCGTCGGGGAGGTCGGACAGGAGCTCGGCGTCGAACGCGCGGCCGGCGAAGGACGGATCGAGCCGGGTCGGGTCGACGCAGACCAGGGTCGCCTCGAAGCCGGCGGCGATGAACTCGCGGGCGAGCTCAGCGGTGTCGCGACCCCAGAGCGGGAAGAGGGCGCTGCGGCCGGCGAGGGCAAGCCGCTCCTCCCGGTAGGCGCGGACGTCCTCGAGGAAGAGGTCGGCGAAGGCGATCGTCGGGGCCCCGTCCAGCGGCGGCGAGGCCAGCGCCCGCGCCATCCGCTCTTCGTAGACCTCGTTGACGCAGGCGGCTGGGATGCCGATTTCCACCAGCTCGATCCCGGCCGCCCGCGCCTGCGCCCGCAGCAGCTCGCTGCGCACCGCGTGCATGCTGATCCGGTCGTAGTCCTCGGTGAGGGTCGTCAGCAGCGCCACCGGCTCGGCGCCGAGCTCCTCGCGCAGCGCCCGGAGGGCCAGCGCCGAGTCCTTGCCGCCGCTCCAGGAGAGGGCGATCGGCTGCTCAGGGCTGCGGCTCACCCGGTCCGCGCTTCTCGAACCGGGGTGTATGTGTTCGGCATCGGGCCTCCTTCGACGATCAGCGTCTGCAACGGGAAGACTGCCACGCCTCGGCGGATGTTCAGGGTCCGAAAAGGGCGTATTTCGGAACCGGTGGAACTCGCAAATTGCCAGGTTCCTCAAGCTGCCTTGAGTTAAACCCTATGGAACGAGCGGGCCTTAGGGATTTTTCTCTACGGGCTCTTGATGGCAACCTCAAAGTCGCCGCAGCCCTTCATCGCCGTGATCATCAAGCTGCTGCGGTTGAACGAAGAATGGAGCCAGGAAGAACTGGCGCTCCGGGTCGGGGTGAAACCGAGCGAGATCTCCCACCTCGAGTCGGGCCGCCGCAACCCGACGCTGCGGACGCTGCAGCGCCTGGCCAGGGCCTTCGACGTTCGCTGCTCCTACATGCTCTGGCTGGCTGAGGAGCTGGAGCTGAAGACGGGGTCGCCGCGGGCGAGCGGCGGCTAGCCGGCGACCGCGGCGCCGGTGCCCGCCGCGTCCACCACCTTGGCCGCCAGGTGCGGCGGCAGCTCCTCGTAGCGCTCGAACTCCATCGTGAACTCGGCGCGGCCGCCCGAGATCGAGCGCAGGTCGGGCGCGAAGTCGAGCACCTCGGCCATCGGGACCTCGACCTCGACCTCGGTGGTCGAGCCCTTCGCCTCCATCCCGAGGGGGTGGCCGCGACGCGAGTTGAGGTCGCCGATGACGTCGCCGACCACCTCGTCGGGGCAGTTGACGGCGAGCTTGACGATCGGCTCGAGGAGAACCGGGTCGGCCGCTTCCATCGCCTGCCTGAAGGCCATCGCGCCAGCGAGCTTGAAGGCGAGTTCGGAGGAGTCGGTGTCGTGGTGCTTGCCGTCGACGAGGCGGACGCGGACGTCCTTGACGGGGTAGCCGGCGACGGTGCCATGCCGCATCGCTTCGGCGACGCCCTTCTCCACGGCGGGGATGAAGCCGCCGGGGATCGCCGCCCCCTTGATCCGGTTGACGAACTCCAGCCCCATGCCGTCCTCGCCCGGCTCGATCTCGATCGCGCAGTCGGCGAACTGGCCTTTGCCGCCGGTCTGCTTCTTGTAGCGGGCGCGCGCCGAGGCCGGCTGGCGGATCGTCTCCTGATAGGGGACGCGCGGCGGGTGCAGCTCGATCTCCGCCCCGAAGCGGGTCTTCATCCGCTCGACCAGCACCTCGACGTGGACCTGGGTCAGGCCGGCGATGATCTGCTCGCCGGTCTGCGGGTCGCGGTGGACGTCGAGGGTCGGGTCCTCCTCGCTGAGCCGCCGCACCGCCGTCGCCGCCTTGTCCTCGTCGCCCTTCGACCTCGGCTCGTATGAGAACGCCATCACCGGCGCCGGCAGGTCGAGCGGGTGGAATGAGACCTGGCGCCGCCCGTCGCAGAGGACGTCGCCGGCCCGGGTCTCCTTCAGCTTCGCCACCGCGCCGATGTCGCCGGCGCCCAGCTCGGAGACCGGCTTCAGATCCTTTCCCAGCGGCTGGCCGAGCTGGCCGATCCGCTCCTTCTCCTGCCGGGTCGCGTTCAGCGCCTGGGAGTCGGAGCGCAGCGTGCCGCTGCAGACGCGGAAGAGGTTGATGCGGCCGGCGTAGGGGTCGGCGGTCGTCTTGAACACGTAGGCGACCAGCGGCCCGTCCTCGTCGGGCTCGACCCCGGTGCTCTCGCCGTCGCCGTCCAGGGCCGGCAGGGCGCCGCGCATCTTCGGCGAGGGGAGGTCCTCGACCAGCGCCTCGAGCAGCCGGTTCGTCCCCAGGTTCCTGGTCGCGACCCCGCAGGTGACCGGGAAGAGGTGCCCCGCGGTGACGCCGCGCTTCAGCGCGGTGACGATCTCCTCGTGGGCGATCTCCTCGCCGTCGAGGTAGCGCTCCATCAGCTCGTCGGAGTTCTCGGCGACCTCGTCCATCAGCTTCTCCCGGTACTCCTCGGCGCGGGGGCGCAGCTCGTCGGGGACCGGCGCCCGCTCGGCGCCGCCCGGCTCGCCGCCCTCGTAGATCCACGCCTCCATGTCGATCAGGTCGACGACGCCGCGGACGTCGCGCTCGGAGCCGATCGGGATCTCGGTCGCGACCGCGTGCGGCCCGAAGGCCGCCTTCAGCGAATCCAGGGTGGCGAAGAAGTCGGCGCGCTCGCGGTCGAGCATGTTGACGAAGAGGAGCCGGGCCAGGCCCTCGGCGTCTGCGCGCCGCCAGAGCCGCTCGGTCTGCACCTCGACCCCGGCGACGCCGCTGACCACGACGACCGCCGCGTCGGCGACCCGCAGGGCGGCGGCGGCGTCGGCGACGAAGCTGGGATCGCCCGGGGTATCGATCAGGTTGATCTCCCTGTCTGCGTAGGGGAAGCAGGAGACGCAGGCGTTGATCGAGAGCCCGCGCCGCTGCTCGTCGGGCTCGTGGTCGGAAACCGTCGAGCCGTCCTCGACCCGGCCCAGCCGGTTGACCGCTCCCGCCTCGAACAGCATCGCCTCGTGCAGGCTGGTCTTGCCGCAGCCGCGGTGGCCGATCAGAGCGACGTTGCGGATCCGATCAGCGGCTTTGTGAGGCATGCCACGAAGGTACACCCGGGCGCAAGAGCTCGCTAACGGCCGGACGGGAGGGCCCACGTTTCAGATAAGACATGTTGACTAATCATTAGAACCCTGATAGAGCTTGCTTGTCAGGGGGCCTCGCCCCCGGGCGGCCGCGGCCTCGATTTCTTTCGAAAGGACGTGGCGCCATGACTCGCAAGCTGCAGACCCTCGGGCTCTCGCTCGTCGCAGCCCTCACCCTCTCCGGCATCGTCGCCTCGGCGGCGATGGGCGGCATCTTCTTCACGGTCGGCACCGCGCCGGTCGCCATCTCGGCGACGGGGACCAATCTCCAGGAATGGACGATCGGCGGCCTCACCGTCACCTGCAACAAATTCACCGCTTCCGCCACGCAGACCACGCTCTCGTCTCACGACGAGCTGCTCGAAAGCATCAAATACTCGGAATGCACCGAAAAAGCAGCGAGCCGGCCGGCAACGGTGACCGTCAACTGCAAGTTCCTGCTGGAAACGGAATTCACAATCAGCGAAACCCGCGCCCAGGGAAACACAACCGTCACCAAATGCAGCGGTTCAGGCTACGAAATCAACATCAACAGCGGCGAATGCGTGATGAGACTCAGCGAAGAAAAATTCAAAAGCACCGAATTCATCGCCACCATCTTCGGCGACATGACCTTCGCGACTTCGAGCAAAGCCCTGGGCGCCACCTACAAAGGGAAAATCTGTGGGGGCGGGACCGAAATGATCGAGTTAAAAGGAGTGCTGGCGGCAAGCGCGACACTCACCGCCTTCAACACCACCCTGAAACTCACGAACGTCCCCTGAGCCCCGTGCGGGCCGGCTGGCCTTCGACGCCAGCCGGTTCGCCCTAGCCGGCCCGGCCCGCTGGGGCAGAATGCCCGGCTGTGATCGGAGCCGTCACCTTCGACTTCTGGAACACGATCGCGCAGGTGCCGCCGGGGACGATGCCGGAGGCGCGGCGGCGGGCGGTGGCCGCGGCGTGCGCGGAGGGGGAGCTCGAGGTCGAGCCGGAGCTGCTCGCGGCCGCGCTCGACGAGGTTCGGCTGCGCTGGGAGCGGGCATGGGCCGAGGGTGCTCACCTGCATCCGCGGGAGGGCGCGGAGATGCTGGTGCGGGCGCTCGGCGTGGAGGACGGTGCCGGGCGGCCGGTGGCGGAGGCGTTCCTCGCTGCCGGCCGCGACGTCGAGCTGGAGCTGGCGCCGGACATCCGCCCGGCGCTGGAGGCGCTGCGGGAGCGGGGGGTCCGGACCGGGATCGTCTGCGACGTCGGCTTCAGCGGGGGCGCGCTGCTGCGCGACCTGCTCGCCCGCGAAGAGCTGCTCCACCTCTTCGACGGCTGGGCCTTCTCCGACGAGGTCGGCCACTACAAGCCGGCGCCGCAGCCCTTCGAAGCGGCGCTGCGCTCACTTGGCGCGCGGCCTGAGGACGCGATCCACGTGGGCGACCTGCGGCGGACCGACGTCGCCGGCGCCGCCGCGCTGGGGATGAGGACCGCTCGCTACCGGGGGCTGAACGACGATCGCGGCGAGGGCGGCCCGGAGGCCGACCACGTGATCGACGCTCACCTCGAGCTGGTCGAGCTGATCGCGTAGACGGCGACCTCCTTCGGCACGCCCTTGGCGCGGAAGCGGCGGTTCCTGCTCGTCACGGTCGCCGGGTCGAGCGCGAGGAGGGCACGGTCGGAGACGAGGATCTCGCCCGGCTTCGCGGCCTCGCAGAGACGGGCGGCGACGTTGACGTCCACGCCGAGGTAGTCGCCGCCGATCTTGCGCGGGCGGCCGAGGTGGATCCCGGTGCGAAGCCGCGGGCGGTGCCCGTCGACCTCGATAGACGCGACCCGCTCGTGGGCGGCGAAGGCCGCCTCGACCGCGCCCGGCGCGTCCCAGAAGGCCGCCATCAGCCCGTCGCCGAGCCGCTTCACCACCTCGCCGTGCGCCTCGGCGACGGGCGGCTCGATTGCCTCGGCGACCTGCCGCAGCAGCCGCAGCGCGGAGCGGTCCCCCGCCTCCAGGGCCCAGCTGGAGAAGCCGACCAGGTCGGTGAAGAGGATCGCCACCTCGGCCTTGCCACGGCCGCGGTCCTGCGTCTCGGCCAGCCGCTGCCACGCCTGCAGCGCGGTCATCCCGAGCTCGCCGAGGACGCCGTGCTCATCCCCGCGCAGGTCGGCCAGCTGCTGGACCGCGAGATCCGCCGGCCGTCCCCGCGCGGTGGAGAGGCGGTCGACGAGCTGGTCGCCCCCGAGCAGACGCTGCCGCGTCCGCCGCAGCGACCGCAGCAGCCGCGGCTGGCGGTTGAGCCGGCGGGTCGCGGCGGCGAAACGCTTCGCCGAAGACTCCTCGGGGCTGGGCATCGGCGGAGCCTATTTCGACACGCCACGCGGCCTTGCCGAACCCGGCCCGCCGGGCTAGGGTCGGAAGGGCCCGGCGAGGAGAGGTGGATCGCCGGGCGGTGTTCGACGGGAGCCTCGATCCGGCGCGCACGCGCGCCAAGGAGGGCTGCCATGAGCGCAGTGGAGAACAAGCAGCAGGCCGAAGCCGCGTACCGGGCGTTCAGCGAAGGCGATGCCGCCGGGGCGATGGCGAACATGGACGACGGTGTGGTCTGGAAGGTGGGAGGCGACAACTCGCTGACCGGCACCTACACCGGCAAGGAAGAGATCGCCGGCCTCTGGGGGAAGCTCGCCGAGAAAGGCCTCAGGACCGAACCGCACGACTTCCTCGCCGACGGCGACAAGGTCGTCGTGCTGACGACCGCCAGCATGGACGGCGAGAGCGAGGAGGCCGCCGACGTCCTCACCTTCAACCCGGAGGGCAGGCTGATCGCCTTCGAGCAGATCGGCGACCCGGCGATCGCCAACCGGGTCTTCGCCCGCTGAAGCCCGCCCCTCGCAGAGCCCGTGTCGACTTTGTGGCCGTATAGGACTGCTAAGTCGACACGGGCTCGAACCAGCGCCTGCGCCGCTCCGGGGTGAGGACGCTTCAGCACCTTCGCCTCCCGACCCGGCGGCTGAGCTGGCCAAGCGGATCGGGTGATTTTCGCCCGTTCGGGGTATGCAGGAGAGCAAGAAGCCCCTGGACCTGGAGGTGATCCCCGATGGCCAAGGACCACGGCCCGAGCGTCAAGAACGACAAGCAGTACGAGGGCCTGCGCAAGAAGGGCATGAGCAAGGAACGGGCGGCGAAGATCGCCAACTCCGAGGGCTCGTCGAAGCGCGGAGGAAAGAACTCCTCCTGAGCCCCGCCGGGGCGGCGGCGACCCGCAGCGGGTCGCCGCGACGGTCCTGAGAGGATCTCCACCGTGCCCGTCCGGCCGGTACAAGGCTCCTACGAGGTCCGCCGCGGCGTCGTGCCCCAGGAGAAGATCGACGACGCTCTGCGGCTGCTGCATCTCGACCTCCTGCAGCGCGGCGCCTCGGCCGCGGAGCTGGGTGAATGGCTGTGGGGGGCGCACTGGTTCCCGCACCTGAGGGAGCGCGAGGAGGTCCTCGCCCTGGCGCAGTCGCTGCCGGGGGAGTGGCGGACGGGGCGGATCTGCGACCCCCAGATCCTCCTCCAGTTCCCGCACGCCGGGCCGGACCCGGAGATCGCCTTCCACCTCGACCAGGAGCCCGCCTGGGCGGGCGACAGGCCCTACCTGCGGATCGTCGGCGTGCCGCTGAGCCCCTGGCGGGGCGACAACGGCGGCCTGCTGGTGCAGACGGCGGAGGGGCCGGCGCCGGTCGAGGCCGATCCCGGCGACGCGATCATGATGACGCCGGACCTGCCGCACTCCGGCGGCGTCAACCGCACCGGCTCGCTCCGCTACGGCGTCTACTTCCGCTGGCTCGCCGATCGGGGCTAGCCGCGAGGCAGGCGCGAGGCCCCCGTCGCCGCCCGCAGCTCCGGGATCCGCAGCCAGCGCGCGTGGTCGTGGGCGGAGTCGGGCTCGCAGATCCAGATCTCGTGGCCGGGGCGCTCGCTCACCCGCAGGCCGGCCGAGCGCGCCATCGCCTCGACGCAGGCCCGGTCGGGCGCCCACCAGTTGGTCGGGTCGCCGGCCAGCTTCTGCTCGACGAAGGCCGCCCGTGGCCAGCCTGGCTCCAGCAGCCGCTCGCGTGCGCCGATCTCCAGGTCGCCCGGGGTCTCGGCCGCCTCCTCCCCCGGCATCGTCAGCGTCTGCAGGACGAGCGTCCCGCTGACCCGCTCCGCGGCCAGGTCGAGCGCGAGCAGGGGATAGCGCAGGTGGTAAAGGACTCCCATGAAGAGGACGACCTCGAAGCCGCCCTCGATCTCGACCAGGTCGTAGACCGAGGCCTGGCGGAACTCGACCCGACCCTCGGGGTCGAGCAGCCGCGCCGCCCAGCGGCCCTGCTGCAGGTAGTGCTCGTCGGGGTCGAGGGCGAGCACCTCGGCGCCGCAGGCGGCGAGTTGGAAGGAGTAGAAGCCGGCGTTGCAGCCGATGTCGAGGGCGCGGGCTCCCCGCAGGTCCCGGGGCAGGTGGCCCTCGACCTGGCGCCACTTGAAGGCGGGGAAGTCGCCGAGCGGGTGCTTCGGCGCCGTCTGCCGCCCGTCGGGCAGGTGCAGGTTGTGGAACCAGGGGCCGAGCTCGGCGATCGCGCCCTCGACCTCGAGCGTCATCGGATCCCCGCCCCCGCGACCGCTTCCTCCAGCTGCTCGCAGCGCCGCGCCGCCGTGTGCTCGGCGAGCACCCGCGCTCGCGCCCGTTCGGCGATCGCCAGCCGCCTGTCCTCGCCGGTCTCGACCAGGCAGCGGACCACGTCCTCCGCCGTGTCGGCGACCAGGATCTCCTCGTCCGGGACGACGATCGCCTCCAGCCCCGGCCAGCGGTCGGAGATCACCGGGACGCCGCACGCGGCGGCCTCGAACAGGCGCACGCTCGGCGACCACCCCGCCGCCCGCATCTCCGCCCGGGTCACGTTGAGGGTGAAGCGCTGGGAGGCGTAGAAGGCCGGATGGTCCCCCGGGGCGACGTGCTCGAACCGCTCGACGTTCCGCGGCCAGGCGATCTCCTCGGGATACCGCGGGCCCGCGACCGCGAAGCTCGCCTCCGGCAGGCGCCGCGCCGGCTCGAGCGCCAGCCGCTCGAGGGCCGGCTGGCGGTCCTCGCTGTAGGTGCCCAGGTAGCCGAGGTCCCAGCGCGGCGACTCCTGGCTGCGGGGCCGGTAGGCGTCGGGGTCGACCAGGCAGTGGAAGGCGATTGCGCGGTGCGCCCCCAGCTCCTCCTCCAGCACCTGCAGGGTTGGGCCGCCGGTGAAGGAGAGGTAGAGGTCGAAGCGGCCGACCAGCTCGGGGGAGAGATACTCGCGGTCGCCGCGGCGCAGCTTGGCGAGGGTGACCGGCGTGTCGATGTCGTAGAAGGCGACCGCGCCGCCGGCCCGCTCCAGCACCCACTCGCAGACCGCGACCCCCTCGGGCACGTAGGAGCCGACGAGGACGAGGTCGGCGGCTGCGAGCGCCGCGCCGTGGCGCTCCAGCTCCGCCAGCGAGCCGTAGAGCTCGGTCCGCCCCCAGGGCGGCTCCGGCAGGTCGCGCTCGGCCGCGTACCAGGGAACGTCGCGCTCGAGGAAGAGCACCTCGTGCCCGCGCGCGCTCAGCTCGCGGACCAGCGCCCTGTAGTTCGTCGCGTGCCCGTTGCCCCACGAGGAGGTGATCGAGAGGCCGAGGAAGACGATCTTCACCGGGCCGGCGCCCCCTCGAGGACCGCCTCGACCTGCTCGGCGCGGCGATCGTAGGTGTGGTCGGCCAGCACGCGCTCGAGAGCGGCGGCGCCGATCCGGCGGGCGCGGGCGGGATCGAGCCCGTCGAGGAGCGCCGCGACCTCGGCGCCGTCGGCGGCGACCAGCACCTCCTCGCCCGGGGCGAGGAACTGCTCGATCCCCTCCCAGGCGTCGGTGATCAGGCACGCCCCCGCCCCAGCCGCCTCGAAGACGCGGGTCGCGGGCGAGAAGCCGTTCGCCGCCATGCTCTCGCGGCTGACGTTGAGGACGGCGAGGGCGCTGCGGTTGACCGCGTTGTGGTCTCCCGGCGGGACGTGGCCGAGACAGCGGACGTTGGCGAGGCCCGCGACCCGCTCCTCCCAGCCGTTGCCGCCGAGCAGGAAGGCGTGGCGGGGCAGCGCCTCGGCGGCGCGGAAGAAGAACTCCTCGACGCGGGCCTCGCGGTCCGGCAGCCGGTTGCCGAGGAAGGCGAGGTCGCAGGCGAGCTCCGCCCGCGCCGGCTCGGGGTGGTGCGTCGCCGGGTCGAGGCCGTTGTAGATCGGCACGCAGGCGCGGGCGCCGAGGGCGGTGTAGCGGTTGACCACCGGCTGGCCGCCGCCGTAGGTGAGGACCATGTCGAAGCGTGGGATCAGCTCGCGCAGCGCCGGCACCTCCCCTGGTCGGGCCTCCATCGCGGCCAGCGTCGCCGGCGCGTCGACGTCCCATAGGACCCGCATCTCCGGGCCCTCCAGCTCGGCCACCGCCTCCTCCAGGACCGCGTCGAAGATCCCGACCCCGCTCGCCTTGACGACGACGTCGGCCCCGGCGGCGCTCGCCACCGCCTCGCGCACCGTTCGCTCGTCGCGCGGCTCGTAGACGACGACCTCGGCCCACTCCGGGTCGGCGATGTCCCGGTGCCGCTGGCGTTCGAAGGCGTCGGGTTCGTAGAAGACGACGCGGTGGCCGCGCGCGTCGAGCGCCCGCACGAGCCCCCGGTAGTAGGTGCAGGCGCCATTCCAGTAGGCGGAGACGAGGCTGGAGCCGAAGAAGGCGATCCTCATCCCGCCACCTCCAGCGGCTCGCCCCGCAGCTCGGCGTCGATCGCCAGCAGCTCCTCGACCCGGTGGGCGCAGGTGTGCCGCGCGCGGATCGTCTCCAGGCCGCTTGCCCGGAGCCGCTCGGCCAGCGCCGGCTCACCGAGGACCGCCCGCATCGCCTCCCGCATCTCCCTGCCGTCGCGCGCGACCAGGTAGTCCTCGCCGGGGCGGAAGAGCCCCTCGGCGTCCTCCCAGGGCGAGCAGATCAGCGGGATCCCGCAGGCCATCGCCTCGAAGGGCCGGATCGTGGGGATGCCCGGCAGCGCGTCCACGTAGGGGCGCCGGGGGACGTGCACGGTGAGCCGGTGGCGGGCGAAGAGCTCGGGGGCGCGGTGGTTGGCGACCCAGCCGCGGTAACGGAGGCCGGCGAGCCGGATCCGCAGCCGCGCCGCCCGCGGGTAGCGGACGCCGTGGACCGAGCCGCGCAGGCGCAGCCGCCGCGCCGGGCGCAGGAGGAACTCGCGCAGCTCCCGGCTGCGCTCCCCGTCCCCCCAGTTGCCGATCCAGACCAGGTCGCCGCGGCGCTCGCCCGGGGGCAGCGGGCGGAAGACCCGCACGTCGGCGGCCTCGTGCCAGGTCCAGGCGCGCGCGGCCCAGCCGCGCTCCAGGTAGATGCGGCGGATCACCTCGCCGTAGGCGAGCACCCCGTCGTAGCGCGAGAGGTCGAACCGCGCCACCTCCTCCGGCGCGGTGGCGGCCCGGTGGTGGGTGTCGTGGAAGAGCAGGCGGTAATCGCCGCGGCGGGCGCGGTGCTCGCCGATCCGCTTCACCAGCTCCGGCGGGTTCCACTCGTGGACGAGGACGAGGTCGGCGCCGTCGAGCGCGCGGTCGAGGTCGAGCGCCTCCGGCTCGTAGGGGTGCGCGGCGAGGCCCGGGAAGGCGCGGGCGAACTCGCGCAGCGGCGCCTCGTCGTGCTCGCGGAGGAGGTTGGCGCGGCTCCAGCCATCGGCCGGTTCCAGGACCTCGACCCGGTGGCCGCGGTCCTGCAACTCGGCGACGACGCCGCGGAGGAAATGGGCGTTGCCGTGGTTCCAGTCGGAGACCAGCGAGTGGGAGAAGACGACGACCTTCACAGGCTCGCCTCCTTCGCCAGCCGATCTCCCCCCGGGATGCCGGCGCGACCGGCCTCGCCGCCGAGTAGGCGCCGGTAGAGGGCGCGGTAGGCGGCGGCGGTGGCCTCGATCGGGAGCTCGGCACCGCGCCGCCGCGCCTGCCCCGCCATCTCCCCCCGCAGGGAGGGGTCGCCGATCAGCGTCTCGAGCGCGCCGCGCAGCATCTGCGGGTCCCGCGGGTCGACGAAGAGGGCGGCGCCGGACCAGAGCTCGCGCAGCGAGGGGACGTCGCCTAGGACGAGCGCGCAGCCCTCGCGCGCCGCCTCGAGGATGCCGAGGCCGAACGGCTCGTACAG
>JBKPOX010000158.1:0-11405 GCA_046733335.1 Actinomycetota bacterium | reverse complement strand
GCTCCTCGAGCTCGGCGCGGCTGAGGCGGGCGCAGCTCCGCACCTCCGCGGCGGCGGCCTCGCCGGCCTCGACCCGCTCCAGCAGCGCCGCGACCTCCGGCTCGTCGAGCTCGGGCAGCCGCGGCAGCGCTTGGCGGCCCGCGGATATCTGCTCGGCCAGATCGGCCGACAGCTGGTCCTGCGCGGCGGCCAGCTCGCGCAGCAGCCGCAGCGACCGCGGCGTGTGCTCGATCGTGTTCGACTTCGTCACGCAGAACTCGGCGCAGCTCGCGTCGAAGGCGGTCATCGCCGAGAGGATCCGGTCGGGCTCATCGTCCAGGTCGACCGCCAGCACCCGCTCCTCGCCGTCCACCGCGAGCACGAACTCGGCCGTCTGCGGCGCCTCGGCCTTGCCCGGATCGAAGACGTCGTGGAGCACCTCGCCGGGTTCCGCGGCGCGGCAGAGGCGGCGGCAGAGCCGCCCGTAGCCGCTCTTGCCGGCGCCGTTCTCGCCGAAGACGACGTTCAGCCCGGGCCCGAAGCGCAGCGCCTGGTCCTCGGCCAGCCGGTTGACGTTCCGCAGGTTGCGGATCTCGCGCAGTTCGACGACGCCGTGCTCGGTCTCGTCCGCCGGCAGGTTCGCCAGCTCCAGCGGCGGCAGCCGCTCGGCGCCGGCCTCGCCGCAGAGCACCGCGAGGACCTCCGCCCGGCCCGCCTCCTCCAGGGGACCGTCGCAGAGCTTTCGCATCAGGCCCCGTTGCCAGCCGGGGAGCTCGAGGGACCAGTCGAAGATCCGCTTCTGCAGGAAGACGTCCCGATCGCTCATCGAGACAAGTTTCTCAGAGCCGGCGAACCCGCTCGGCGCCGGTGCATTTCTCGATCTTCTTCAACCCGTTTCACCGGCCGGCGCAGCGGGGAGCTGTGGTGACCGGAAGGCTCAGAGGAAGGCAAGACCAAAGATGAACCACCAGCAGCGGCAGCGCCCCTTCGCAGTGGTCACCGGAGCATCCAGCGGGATCGGCTTCGAGCTCGCCAAGGTCTTCGCGGAAAACGGCTTCGACCTCCTGATCACGGCAGAGGACGAGGAGATCGAGGCGGCCCAGCGCGAGCTCAACCAGATCGCCGCGAGCGTCGAGTGCACCCGCGAGGACCTCTCCAGCGAGGAGGGGGTCGAGCGGCTCTACGAGCGGATCAGGGCGAACGCGCGGCCGCTCGACGCGATCGCGCTCAACGCCGGCATCGGCGCCGGCGGCGACTTCGCCCGCGAAACCGTCCTCCGCAAGGAGCTGCGGCTGATCGACCTCAACGTCCGCTCCACCGTCCACCTCTGCAAGCTGGCGGTGCAGGACATGGTCGCCCGCGACAAGGGCCGGATCCTCTTCACCTCCTCGATCGCCTCGACGATGCCGGGCTCCTTCCACGCCGTCTACAACGCCTCCAAGTCGTTCGTCCAGTCCTTCGCGCTGGCACTGCGCAACGAGCTCAAGGACACCGGCGTCACCGTCACCTCGCTGATGCCGGGACCGACCGACACCGAGTTCTTCGAGCGGGCGGGGATGGAGGAGACGCCGGTCGGCGAAGGCCCCAAGGACGACCCCGCCGACGTCGCCCGCCAGGGCTTCGAGGCGCTGATGGCGGGGAGGGAAAAGGTCGTCTCCGCCGGGATCAAGACGAAAGCCCAGGAGGCGGCGGCGAAAGTCCTGCCGGACTCGGTCAAGGCCGAAATGCACCGCAAACAGGCGCAGCCCGCGACCGCGGGCGAGCGGGAGCGCCGATGAGGGCCGCGGTCTGGCACGGGCCCCGCGACGTCCGCGTCGACGAGGTCGAGGACCCGAAGATCGAGGAAGCGACCGACGCGGTAGTCCGCATCACCTCCTCGGCCATCTGCGGCTCGGACCTGCACCTCTACGAGGTGCTCTCGCCGTTCATGGAGGAGGGCGACATCCTCGGCCACGAGCCGATGGGCGTCGTCGAGGAGGTGGGCCCCGAGGTGACCCACATCGCCCCCGGCGACCGCGTCGTCATCCCCTTCAACATCAGCTGCGGCCGCTGCTGGATGTGCGAGCGCCAGCTCTACGCCCAGTGCGAGACGACCCAGAACCGCGAGGAGGAAAAAGGCGCCTCGCTGTTCGGCTACACCAAGCTCTACGGCCAGGTGCCGGGCGGGCAGGCGGAGTACTTGCGGGTGCCGCAGGCGCACTTCGGGCCGATCAAGGTCCCCGAGGGACCGCCCGACGACCGCTTCCTCTACCTCTCCGACGTGCTGCCGACCTCCTGGCAGGCGGTCGAGTACGCGGCGATCCCCGAGGGCGGCTCGGTCGCGGTCTTCGGCCTCGGCCCGATCGGGCAGATGACCGCGCGGATCGCCGCCCACAAGGGGGCGCGGGTGATCGGCGTGGACCTCGTGCCCGAGCGGCTGGAGCTGGCGCGCAGGCACGGGATCGAGACGCTCGACCTGGAGGAGCAGGAGGACGTCTCCGACGCGATCCGGGAGCTGACCGAGGGCCGCGGTACCGACGCCGCGATCGACGCGGTCGGGATGGAGGCCCACGGCGCCCCGGTCGGCGAGTTCGCCCAGAAAGCCGCCGGCCTCCTCCCCGACAGCGTCGCCGAAAAGCTGATCGAAAAAGCCGCGATCGACCGCATGTCGGCGCTGTACCAGTGCTTCGACAGCGTCCGCCGCGGCGGCACCGTCTCGATCAGCGGCGTCTACGGCGGGATGGTCGACCCGATTCCGATGATGCAGCTCTTCGACAAGGGGGTGCAGCTGCGGATGGGCCAAGCGCACGTGAAGAGATGGATCGAGGAGATCATGCCGCTGCTGACCGGGGACGGCGACCCGCTCGGGACCGAGGACCTAGCCTCGCACAAGATCGGGATGGACGAGGTGCCGGACGCCTACGAGAAGTTCCAGAAGAAGGAAGACGGCGCGATCAAGTTCGTGATCGAGCCATGAGCGGCGCGGGCCGGCAGCTGCGGGTGGTCGTCACCGGCGCCAGCGGCAACGTCGGCACCAGCGTGCTCGAGGCGCTGGGGCGCGAGCCGGAGGTGAGGGAGATCGTCGGCCTCGCCCGGCGGGTCCCCGAGGTGGAGATGCCGAAGGTCGAGTGGGTCGGCGCCGACGTCGCCGAGGACGACCTGGTGCCCCACTTCGAGGGCGCCGACGCGGTCGTCCACCTCGCCTGGGCGATCCAGCCGAGCCGCGACGAGGCGACGACCGAGCGGATCAACGTCCTCGGCAGCCGCTTCGTCTTCGACGCCGTCGAGGGAGCGGGGGTTCCCGCCCTCGTCTACGCCTCCTCGGTCGGCGCCTACAGCCCGGGCCCGAAGCGGCGGCGAGTCGACGAGTCCTGGCCGGTGGACGGGATCGAGACCTCGTTCTACTCGCGCCACAAGGCCGCGGTGGAGGACCAGTTGGACGAGTTCGAAGAGCGCTGCCCCGCGACCCGGGTGGTGCGGCTGCGCCCGGGGCTGATCTTCAAGTCCGAGGCGGCGAGCGAGATCCGGCGCCTCTTCGCCGGCCCCTTCCTGCCTGGGTTCCTGGTCCAGAAGCGGCTGATCCCGCTGTTCCCGCGGGTGCCGCGGCTGCGCTTCCAGGCGGTGCACTCGCGCGACGTCGGCGAGGCCTACCGCCTGGCGGTCCTCCGCGACGTCCGCGGCGCCTTCAACATCGCCGCCGAGCCGGAGATCGGGGTCGACGAGCTCTGCGAGCTCCTCGGCGCCCGCAGCTTCCCGCTGCCGGCGGGGGTGCTGCGCGGGGCGGCGTCGCTGAGCTGGAAGCTGCGGCTGCAGCCCTCCCCCCCGGGCTGGATCGATCTCGCGCTGGGGGTGCCGGCGATGGACACCTCGCGGGCGCGCGAGGAGCTCGGCTGGGAGCCGAGGGTCAGCTCGCTGGACGCGCTCGAGGACCTCCTGCGCGGGATGCGGCACGCCGAGGGCGCCCCCACCCCGCCGCTGGAGCCGACCGCCGGCGGCCCGCTGCGGGCGCGCGAGCTGGCGACCGGGGTCGGGCAGAGGCAGTAGCAGATCCTCCCCATTTTCGGGGATGGTTTGCGGTTTCCGCGTCGAAGCCTTGGGTAACGAGACCCCATGGCGGCACCGAACGTAAAAGTCATTCCAATCCCCGGTGAGGTTTGGCTCAGCTGCCCGCCCTACCTGCTGATGGCCCGCATCGTCGCCGTCAACCTCGAGAGCGAGCCGCCGGTGGTCAGCTACGAGCTCCACGACGACGACGGCTCGCTCCTGCAGGCGGTCGAGCACGCGACACTGGACGACGGCTGGTGGCGCGCCTTCCAGCGGCTCGAGCCGCGCTTCGGGTAGACCTGCCGAGCCCGATCGGCCGGCGCCGGGGCGGGCCGGGCCTGACCTAATCGGCGCCGAGCGCCGCGGCGGCCTCCGCGGCGCTGTCGAAGACGAGCCCGTTGCCGGTAAGGCCGGTCATCGAGAGGACCCGCAGGACCTGGTCGGTCGGGGCGTAGACGGCGAGCCGGCGCCCCTCCTCGGCCATCCGGTTGTGGGCGCGGAGGATCACCGCGATCCCAGAGGAGTCGATGAACTCGCAGCGCTCGAGCCCGACGAGCACCTGGTCGCACTCGACGGCGGCGGCCTTCAGCGCCTCGTCGAGCTGGCCGGCGACCGCCAGGTCCAGCTCGCCTTCGACCTGGACGTCCCGGGTTCCCGGCCCCAGGTCACGGGTGCTGACGTTGAATCGCTGCATCATCGTGGGTCGTTTGGGATATATGGGGGCATGTCGGGGCCTCAGCTCCTGGTGGGTCTGTCCAAGGTCCGCAAATCGGCTGTCTGTCAACCGAATCCCGTGCCGTTTCTATGAAGCGATTGCGACAGGCCCTGGCCCGAGGCATCAAGCCGATCCTAACGGCGGCGCCGGGGTGACGCAACAGCGCAAGGTGCCGCCGCCGGAGGAGATCGTGGCCGCGATCGTCGAGCTCGCCGACGACGGCTTCTGCCGCCGCCGCGAGCTCGGGCGGCGCTTCCCGGGGCTGGGCGAGCGGGACCTGCGGCGCGCCGTGCGGCGGGCCGTGGCGCTGGGCCTGGTGATCGAGCGGCGCGGGCGGGACGGCGCCTTCCACCTCGCGGTCAGCAGCGAGGGTTGGAACCTCCATCGCAATGGGTAGGTGGAGACGGTGAGCGAGACCGCCTCCAGCGCCGGCGCCGCCGTCGACGACGCTCCTGGCCCTGTCGCCGGGTACGCCCCGCCGGAGCGCAGGCCGCCGCTCCTCTCCTACCTCTCCTTCATGGGGATCTTCGGCGCCCTGGTCGCCGGTGGGCTGGCGATCGCGAGGAGGCAGGGGCGCGAGCTGCCCGAGCGGGTCTCGCCCGGGCAGGTGCTGCTGGTCGGCACCGCCTCGCACAAGGCGAGCCGGCTGCTCGCCAAGGACAAGGTGACGAGCCCGCTGCGCGCCCCCTTCACCGAGCTGGAAGGGCGCGGCGGGCCGGCGGAGCTGGAGGAGCGCTCGCGCGGGACCGGCCTGCGCAAGGCGATCGGCGAGCTCCTGATCTGCCCCTTCTGCCTCGGCCTCTGGGTGATCGCCGGCTTCTCGCTGGGACTGCTCTTCGCCCCCCGGGTGACCCGCTTCGTCGCCTCGATGTTCGCGGCGCTGACCGTCTCCGACTTCCTGCAGGTCGCCTACAAGGCCGCCGAGGAGAAGGGCCTCGGCTAGGGACCCGCCGGTACTGCAGAGGTTTTGGCAACCGACGGGTGGGGGTACGGTCCCAAGCAACATGCAGGAGAACAGGCTCGCCTGGATCTTCGGATCGTCTCGCAGCGGCAGCACCTGGCTGTTGAAGATGCTCTCCGACCTCGAGGGGGTGGTGCCGGTCGACGACCCGCACCTCGGCCACCACCTCGGCGTCTGGCGCCCGATCCCGCTCGCCTGGGCCGCCTGCGAGGAGCCGCCCGAGCTCAGCACCCTGCTCGACCTCAAGGCGGAGGAGCCCGGGTACTTCTTCGCCGAGCGCCACCGCGAGGCATGGTGGGAGCCGCTGCGGCAGCTGATCGCGGCGCGCTTCGAGGCGCAGGCCGCGGAGGCGGGGGTTCGCGACCCGGCGGGAGCGGCGGCCTTCGTCGTCAAGGAGCCGGGCTCGCACGTCGCACCGCTGCTGGCCGAGCTCTTCCCCCGGTCGAAGGTGATCTTCCTCCTGCGGGACGGCCGCGACGTCGTCGACTCCTGGCTCGACGCCTACCGCGACGGGTCCTGGGCGATCCCCGGCGGCGCCTTCCCGGTCTCGGAGGAGGGCCGGCTGCCGCTGGTCAGGTGGCTCTCCGCGGTCTGGGCCTACCGCAGCCGGGCGGTGAGGGAGGCCTACGACTCGCGCGGGGAGGGCGAGCGAATCCTGATCCGCTACGAGGATCTGCGCGGCGAGACCGAGGACTGTCTGCGGAGGATCTGCGCGATGATCGGCGTCGACCCCGCGCCGGTGCCGGCGGTGGTCGAAGACCACCGCTTCGAGAAGGTCCCGCGGACCGCGCGCGGACCGCGCCGCGCCGTGCGGCAGGCGCGACCCGGGGGCTGGCGCGACAACCTCAGCGCCGCCGAGCAGCGGGCGATGCACGAGGTGATGGGCGAGGCGCTGATCGAGTTCGGCTACGAGGTCGACGAGCCGCTCGCCGCCACCGGTTGAACCGGCGCCTCCTCTGCCGAGCGGTCATCTCGACGCGTCATGTATGTCGAATCGACCTCTCGCCGTGATCGCGGTCATCGCCGACACCCACATGCCGAAGGGGCGGCGGGAGCTGCCGCCCCCGTGCGCGGAGAGGATCCGCGGCGCGGAGGCGTTGATCCACGCCGGCGACTTCTGCGCCGCCTCGGTCCTCGCCGAGCTGGAGGCGCTCTGCCCCGTGGTGCTGGGGGTCCGCGGCAACGTCGACGACGCCGAGCTGCAGGAGCGGCTGCCGGAGTCGCTGGAGATCGAGGTCGGCGGGCTCGCCGTCGCCGTCGTCCACGACGCGGGGCCGAGCCGCGGCCGCCTCGCCCGGCTGCGCGCCCGCTTCCCCGGCGCCGACGCGGTCGTCTTCGGCCACAGCCACCTGCCCCTGCACGAGCGGGCGGACGGCTTCCAGATCTTCAACCCCGGCAGCCCGACCGAGCGCCGCCGCGCCCCACGCCGCTCGATGGGCCTCCTCGATCCGCAAGAGGGCGGTCCGCGCTTCGAGCACGTCTGGCTCTAGCAGTTTGCCCGCGGCCTGGACGTGGGTACCTGGACCGCACCGACCACCCACGACCAGGAGGCGAGATGGCTGAGTTGACGACTTTGGAGGAGAAGCTGGCCGAGGTGCTGGGCTTGGCCCAGGCCGCGCAGAAAGCGACCGAGAAAGTCGAGGGCCTGGTCGACGACGAGAGCGTCGCCGAGAGCCTGCGCCGGATGCGCGAGGAGGCCGAGGAGACCGAGCGCCGCTGCACCGAGGCGGCGGAGAGCCGCGACGGCAAGAAGACGGCGATCCTCGAAAAGGCCCAGGAAACCAAAGGCGAGGCGACCGAGATGATGGAGACCTACCTGGGCGACGACGCCGACGGGCTCGACGGCTTCGAGTTCATGACCATGGCCGAGGCCGGTGAGGTGGGCCACTGGGCCGTCCTGCAGAAGCTGAACGAGCAGGCCGGCGAGGAGGAGATCTCCGAGCTGACCGGGTGGGCGCTGCCGATCCAGGAACGGCACTTCAGCGACACCAAGGAGTGCGCACTGCAGCTGGCCGGCGAGAAAGACCCCTACGAGGAGGCCTGAGCCGGCCGATGGCCTCGAGCACCGACGCAGATCGCCTCCTGGCCATCTACCTCAACGACCACCTGGCGGGGGCCACGCTCAGCGTTGAGCTGGCCCGCCGCCTGCGGTCCTCCAACCAGGGCGACCCGGAGATGGGCGAGCCGCTGGCGCGGGTCTGCGGCGAGATTGAGGCCGACCGCGAGACCCTCGTCTCGCTGATGGACCGCCTGGAGATCGGCCGCGACCAAGTCAAGCCGGTCCTCGCCAAGGTCGCCGAGCGCCTCGGCCGCCTGAAGCTGAACGGCCAGCTCTTCGGCTACTCCCCACTCAGCCGGGTGCTGGAGCTGGAGGTCCTCTCCGGCCTCCTCGGCGGCAAGATGCAGCTCTGGAACGCGCTCGAGCAGCGCTTCGGCGAGGGCCTCGAGGGTTTCGACTTCCACGCCCTTGCCGCCCGCGCCGACGATCAGGGGCAGCGGGTCGAGGACCTCCACCTCGCCGCCGCCCAGCGCGCCCTCCCCGCCCCCCGAACTGCATCAAATTTCCGGCCTCCCGGCCCGGAAATTTGATGCAGTTCGGGTGGGGCGGTTGGGAAGCCGGGCATGGCCGGGACCCTGGCCGGTGGGCGCGCGCGGGTGGTGCGCGCAGTGCTCCTGTTCTGGGGAGCGGGGCGGGGGGAACTGTGACTTCAGCGGGGTGGGGTCGCTGGCGTTAGGCCGCGGCCATCGAGACCGACCACTGGTCGGCGACCTGGGCGGCGGCCGACCGCTCCTCGGCGAGGATCGACTCGGCCAGCGCCACCGTCTCGCGGTCGCCGGCGCGCTCGGCGACGCGGCGGAGGAGCTCGTATGCCGCCACCTCCAGGTTCTCGACCGCGTAGGCGAAGCCGGCGAGCTTGGCGGGGGTGTCGGGCTGGGCGGCGAAGAAGACGCCCCAGTTCAGGGCTCCAAGGCGCAGCATCGCGTCCTTGATCGCGGAGGGGGCGGCGCCGCGGTCGTCGAGGCGCCGCTCGATCCTCTCCAGGTGGCCCTCGGTCTCCCCGAGGTGGCGGGCGAGGGCGTCGGCGAGCGGGGCCGGCACGTCCATCTTCGTGCTTTTCTCCAGCAGCTCCTTCGACTGCCCCTCGAGGGCGTGGACGTCGGAGAGGTAGGAGTTGAGCTGGCCCTCGAGGTCTCCCGGCTCCAGCTCGCGCAGCGCCTGCTCGACCGCTTCGTCGAAGCCGGCGGCGATGCGACCCGCCATCTCCCGCTCCTCCGTCGCGATCGCCTCGGCCATCGCCGCGGTCCCGGAGTCGCCCGCTTCCCGCGCGGCCCGCGCCAGCAGCTCGTAGGCCGCGACCTCCATGTGCTCGTAGGAGAAGGCGTGCATCGCCAGCTTGGTCGGCGTATCGGGCTGGGAGCGGGCGAAGAGCACCATCCCGTAGCCGCCGCCCCGGCCGGCGACGTCCTTGACCTTCGAGGGCGAAGCCCCGTGCGCCTGCAGCCGCTCGAGCACCCGCCGCTCCTGGGATTCGGTCTCCCCCAGGTGGCGCTGGAAGGATTCGGCGAGGGCGCCCTCGACCAGGCCGGGGGCGCGGCGCATCTGCACGAGCGCCTGTTCCTCGATCGAGTGGACGTCGGTCAGGTACTTGACGAGCTGGCTCTGCGGATCGTTGTCTGGCATGCCCCCCGACTACCCGCGTCGCCCCCCCGACACGCCTGCGGCGGCGGCGCCTGCGAATCCCTCAGACGAAGGCGTGCTCGCGGCCGAGCAGGTGGAGCCGCACCACCGTACCCCGCTCCCCGCTGCGGATCCGGACCAGGTCGCAGAGCTGGTTAGCGAGCCAGAGCCCGCGCCCGCCCTCCTGGAAGATGTGGGGCCGCAGGCGCCCGACCAGCGGCTCCTCGATCCGGCCGCGGTCCTCGACCTCGGCGATGACGCCGCCGTCCTCGTGCCAGAGGCGCAGGGTGCCGGCGCCGCCGCCGTGGGCGACGCTGTTGGCCGCCAGCTCGCTGGCCGCGGTGACGAGGTCGGCGACCTGCATCCCCCCCATCCCCGCCCGCTCGGCCGCGGCGGCGACGCGCTCGCGCACCTCGGGCAGCTGGGCCAGGCCGAACCTCAGCGTCTCGGCCCCCGCCCCCGGCGGCGGCAGCGCCCCGGTGAAGCAGTCCGGGGCAGGGTCGAAGTCGGGGCTGGCCTCCAGCGCGCCGTCGCGCTCGACGTGGCGGTGTGAGGCGCTCACCCGCTCCAGCACCTCCGGCGCGAGCGAGGCGGCGTCATAGGGGCAGAGCAGCGAGAAGTCGGGGTCCTCGCCGAAGGCGACGTTGAGCAGCGCCTCGTGTCGTTGGCACTCGTCGAGCGCAGCCGGGCTGCGCGCCGCCCAGACGGGTTCGCCGATCCCCCGGACCGGCCGCCCCCGGTGCTCGTCGACGAAGTCGCGCCAGAGGGGAATGATCGAAGCGGGGTTGCGCCCGACTTCGTCCATCGGCAGGAAGCGAGCGGCTCCGGCGCCCAGCTCCCCTTCCAGCCACTCGGCCTGGGCCGGTCCGACCGCAACCAGGACCGGCTCACCGGCCCGCAGCGCGGCCTCGACGAAGTCGACCGTCCCCGCCAGGTAGTCGTCGGCATCCTCGTAGATCAGGGCTCGGTGTTGGAAACCGGCATTTTCCTTCGGCATTGGCTTCTGCCCGTCCCTGTTCCCAGCCCGCGCCCCTTCAAACGGGTTTGCCGGTCCCCGCAGCGGGTAGTCGATTCCCGGCACGACGGTGACACCAGCCGGCCGTGTCGGGAGGAAACCGCTCACTTCTCACGGCAGCGCACGGAGATGGGGAGAGGTCGAAAGAGACGACCCCACTTCGACGCCGGAGGAAAGAGATGAACGCCCCGCCAACGACGATCAGCAGCAAGGACGTGACCCGGGCCCAGGAGGAAATCCGCGGACCGGAGCTCGGCTCGGCGACGAGAAGGGACAGGATCCTGCAGCGCGTCCTCGCGGCAAGCAGGCGGCTGCCGCGAAACTCCTCCGATACCGCAATGCGATTGCGCTAGCATCGAAAGAGGGTTCGAGCCGGCGCCGCGGTTGCCGGAGCGAACACTGAGAGCCGAAGGCAAGACCGGCGGCGCCCAGCCAGAGGGGTGCCCCGCGGGACTTCCAAATCACAGCAGATGGAGGTCCCGGAAGTGTCAGATTCGAAGATCGAGATCAGGAACGGGCTCCTGCTCGTCCACCAGACGCAGGAGGCGAATCACACCCGCCTCGAGCTGGAGGGAGAGCTCGACCTGGCAAACGCGCACAGCCTCGAGCTGACCCTGCACGAGGCGCTCAATCGCGGCGACGAAGTTGTCGTCGACCTCGCCGGGCTCGAGTTCCTCGACTCGACCGGCATCTCGCTGCTGGTGATGGCGCTGCGGGCGCCGAACGCCGACCGGCTCCGGTTCCTGCCTAGCGAGTCGCCGGAGGTCCGCCGCCTGCTCAGCCTGACGGGGATGGACGAGCGCCTGGGCCTGGGCGGGACCGGCCGGACCGCGGTGCCGGCCGCCTAGGCGGCCCGCCGCCGTTCCGCCCGCTCCCGGGGGGCTCTGTCAACGGCTCGGCGAGCCGCCGCCGCAGCGCGCGCTCGGAGTGGGCGGCGACCCGGATCACCGAGTCGCCGTAGCTGACGCCGCCGAAGCGCAACCGCTGCAGGAGGGCGAGCCAGGCGCAGACGCCCCGCTCGAGGACCCAGACC
>JBKPOX010000157.1:0-4426 GCA_046733335.1 Actinomycetota bacterium | reverse complement strand
CGCCGCAGCTACCTGGCGCACCGGGCCGGGAACGCGGTCAGGCTGCGCAGCGCCGCCGGCATGCCGCTGGCCGACTGCGGGCGCAGGCTGCGGGCGGCGGGGCCGGGGGCGGTGACGATCGCCGGCTACGGCGCCTACCGCGGGGCGCTGGAGACGGTGCCGACCGAAAGCCGGGCGGGCTCGCTGAACGTGGTCAACGCGCTTGCCGTCGACGCCTACGTGAAGGGGGTGATCCCAAACGAGTCGCCACCCTTGTGGCCGCTGGCCGCGCTGAAGGCGCAGGCGGTCGCTTCGAGGTCGTTTGCGCTCACCGCCGGCGTCGGCGGCAACGGCTTCGACCTCTACGCCGACACCCGCAGCCAGGTCTACAAAGGGCTCGAGAGCGAGTACGCGCGGACCGACGAAGCCGCCGACGCGACCCGCGGCCAGGTCCTCACCTACGGCGGCCGCATCGCCGAGACCCTCTTCTCGGCCTGTTCCGGCGGCCACACCGAGAGCATCCAGAACGTCTTCGGCGGCGCCGCGGTCCCCTACCTGCAGGGCGTCCCCGACCCCTACGACTACTACTGCCCGTTGCACAAGTGGACGCTGAGGTTCAGCGGCCCGGAGATCAGCGACAAGCTCGGCGCCCACCTGAAGGGGCGGCTTCGGAAGGTGGTGGTGACGAGGCGCGGCGTCTCCCCCCGCATCGTCAGCGCCAGGCTCTACGGCACCGGCGGCGTCAGCACTGTGACCGGCACCGACCTCGAGATCGCCCTCGGCGGCTACGACACCTGGATGACCTTCGAGAAGGTGGTCGACAGGTGACGGGGGGCGAGGCGTCCGCTCACCCGTCCGGGTAGGGCTGGATCGGGATGCCGTGGTCGCGTTCGCGCATCCCCAGCTCGTAGGCGCCGCCGGCCGGCAGGATGAGGCGGCGCGGCGGCAGGCCCGGGCGTTCGACCGTCAGCTCCAGGTCGGCGACGGAGCAGTTGACGGTGTGGTGCTCGGGGCCCTTCGGGTCGGCGTAGACCCAGCCGACGAAGTCCTTCCGCGGGGCGGCGGCGCGGCCGTGGACGACGACGTCCCGGCCGGGCAGCGTGAAGCTGCAGACGGTCGGCTGCTCCTCGATCCGGGCGGAGCGGACGGCGCCGAGGCCGCCGAGGCGGTGTCGCTCGCCGTCGAGGACGAGCATCCCCGAGGGGATCCAGGGGCTGACCCGGGAGCCCAGCCGGACGCGGGCGGCGCCGGCGTCGAAGTAGGCGCCCGGCGCGTCGGGGAAGCCGGTCCCCTCCAGCCAGACCCAGCGCTCGGCGTGCTCGGAGCCCCAGTTGTGGCCGATCATCCCCGGCCAGCCGCTCAGCTCGATCGTCTCTTCGTCGATTTCGAGGCGCCCGTCGAAGCGGGCGTCGGGGTAGGGGGCGAGGAACTTCGTCCTCGGCACCGGCGCCTTGTAGAGCCAGTCGGCCGGCAGGTACTTGCACGGCTCGGCGTCGCCGGCGAAGACGAAGGACCAGGCGGCGCCGAGCGCGTCGGTGTTGACCGATCCCTCGGCGCGGCCGGGGCCGATCTCGGCGTCGGCGACCCGGATCCAGGAGCCGGCGGGCGCGGCGAGCTCCGCCGCCGGCACCGTCACCTTGGTCGCCCGCGGGCCCTCGGCCGCGCGGGCGAAGAGGCAGAACCAGATCGAGGCGTTGGGCTCGGCCCCCGGGCGCTTGTGGACGGTGTGGCGGATCCAGACGCCGCGGCCGCCCCCCGGCTCGCAGGCCTTGATGTAGAAGCTCTCGTAGTGGCCGGCCTTGGCGCCGACCTCGGGGAACCGCGCCCGTTCCTCCATGGCCCAACACTAAAGCCCGAAAACCAAGCAGGTCGGTGGACGCAGGGAGCCTGGCGTGCTCTGCACGCGAGCGACCGAGGACGCCGAGACGCGCCGGTTTTCGGGCTTTAGACCTTGATGGTGATCACGTCGCCGTCTTGCACCTCGTAGTCGCGGCCCTCGATCCGCAGCAGGCCCTTCTCGCGGCCGGCGACGTAGCCGCCGCAGGCGACCAGGTCCTCCCAGCCGATCACCTCGGCTTTGACGAACGCTTCCATGATCTCGGTGTGGATCGTTCCGGCCGCCTGCAGCGCGGTGGCGCCGCGCAGCAGTGGCCGCGCCACCGCCTCCTTGTCCTCGCCGGCGGTGAAGAACGTGATCAGCTCCAGCAGGTCGTAGGCGGCGCGGACCAGGCGCGCCAGGCCGGAACCCTCGACGCCGTAGGACCGGCGCATCTCCTCGGCTTCGGCCGCCTCGAGCTCGGCCAGCTCGCCCTCGATGCGGGCGCTCACCGCGACCACCCCGGCGCCGACCGAGCGGGCGTGCGAGACGACCGCTTCCGGCGCCTCCGCGTCGCCCTCGTCGACGTTCGCCACGTAGAGGATCGGCTTCGTCGTCAGCGCCTGCAGGTTCTGTGCCGCCAGCGGCGCGCCTTCGGGCAGCGGGATCGAGCGGGCCGGGCGGCCGGCCGCGAGCGCCTCGTGGACCGCCTGCAGCCACTCGTGCTCGACTTGCGCCTCCTTGTCCCCCGACTTCGCCTGCTTGCCGACGCGGGGGATCCGGCGCTCGACCTGGTCGTAGTCGGCGAGGACCAGCTCGGTCTCGATCGTCTCGATGTCGGCGAGCGGGTCGACGCGGCCGTCGGGATGCGGCACGTCGGATTCGGTGTGGCAGCGGACCACGTGGCAGATCGCGTCGGTCTCGCGGATCGAGGCGAGGAACTGGTTGCCGAGCCCCTCCCCCTCCGAGGCGCCCTTGACGAGGCCGGCGATGTCGTGGAAGTCGATTTTCGCCGGCACCAGCTCCGAGCTGCCGACCGTCTCGCCGACCCTCTCCAGCCGCTCGTCGGGAACCTGGGCGACGGCGACGTTCGGCTCGATCGTCGTGAACGGGTAGTCGCCGGTCTGGGCGCCCCCCTTGGTCAGGGCGTTGAACAGGGTCGACTTGCCCGCGTTCGGCAGCCCGACGATCCCCACCTTCATAGCGAGAGAGGTACGAGTAGCCCGAGGGCAACGCCGAGGAGGGCGCCGGCGAGGACGTCGCTCGGGTAGTGCATGCCGAGGTAGGGCCGTCCGAGCGCGAGGGCGAGGGCGACCAGGAAGGCGGCCGAGGTCGCCGGGTCGACCCGGCACATCGCCGTCGCCACCGCGAAGGAGGAGGTGGCGTGCGCGGAGGGGAAGCTGAGCGAGCTGGGGGCGCCGCCGAGCGGCGGCAGGCCCTCGAGCACCGGCCGCGGTCGCCGCACCGCCAGCTTGACCGCGTAGTTGAGGGCGATCGCCAGTGGGCCCAGCAGCGCGCAGATCAGCCACGATTCCCAGCGCCCGCTGTCGAGGAGCGCCAGCGCCGCCCCGAGCACGAACCAGACGAGCCCGTTGTTGCCCGCCCGGCCGAGGGCGACGGCAGCCTCCTCGATCGGCGGCGAGTGCCCGTGGGTGCGCATCCAGCGCAGCAGCTTCAGGTCGAGGTCGCGCATCGGCGCCGGAGGATGTCAGAAACGAACTGCATCAAATTTCCGGGCTGCCGGGCCGGAAATTTGATGCAGAATCAGCTCGTGCCCTCTGTCCCCGGCTTCGTCCATACGCCCGGTCACCACTGCGGCTCGACCGCGCTGCGCAACCTGCTCGCCTTCCACGGCGTCGAGATCAGCGAGGAGATGGCATTCGGGCTCGGCGCCGGGGCCGGCTTCTACTACCTGGCGATGGAGGGGAGTTCGCCAAGCCGCTGGTTCAACGGGCGGACGGCGCGTCTGGAGGAGACGTTCCGCGAGCTGACCGGCGCCGCCGTGACCCTGCGCACCTTCTCCGCGGAGGCGGACGAGCAGGCCTGGGAGGCGGCGCGGGCCGAGATCGACGCCGGCAGGCCGGTGCTGCTCCTCACCGACCTCTACCACCTCGACCACTACGGCAGCTCGGCCCACTTCCCCGGCCACGCGGTCGTCCTGGCGGGCTACGACTCCGAGGTCGCCCGCCTCTCCGACACCGGCTTCGAGGAGCTGCAGACGACCCGGCTCGAGAGCCTGGCGCGGGCGCGGCACAGCGGCCATCCCGCCTACCCGCTCGAAGGCCACATGTTCACGGTCGACGAGGAGATCGACCGCGGCCGGCTGGCGGCGGCGGCGCCGCGGGCGATCGAGCGGGCGGCGGACGAGATGCTCGAGCCGCCGTTCGGGGAGTTCGCCGGCCTGCCGGCGCTGGAGCGACTCGCGGCCGAGGCCGGCTCCTGGCCGCAGGCGGTCGAGGACTGGCAGTGGTGCGCCCGCTTCGCCTACCAGGTGATCGAGCGGCGCGGGACCGGCGGCGGCTGCTTCCGGCTGATGTACTCGCGCTTCCTCGCCGAGGCGGGGCGGGCGGAGGCGCCGCTGGCGGCCACGGCGGCGGCGCGCTGGACCGAGTTGGCCGAGGCGTTCAGGGC
>JBKPOX010000156.1:0-40923 GCA_046733335.1 Actinomycetota bacterium | reverse complement strand
CCTCGGCCCCCTGGGTCGCGCGGACCTCCCGTACCGCTGCGCCGAGGCGACGACGCCGCGGCTCGCCGCCGCCGACTGCCAGCTCGATCTGGTCCCGGGCTGGCGGACCCAGCCCCACCGCCCGCAGATGCAGCGCCAGCGCCGGTCCGGGCAGCTCCTGGAGACGCGGTACGAGCACATTGCGCAGGACTCGCGGCGAGGCGCTCGGCCGCCCCAGCCCCTGCTCGACGCTCCAGCCGCCCCCGCTCGCCAGCCGCGCCCCCAGCCGCAGGCCGAGCAGCGTCCTCCCCTTTCGCTGCGGCGCCGCCAGCAACCGGTCGACGAGCAGCTCCAGGGCGCGGTCGAGCTGCCGGCCGGCAGCGCCCTCCGGCAGCTCGATCTCCTCGACCAGCTCCTCGTGCGGAGTCCGCGGGCGCAGCGGCTCCTCTTCTCCGCGGCAGAGGCGCAGCGCCCGCAGGCCGAGCGGGCCGAAGCGGTCCGCGACCTGGTCCGAGCTGAGGCGGACAAGCGAGCGCAGGGTCTCTATCCCCAGTCGCTCGAGGCCCTCGATCAGCGCGTCCGCCTCACGCGCATGGACGTCCAGCCGCGACCGCAGCGCCGCGACCGGGGCCGGCCGTGGCCACTCGCCGGCGTCGAGGAAGGCGTCGAGGCGGGTGCCGCCGCTGCCGATCTGCCCCCTTCCCCGCAGCGCCCGCCGGACCGCGGCGAGCACCCCGGCGGAGTCGCCCCCGTAGAGGCCGCGTAGACCGTCAACCGCGAAGAAGGCCTCGCCCGGCTGCGTGGACTCGACCGCTGCGCCGAGCGCCTCCAGCTCGCGCACCATCGCTTCGGTCGCCTCCGCCGCCGCGGCCGGGTCGGGAAGATCGGTGCGCCCGGGCCGGGGCCCCCCGCCGCGACCCGGGCGCGTGAGAATCGCCAAACGCTTGTCGATGACGCAGGCAATCTCCATACGAACGTATGTTCGCCCAAGGGAATCGCGAATTCAAGCAGGCTTGCGCCTAACCGCAAGCTTCTTAACTTCGGGAGGGAGGGCTAACCCTTGCGGGCCACTCGAGCGGCCTCGGCGCTGCCCAGGTACGGGGTGAGGGCGAACTCGGTCAGATCCGGAAGCAGCGACTCCAGCTCGTCTGTGCGCTCGGCGAAGACGCGCCGCGAGATCAGCGAGACCATGCCGCCGACCAGAGCCTCCTCGGTAGTCGGGGAGAGCCCCTCGAGCACCTTGGTGGAGCGCCCCTGTCGTCCGGCTTCGAAGAAGGGGACCAGGCTCTGGATCGCGGCGTCGTAGCGCTCGACGACCACCGGGCCGGCGACCAGCGCCTCGACCATGCTGAGGCGGGCGAGGTGCGGCTCCTCGGACAGGAACCCGAGCATCGCCGCGATCCCGGCGCGGATCGCCTGTGGCCATTCCTCCTCCTGCTCGAAGGCCTCCTTCACTCGCCGGTGCAGCTCGGTCATCACCGTCTCGTAAGCCGCGACGAAGCAATCGTCCTTGCTGTTGAAGTGCTCGTAGAAGGTGCGACGGGAGACGGCGGCGTGGCGCGTGATGTGAGCGATCGTGGTCCCCGCGTAGCCGTTTTCGGCAACGGCCTCGGCGAGCCCGGCGATCAGGCGTTCGCGCTGGTTGCGAGAGACGAACTCCCGCGGCAGACCGTGCCGGCCCGGGGGCAGGCGGGCGAGCTCCGGCGGGTACTCAGACGACTCGACAGAGGGGTTGACTGGATCTCTCAAGAGAACCGAAGATACCGATCCAGGCGAGCGAGGCTCGAACTGGCTAACTGACCAGTTTCTTGAAGCACAGCCCCGATCACGCGGCTTCTTCTCGACGCGTAGCGGCTTCGCCGTCTGCCACTCCGCGTGCGGCCTCCGCCCCCAGGTACGGCGTCAGCGTGAACTCGATCAGCTCCGGGAGCAGCTCCTCGATCCGATCCGTTTCCCCCAATAGGAGGCGCTGGTAGAGAATCCAGAAGACCCCGCCTATCAGGGCCTCCTCGAGCGTCTCCGGCAGATCCTCGCCGTGGGGTGAGACACTGCGTCCAATTCGAAACAGGGAGACGAAAGACTGCAGCGACTCCTCGTAATACCGGACCGAAGCCGGGCCGGCGGCCAGCGCCTCGACCATGCAGGTGCGGGCCAGGGCCGGCTCCCGGGCGACGTAGTCGAGGAACGCCGCAAGGCCTGCGGCGACCCGGCGGGGCCAATCGTCGATCTCGCCGGCAGTCCCGACGACGTGCTCCAGGGCAGCTTTCATCGCGTATTGCTGGGCTGCCATAAAGCAATCCTCCTTCGAGCTGAAGTTCTCGTAGAAGGTGTTCCGGGCGATCCCGGCCCGCTTTACGACGTCGGCGACGGTGACCGCGCGGTAGCCCTTCTCGGAGGTCTCGAGGGCGAGGCCGTTGATGATCCGGATCCGCTGATGCTGGGCGATGAACTCCCTAGACAGCGGGTGACGACCCGGAAGTGGACGCGGTGTTGCGTTTTGAGCCACGAACGAAAGAGTACCTGAGTTGGCCCCGAAAGGTGGCCTCTCTTCCCGACCGGATACCGTTTAGGTACCGAACTCAGACAAGGCGTTTTCTCAACTCACTCAGACCGGGCGGGGACTTTGACCGGAAAGCATCAGCGCATTCTGCAAGGGATGTTAGAAGCAGTTGGCACGCGCGGCTACGAGCGCGCCACCGTTCAGGACGCGATCACGGCGGCCGGCGTCTACCGGCAGGCCTTCTACGACTCGTTCGCGGACAAGGAAGACTGCTATCTGCAGGCGCTCGACGCCGGCTCGGCCTGGGTCGAGCTGGAGATGCGGGAAGAGGCGTCGGGTGAGGAGACCTGGCGCGGGCAGCTCCGGGGCGCCCTCAGCGGCCTGCTCCGGTACCTCGATCGCCAGCCGGAGGTGGGACGGGCGCTCTTGGTGGAGGTGCACGCGGCCGGTCCCCTTGCCGTGGGGAAGCGGACAGAGGCGATGAGGCGCGCGGCGGCGGCGGTGGACCTGGCGAGGGAGGAAGGCGAGGACAGCGCGCCCGCGATCTCCGCCGAGGCGGTCGTCGCCGGGATCCTCGCCGTGCTCCACAGCCGCCTCTCGGCGCACCAGAGCGGCGGCTTCGCGGATCTGCTGCCCGAGCTGATGTACCTCGCGGTGCTGCCCTACTTCGGAGCCGTCGCCGCTGCCGAGGAGATGCGGCTCAGCAAGTCGCCTTAGCGGACGCGGCCGACGTTCCTGGACGGCTATGCTCGCTCGCTCGCTCGACCGTGCGCAACTCCCGGACCCCCGATTTGCATGAACACGACTGACGACAGAACCCGCTGGCTTGCCCTCTACGTCCTCTGCGCGGGGATGCTGATGATCGTCCTCGACGCGACGATCGTCAACGTCGCCCTGCCCTCGATTCAGGACGACCTCGACTTCTCCCAGAGCAGCCTCGCCTGGGTCGTCAACGCGTACATGATCCCCTTCGGCGGCCTCCTGCTCCTGGCCGGGCGGATGGGCGACCTGCTCGGCCAGCGCCGCGTCTTCCTCCTCGGGCTGGCGATCTTCACCGCGGCCTCGCTGATCTGCGCGGCCTCCGTGTCGCAGGAGATGCTGATCGGCGCCCGCTTCGTCCAGGGGCTCGGCGGCGCCCTCGCCTCGGCGGTGATCCTGGGGATGATCGTGACGATGTTCCCTGAGCCCGGGGCGCAGGCGAAGGCGATCGGCGTCTATGGATTCGTCGCCTCGGCCGGCGGCTCGATCGGCCTGCTGCTCGGCGGCGTCCTCACCGACGCGATCAGCTGGCATTGGATTTTCCTGATCAACTTCCCGATCGGCCTCCTCACCGCCTTCCTGGCGCTGCGCGTCGTGCCCGCCCGCCAGGGCATCGGCCTCAGCGCCGGCGCCGACTACCCCGGCGCCGCCCTGATCACTTCGTCCTTGATGCTCGGGGTCTTCACGATCCTGAGGATCGAAGCCTGGGGCTGGAGCGACATTCGGATCTTCGTCCTCGGCGCCGTTTCGCTGGCGCTGCTGGCGATCTTCGTCCACCGCCAGGCGACGATCGCCAACCCGCTGATGCCGCTGCGCCTCTTCCGCTCCCGCAACGTCGCCGGCTCCAACGTCCTCCAGGCCCTGCTGGTCGCCGGCATGTTCGGGATGTTCTTCCTCGGCGCCCTCTACATGCAGCGGGTCCTCGGCTACAGCCCGCTCGAGGTCGGCCTCGCCTTCCTTCCCACCACCCTGGTCATGGGGACCCTCTCGCTCGGCTTCTCCGAGAAGCTGATCATGCGCTTCGGCCCCCGCACGACCTTGATCCCGGGTGTCTGCATGGTCGCCATCGCCCTGCTGCTCTTCGCCCGCACGCCCGTCGACACCGACTACGTCATCGACCTGCTGCCGCCCTTCCTGCTGATCGCGGTCGGCGTGGGGACCTCGTTCCCCGCGATCATGACGCTGGCGATGTCGGGCGCGACCCCGGAGGACTCCGGCCTCGCCTCCGGTCTCGTCAACACCAGCATGCAGGTGGGTGGCGCGATTGGGCTGGCGGTCCTGGCGACCCTCTCGGGCGAGCGAACGAAGGCCCTGCTCGGCGACGGGGAGAGCCAGGCGCAGGCGCTCACCTCTGGCTATCACGTCGCCTATCTCGTCGGCGCGGCGCTGGCCGCGGTCGCCGTGGCGATCGCGGTGCTGGTGCTGCGCTCGCCTCAGCCGGCAGCGGCGCCGGCGGTCGGGGAGGGCGAACCCGAACCCGCCCTCTCAGAGATCGGCTGAGTAAACACAAAGCGGTATTCAAAGCTCGATCGGGCGCGGCCGATGAAGACGCATGCCCCCGCACGGCCCCCTGATCTCGGTGTCGATGCCGGCCTTCGCCGAAGCCCCCGACGAGCGGGCGCGGATGGGCAGGATCTCCGGCGTCCTCTGGATCCTGGCTGCGGTGATCACGGTCGGCAGCTGCTTCCTGCCGGGGGCGCAGCACGTCGACATGGTCTGGGTCCTTGCCCTCAGCGGGGCCCTCTTCCTGTACGGGCTCGTCGCCGTGCTGGGCTGGCTTCGGTGGGAGCGCGCCTCGATGAGGGTCCTGGCGATCGGAATGGTCCTGACGATCCCGGTCATCGGCCTCGGCATCTACCTGACCGGCGGCGCGATGAGCTTCGTCCAGCCGATGCTGGTGACGACGCTGGTCTACGCCGCCTTCTTCTTCCCGGCCAAGTGGGCCTGGCCACTCTCCCTCGAGCTGATCCTCGTCGCCGGGTCGCCGCTCCTCTACGACCCGGCCGCGATCGACGAGGCCTTCCTCCCCAACTACGTCGCTCTGGTCGCGGGCTACCTCTCTGCCACCTGGGTGCTGGTCGGCCTGAGGAAGCGCCTGCTCGAGGCCGAGCTCTACCAGCGTGAGATCGCCAACCGGGACGCCCTCACCGGGGTCGGCAACCGGCGCAAGTTCGAGGCGGTGCTGAAGCGGGAGTTGGCAGTGCGCCTGCGGCCGGGCGGCGGCCGCAGGGTCGACGAGACGCCGCTGGCGCTGCTGATCATCGACCTCGATGACTTCAAGGGGATCAACGACAATCACGGGCACCCGGTGGGCGACGCTGTCCTCTGCCAAGTCGCCGAGCGGACGCAGTCGACGCTGCGCGCGACCGACACCCTCGCCCGCATCGGCGGCGACGAGTTCGCCGTGGTCTTCCCAGGGGCGGACGCAGACGGGGCCAAGAAGCTGGCCGAAGCGATCTGCCACGCGGTCAGCACGCACTACTCGGACGCGGGCACCCCTGCTCCCTCCACCTCGATCGGCTGGGCCGTCTTCCCCGAGGACGGCCGCGACTTCGAGGCGCTGATCCGGGCAGCGGACGGGCGGATGCTGCGCCGCAAGCGCTCCGACGAACCGGCGGCTGTATGAGCGGCGGCACCCGGCGGATCATGGTGTGTGCCGGAGACGATCCCGCTAGGTCGGTCAGAAGGAAGAGCACTTCGTGAGGCCGTACTCCTCTGCGGCATCATCCGCCTTTTCGAACTGCTGCTTGAACAGCAACGAAGGATCGGCTTCCACCTTCTCAACCGCGTTCCCGTACTCCTCGATGAACCGCCTTGCACTGGCGTCATCAGAGGGAGGCTCCAGCTCCGATAGCTGGGAGAGTATGCGCCGATAGAGGGGCACGATCACCGCCGAACCGACATCTTCCATTTCGTTAGGTGAGAGGTCGAAGAAGGGCTTCCCCCGCTCCTCAGCAGTAGCTTCGAGTGCGCTTTTTCCCTCCCGAGCCCCCTGCCGACAGATCGCATTCGCCTGCTTCACGAACTGCTCCTTGCTCAAGGGTGAGGATGACGGGGTCTGACCACCCCCATCGCTGCAACCCGCTAGGCCAAGACAGAGAAGTACAAGGAGAGTGGACGCCCCTAGCCGATGCCCGTGTCGGACCATGGGGCAATCTAATCAAACTCTCTCTTTCACCAAGCCCTCGAAGGGTGACGGCAGTGAACGAGTGACAGATGTCGCTTAACCACTCAACTACGCGGCTCTTGCAGGCCCTTTGAGGTCTAAAGCGGGCAACCGACGTTCCTCTGCATGTGTTCACCAGCGTTGCCGCGAAAACGGACCCTTGACACACCCAACGCCGCAGGTGTAGAAGCATCAGCCGAACAGTCCACTCGTTTTGATGGGTGGAAGCTCCCGAGGCGCTGGAAATGGGAACGCCCCGGGAGCCGCAAACAAGACCGAGCCAGTGGCTCGGAGAGAAAGGAAGTATCTCATGCACAAGAAGATCCTTGGGATCTGCGCAGCCTTGGTGGCGCTTGCGGCCTTCGCAATTGCCCCGGCTATGGCTGCGGCTTCACCCCTTCTGAAGGAGGGTGCCGAAACCGTCAAAACCGGCTCGAAGATCACAGCAACAGGGCTCAACAACTCCGAATTCACCTCGGGGTTCATCAACGTCTCCTGCAACGACTACTGGATGACAGGCGAAGTCATCAAAAACCAAACAGGCTTGGTACAGGGCACAATCGAGAAAGCATCCTTCAACAACTGGAACGCGACCAAAACCGCGACAGAAGACTGCTCGAGCAGCATCGGAGCGACGAAGGTCACTATTCCGGGCATCACAAACGAAGGCGGTACGCAACACTGGTGCCTTGAAGCCCTCGGAGAAGAAGTCATCGGAACTACAGGCGGAGGGACCGTGCAGCCCCATAGCTGCGGTGGCACCGGCGGCTCGTTCACATTCGTACTCGACGTCACAAATTTCTTCGGCTCTCACGTGATCTGTCGGTACACCAGGAGCACCAACATCCCGATCGACTATGTCGTCGGCAGTGATGTGGTCAGCCTGAAAGGCGAAGTGGAATTCAACCTCGAGGCGACCAGCAGCTCGAGCTGCTCGTCCACGGGCAAGCTCAAGAACATGAGCTTCACACTCGAGACAGACAACCCCTTCACCCCCATCACGATCAACTAACGGTTAGGGCAGAAGGTACGCCGGGGCCGCGTCAAGCGGCCCCGGCTCTTGAAGGAGGCTGCATGCACGGTAAATACCCTGGGTTCTGCACGGTGTTGCTAGCGGTGGCGGTAGTTGCCATCATCCCCGCTATTGCGATCGCATCTCCCCTTTTGAAGGAGGGGCTTGAACCGGTAGCCGTCAACTCGAAGATCACAGCTACAGGTCTGAACAGCGCAGAATGGTCCTCTGGGTTCGAAACCCTCAAATGCAACGATTACTGGCTAACAGGCGAAGTGATCCGAAACGAAACAGGGCTTGTCACAGGCACAATCGAAAAAGCCTCGTTCAACAGCAAACACGAAGCGGGCGCGACAGAAGACTGCTCAAGCACCGTTGGCGCGACGAAGGTCACTATTCCGGGCTTTACAAACGAAGGTGGCACGCAACATTGGTGCCTCGAAGCTACCGCGGAAGCGCTTTCCGGAACCACAGGGGAAGGGTCTATAGCGCCTCATAGCTGCGGTGGCACCGGCGGCTCGTTTACATTCGTCCGTGACATCACAAATCTCTTCGGCTCTCATGTGATTTGTCGGTACAACAGGACCACCAACCTCCCGATCGATCTCGTGGTGGGCAGCGACCTGGTTAGCTTGAGGGGCGAACCGGAATTCAGCCTTGAGGCGGCCAGCAGCTCCAGCTGCTCTTCCACCGGAAAGTTCAAGCAAATGAGCTTCACACTAGAGATTGACGAGAGTCCGTTCAGCGTGGTAACCATCGGCTAATCATGGATCAGGGAGGTGCGGGTGCCTTCTAAGCCGCTCGCGTCGTTGCCAGCGAGCGATATGTGTCACCCGCACCTGGTTGACAACCCATGGCCGCCTGCCTAACTTCGGCCGTCGGAGGGGATTAGAGCTAGGGGGATGCGCGTGCTGAAGTGTTCTCGGTGGGGTCTGTCGGTGATCGCCGTCGCGGCGGTTGGGTTGGCATCACATTTGCCGGCCACGGCTGCCGCTTCTTGCCCCAACGAGGCGCTCCGTACTGGTGCATCCGCTCGTCTCCCCGATTGCCGCGTATACGAGCTAGTGACGCCGGAATCTCATGGTCGGGTCCTCCTGGGCCTCCCCCAGGAGGCGGGCAGCGCACGGACGCGGGACCTGTTTCCGATCGAGCTAGCCAGCCCTGACGGCGAAAGCTTCGTCTTCTCCACGAGGGCGGCGCCTCTCCAGAGCCCTCCGCTACCAGATGGGCGGGAAGACGGCTACGAGGCGAGGAGGTCCGCTTCTGGCTGGCAGGTTGTTCGGCGTGTCACGCCTTCGGGGGAGGAATCGGTTCAACCCGAAGTGGGAGCAATTTCTCTAGATCATCGCCTTATATTCGTTCACGCCGGGCCGATCCAAAACGAAAATGCTAGTTCGTATGGCAGCCTTTACGAAGGATTTGATGCGGACTATTTGGGTGACTCCGACGGTCACTTTGAGTTAACCGGCGTGGGGAGCCTGGGCAGCGAAAAGCTCGCCGAAGGACGCTACATCAGCGCCGGGGGTGAGCATGTGATCTTTACCACGGGGAAACAGATCACCCAGAGCTACTGGTGCTATATCGCGCTCTCCAATGGTCGGCCCTGCCCGGTCAAACAGCTGGAGCCCGGTGCCCCGCCGAATGGCACGGGCGCCATCTATGATCGCGCGGCCGACGGGCCGACCCATGTCGTCTCTCTGCTTCCCAGCGGTAACCCGCCCGCGGCGGGCGAAGAGGTCGTCTACCAGGGCACCTCCAAGGATGCCTCATCCGTCGCCTTCAAGATCAACGATGTCCTCTACGTTCGTGTCGATAATGGAAACGCAGGCGCGGAAAGGACCGAGAGCGCAGCGGCCGGCAACCCGACCTATGCCGGGCTCTCTGGCGACGGCCGTTACCTCTTCTACGTGGCGGGGGGCAACGTCTATCGCTTCGATACCACCAACGAAGGCTACGATCCGATCAATTCCACCGGCGACGGAACGGTGGTACACGTGTCCGAAGATGGCTCCCACGTCTATTTCATCTCCGAGTCGCAAGTCGGGGGTCAAGGCATTGCCAACCAGCCGAACCTTTACGTCTGGAGCGGCGGCCCTCCGAAATACATCAGGACGCTGGCGGCGAGCGACGTGCCGCTGCTGGGCAACTGGGTTCGGGCGGTGGCGTCCGACCCCAGTGGTGGCGTCGGCCCAGGCGTCAACCATTCCCGCGCCACCCCGAATGGTCGGGTGCTCCTCTTCACCTCTCGAGGGCAGCTGACTCCATACGACAATGCTGGTCATGCCGAGCTCTACCGCTACTCGGAGAAAACCGGCAGTCTCATCTGCGTCTCCTGCAACCCCGCTGGTACGCCGGCCTCTGCCGACGCCCGCCTCCAAGACATTCCTCTGACTTACGCCGTCACTTCTCCGGCAACCGTCATCCACAATCTGAGCGAGGACGGAAGCCGTGTCTTCTTCGAAAGCACCGAAGCGTTGGTCGAGGGTGACGGAGACGGCATCAACGACATATACGAGTGGGAGCTGCCGCTCGGCGGTGGAGCTCCTGTGCTCAGCCTGATCTCTTCAGGCAAGTCAATGGGGTATCCGGAAATCGAGGGGCTTCAGGATCCGAACGTCCTCATGGGGATCACGCCCGACGGAAGCGATGTCTTCTTCCGCTCTACCGATGCGCTTGTGCCGGGAGCTGGGCTCGGCGGGGCGCAGGCGATCTATGACGCGCGGGTTGGGGGCGGCTTTTCGCAGCCGCGGGAGCCGACTCCCTGTACCGAGGAAGCGTGCCATTCGCCAGCCGGCGCCGCGCCGACGCTCGGTATGGCAGCCTCCTCAAATCTGCATGACCCCGGCAACCTCCGACCGGCGAAAAAGCACCGGAAGCACAAATGCCGGCGCCGTAGCTCGAAAAAACACAAGCGCTGCATCAAGAGGCGCTCGCACCGGCGATCCAAGCGCTCGCACGGAAGGCTCGGTGGGGTCAGTGCGAAGAGCAGCAGTCTCACCAACCCGACGGCGGGGGTAGAGGCTTCACCTTCGCCCACCCCCAGTCAACAGCCAAGCCCGGTGGCACCGAGGAGCGCAAGCGCCTCAGCCGCAGCCACCGGCGAATTCGAAAAGTACGGCATCAGGTCGGTTGACGTGGGCACCTCGACCGATCTCGCCGCGCGTCATCCTGACCTGACGACGAACATCGTCTGGCTTCCCGCTCACAGTAATTTCAGTCCCCAGACCGAAAACGTGATCGTCGACCTCCCGCCCGGGCTCTACGGCAACCCAAATGCCACCCCTCGCTGCACCACCGGCGAATTCATCTCCAACGAATGCCCTGCCGATTCGCAGGTCGGTCTCAGCCACCTCGAAATAAAAAACCTCGGTGTCATCCAGCTCGCCGCCGTGTACAACCTCGAACCGCCGCATCCCGAGGAGGAGATCGCCAGATTCGGGCTGTTCGCCCCCGCCTTCCCGATTTTCATCGACGTCTCCGTTCGCACGGCAGGCGACTACGGCGTCACCGCCGCGATTCACGGAGCTCCCGCCGCATATCCGGTGGAAGCAGCCGAAACGGTCTTCTGGGGCGATCCGGGGAGCCCTGGTCACGACTCCGAAAGGATCCCACCGGGTCCGAGCACCCTGGGGCCGACCGCCTTCATGACCAACCCCTCGGCTTGCCAGCAGGGTCATGTCGACTTCAGCGTCACCAGCTACCAGTACCCGGGCCAGGTCTTCAGCGCCTCGGCGCCGCTGGACCCGATCACCAGCTGCGAAGGACTGCCGTTCGATCCCAGTTTCGAAGCCCATCCAACGAGCCGGGTAGCGGGCGCTCCAACCGGGCTGAAGACGACTCTGAGGCTCCCCCAAACGAACGACCCGGATGCCCCAGGCACTGCGACCATGCGCGAAGCGCGGGTCACCCTGCCCGAGGGGATGACGATCTCCTCTAGCGCTGCCGATGGGCTCGCCGCCTGCTCGGACGAAGAGGTTCACTTCCACCAAGAACAGGACGCTCAATGTCCCGATGCCTCGAAGCTGGGCACGGCTACGATCGGCTCGCCGGTGCTGCCCCGGCCGCTGCAGGCGACGCTCTACCAGCGCAGCCCCCGGGGGAAGGGCCATCAATTCGGTCTTTGGCTCGTCTCCGACGACCTCGGCCTCCATGTGAAGCTCCCCGGCGAGATCGAGCCTGATCCAAACACGGGTCAGCTGACCACCGTCTTCCGGGATCTTCCGCAGGTGCCTGTGGAGGAGATCTCCTTCGACATCTGGGGCGGTCCGAGGGCGCCTCTGAAGAACCCGGACAGCTGCGGGACGTACTCGACCGCCTTCTCCATCGCTCCCCACTCGAACGACCCGGCGGCCACCGGACGAACCGAGATGACGATCGACGAGGGGTGTGGCGCCCGAGGCTTCAACCCGCGGCTGGAGGGTGGCGCAACCCATCCGGTCGCCGGCGCCTTCTCACCTTTCCTGCTCGACCTCACCCGCGACGACGGCGATCAGGATCTAGCGCGCTTCGAGGTCACTTTGCCAAAAGGGGAGCTCGCGAAACTGAAGGGGGTGTCGCTCTGTCCCGATGTCGCGGCACAGGCCGGCTCTTGCCCGGCGCAGTCGAGGATCGGGTCGCTCGTCGCGGCTGCCGGTCCGGGGCCGAACCCGCTCTGGCTCCCCCAGCCAGGCAAGGACCAGCCTGCGGTCTATCTCGCAGGCCCTTACAAGGACGCCCCCTACAGCATCGTCGCTGTCGTTCCCGCCCAGGCCGGCCCCTTCGAGCTCGGCAACGTCGTGTCGCGTTCGGCGCTTGACCTCGACCCGGAAACCACTCAGGTCACGGCCAAAACCGACCCCCTGCCCCAGCTCGTCGAAGGTGTCCCGGTGATCTATCGGCGCCTCCACGTCTCGATCGACCGCCCGCAGTTCACCCTCAATCCGACCAACTGCTCCGAACAGGCGATCACCTCGAGCGTCTCCTCGACGAAGGGCGCCGTCGCCCATCCCGCGGATCGCTTCCAGGTAGGCGGATGCAAGGCGCTCAGGTTCAAGCCGAAGCTGGCTCTCAAGCTCAGGGGCGGCACGAAGCGCGGCGACTATCCCGCCCTCTCGGCCACCCTACGAGCCAGGACTCGTGACGCCAACATCGGCCGGGTCTCGGTTGCGCTTCCCCATTCTGAGTTCCTCGCTCAGGAGCACATCGTCACTATCTGCACTCGGGTCCGGTTCGCCGCGCACGATTGCCCCAAGGGCTCCGTGTACGGAAAGGCCAAGGCATGGACCCCCCTACTCGACAAACCCCTGGCAGGTCCCGTTTATCTGCGGTCCTCCAACCACCCGTTGCCCAACCTGGTGATTGACCTCCGAGGGCAGATCGAGGTCGTCGTTCCAGGCCGGATCGACTCGAAAAAGGGTGGGATACGCACCACCTTCGCGGCCGTCCCTGACGCGCCGATAAGCAAGTTCGTCCTGAAGATGCGGGGGGGCAGGAAGGGCCTGCTCACCAACTCCCAGGACATCTGCGCCGGCAAGCACCGCGCAATCGTGAGGATGCGCGCTCAGAACGGACGGGCTGTGCACTCAAGCCCTGTCCTCAAAGCGCGCTGCAAGTAGAACCCTTCGACAAGGGACCAACGCCGCGCAGTCACGTTCCCTTCCGAGGTGGGGGTAAGACAGCCAGGGACTAGGGGATAATCTGCGCCGTGGCCCCCGAGAAGAAGCCGGTCAACTGGCGCGCTTGGCTCGTCGGCATCCTCAGCGCCCTCGTCCTTATCGTCGCGCTTCAGAACTCGCAGGAGGTCAGCTTCGAGGTCCTCTTCGCCAGCTTCCAGGCGCCGCTGATCGTCGTGATCCTGCTCGCTGCCGCGATCGGGGTCCTGATCGGCTACATCGCGCCACTCGTTCGCCGGCACCGCCGTGAGGAGCGGCGGCGGGAGAGCTGAGCGAAGACGGCCCGCTCAGATGAGGGCGCAGCCGAGCAGCCCGTAGGAGCGGGCGGTCTTTGCCGCGGGATCGAACGGATCCCCCTTCAAGACCGACCCAGGATCGTCTTCCAGCTGCTTCAGGGCAGCGTTCATCTGCTTGACCAGGCGGTTGACGGTCGCCTCGTCCTTCGAGGGCGCGGGAAGATCCGCGAGTTCCTGCGCCAGGGCGTCCATGGCCGGGAGCGCCGCGTCGACCGCTTCTTCGCCGTGCTTCGTCGAGGAGCCGCCCGTCCCTTCCAGCTCTTTGAACTTTTCCTGGATCAGGCGGTCCTTTTCTTTGAGCCTCTGCTTGCAGATCGTGTTCCCTTGCTCGATGAACTCGGCCCTCGTCAATTGCGCCGGCTCGTCGCTGCTTCCGCATGCGGACAGCAGCAGGGCGCCAGCGGTGAATGCCGCGGCCAGCCATCCTGCTCGAACCCCCGCCCAACCAGTCATGGGCGGGCAGTTTAGTCAGATTTGGTGGAGGGTGCAAGACGGACTAGCTCGTTCGCTCTGACCATGGCTGTTGATCTTTTAGACTTCTCTGTCTAATCGGCAAAGGGAGAGGGAGATGAGCGTTCTTCAGAAGGAGATTCCGCAGGACTGGTACGCGACGGCGTTCGACGGGATGTCGGCGGACATGGCCTGGACGGAGCGGACCGGCTCCGAAATCGACCGGGCGCTGACGATGCTGCGGCCCGAGGGGGGAGAGCGAATCCTCGACCTCGCCTGCGGCACCGGCCGCCACTCGCTGGAGCTCGTGCGGCGCGGCTTCTCCGTGGTCGGCGTCGAGATCGGCCCGGAACTCGTCGAGATCGCCCGCCGCGATGCCGACCAGGAGGGACTGGAGGCGACCTTCGTCCAGGGCGACCTGCGGGAGCTCGACTTCGCGGAGGAGTTCGACATCGTCCTCAACCTGAACGACGGCGCCGTCGGCTACTTCGAGACCGACGAGGAGAACCTCCGCACTTTCGAGGTGATCTCCCGCGCGCTCAAGCCCGGCGGCCAGAACCTGATCCAGGTTCCGAACGTGCTCTACGCTCGGGCCCACCTGCCGCAGCGCTCCTGGATCCCCAGCTCGTCGATGGTCGAACTCGTCGAGCACCGCTGGAACAAGAAGGACCGCTACATGGAAGGGGCGATGATCCCGGTCCGTTTCGGCGAGGTGCTCGAGGACCTCGACAAGCGGATCGAATTCCGCCAGCGCCTCTACACGGTGGACGAGCTGCGGGAGATCTACGCCTCGGTCGGGATGATTCTAGAGCGCGTCTTCCACGGCAACGGCCGGCCGAAGGAACCGACCGACTCGCAGTTCGAGATCTTCGCCGCCTCTAGAAAGGACTAGGGGACCAGAGCGTCCCGTAGAGGCCCTCGAGGCAGTCGGCCACGGCTTTCTCGTCGTCCCCGACCAGCACCTTCCCCGGCTTGCCGTCGAGAATCGCCGGGATCCAGGCCTTGATCTTGCCGCGCCCCCAGCCGTCGGGTTCCTCGGTCGGCGCCGAGCAGCTGTGGACGGCGCCGCCCGTTTCGACCTCTGCCCAGATCAGCTCGCCCTCGTCGCCCGCCTCCCCCTCCCCGACGACGCAGAGCTTCAGGCGCTTCCCTCCGTGCGACGGAAGGCTCACCAGCGGCAAGGCGGCCCGCAGCGCCGTCGCCATCTCCGGCACCGTCATCCCTTCTCCGTCCTCGGCGACGACGTGGTGGTGCCGCCAGCGTCCGATGCCGACGATGAGGGCCATCGCCTTTCGCGTCTTGTCGGTCAGGGCATAGCAGCGCCGCCGCCCCGGCCCCTGCCACTCGCAGACCAGCCCCGCCGTCTTGAACAGCCCAGCCCTGCGGTTGACCTGGTGGTAGCTGAGGTTGTGGGATCCGCGCGCCAGCTCGGTCGGGGACTTCGGATCGCAGCTCAGCTCCTCCACCATCCCCGCCTCCCAGAGATCGGCGAGCAGCCCGAGCGCCGCCCAGGCGTGCGCGTCGATGCGGCCGTCGGGGAGGCGGGTCATCGACGCGTCGGCGAAGCGGTTGACGAGTTCGTAGAGCTCCCTCCCGCAGCCCTCGGTGAGGGTGTGCACGACCTTGGACGGGACCCCCGGTTCCTCTTCGCGCTCGATCACTTCGAGTTCCGCCAGCTTGCCCGCGTAGCGGTAGATCGTCCGCGGCGCATAGCCGGGCACCCGCTCGGTCAGATTCTTGGTCCGCAGCGGGCCTTCTCCCAGCGCCATCAGGATCGCGCCGGTGGCGCCCGCGCTCAGCAGCCTCAGCACGTCGGCGATCGAGGCGCCGGCGACGCAGGCGTCGTCGTCCTGGGCAGGGCGGGCATCTATGTCGGAAAATCCAGTCGTCAATCGAATCCCTCCTGGGACCTAGAGCCTGGTCACGACCGGTTCTATTCAGGTACCCGCTCAGTTCAGGACTAAGCCGGGCCGGCCAGCGCGGGAACGGCGAAGGCCTACGAGCCGTGTGCCACGGACTGCCGGAAGACCTCCGGCGACGGGATCCCGATCACGCGGCCTTCGAACCGCTTCTTGGTCCCGTAGACGACCCAGGTGGTGTCGATTTCGCCGATCTCCAGCTCCAGGCGCAGCTCGTCGGGGTGCGCCTGGAGGTGCTCGAGGTGGGTGAGGCCGGCGTCGTAGCGGCCGGCGAGCAGCTCTTCGGCGACGATCGGCTTCGACTGGACGTCGACGATCTCCGGCCAGTCGGCGGGGTCGATGTAGCCGGCGGTCGCCGGCACCAGGCCGAGCGAGCGCGGCTCCGCGACGTCGCGGCGCGCCAGCACCGCCAGCGCCTTGGTCGGGTAGATGAAGGTGTCGACGACGAAGATCTCCATCCAGTAGCGCTCGGTCACCTCGTGCACCTTGGGGTGGGCGCTGCACTGGATCAGATAGGCGTCGTCGCGGCCGCGGATCCGGTCGAGGCCGTCGAGGAAGTCGCCGATGAACTCGACCTCGTAGTCGTCGATTCCCTGGAACTCCATGTAGCGCCGTGCCGCCCGCTCGTGGCACGTGCCCTCGGGGCCCAGCGTGACGAGGCTGATCGTCGATCGCTCGCTTGCCAATGCCTCCCCCATCGGTTAGAAAGAGTAGTCGATTGAACAAGAGCTGCAACGCTGGTGGACGCAGCCTCTTCTTTGAAGCCATCACCTTTCCTTGACAAGCCCGTACACGTTCCATTAGCGTCGCCAGGGTGGGGGGTGGTCCCAGGCCTTCGTTGCCGGACGGATCGACCCCTGAGGGGGGATTGGAGAAATGATGGAAGCCGCTATCGACTGCCGGTGGGCCTTCGGGTCCCGCCGCGCCTGCAGCACCGCTTCGGCCGGTCCCCGGGTCAATCCAATGAAACAGGGAGGGTTCGATGTTCTCGAAGCTTCATGAGCGCCTGGGGACGGCCGGCTTGATCGTCGCCGTCATCGCGCTGATCGCAGCCTTGGCGGGCACCGCATTCGCGGCGGCCGGCCTCAACAGCAGGCAGAAGAAGGAAGTCAAGAAGATCGCCAAGAAATTCGCCGGCAAACCGGGACCCGCAGGTCCCGCCGGTCCGGCCGGTCCTGCAGGTTCGCAAGGAGCCAAGGGCGATAAGGGGGACAAGGGCGATAAGGGGGATAAGGGAGACAAAGGCGACAAAGGCGAACCCGGCCCCTTCGTTCAGAGCGTCCCCACCGAAAAAACGCTGAAAGGCGTGTGGAGCGCGGCGCAGCACGATGAAGAATCGCCGGCGCTCGTTCCGATCTCCTTCCAGTTCCCGGTGTCCCCGGCTCCGACGGCGATCTTCGTCATAAAAACCGGAGGAACCGCCTTCCGAGTAAAGCCGACCGGACCTGAAGGAGCGGATTTCCTAGTTGTGGGCAAACCCGCGGTAGAAGCACTTTGCCCCGGCTCCGCCGCGGCGCCAGACGCCGAACCTGGCTTCGTGTGTATCTACATCACGGAGGAAGAAGCGATGGAATATTCCACCCTGGATATGGCCTGGGGGACGCCCACGGCCTTTGGCGTCTCGGTACCTCTCAAGGTTGCCGCAGCCGTGGAAAACGGAAGAATCAGGGGGACCTGGGCCGTCACCGCCCCATAGGCGGTCCACCGAAAGCTGTATCGGGGCCGCCAGCTGGCGGCCCCGTTTAATTGAAGGCTCATAAGAGAGTGAGGTTGGAATGAGCGGAACGACTGCTAGTACCGATGTCACCAGGGGTGATTCGCTTCGACCATCCCGACGCAGCCCCAGCTGTCCGGCCATCGATCTAGGAGTTGCGGTCGAGCTCGTACACGTTCTCTACAAAAACGAGGGCACCTACCTGACTCCGATCGACTCGGTGCTCCACCATTGGGGCTATCCCTCCCGGAGCCGGGCTGCACTCCGTCGTACGTCCTCCCTCGCGCAGTTCGGGCTCACGAGCGAATATGGGAGGGGTGCAACTCGCAAGGTGGAATTGACACGTCTGGGTTTGCAGACGCTGAGGCCGCAGTCTGCAAGCCGGCAGAGAGCCCTGAAGCAGGCAGCCCTGAACCCTCCTGCTCACGAAGCGCTCTACGCTCGATTTCCCCGAGGGTTGCCATCCGATCAAAGTGTCGTGTGGCACCTGAGGCACGAGCGGGGCTTCACGCCGAAAGCTGCGTGGAGCTTCCTGTTCGAGTATCGGGCGACGATGCGCCTCGCTGGGCTGGAAGCGGCAGCCGGGTTGGTGGCTGAGCGGTTGAGCGCCCTGCTCCGCTAAAAAATCACGCGCGCTTGACAGGAACGAGTGCGTCTTCTACGCTGCGCCTTGCTCCAGTAATCGGGGCTATTGAGATGGCGAGGGATGCCGCTGAGGGAGGCGGCAGCCAGGCAAGGAGGAATGAAGCATGGCGGGATCTGGCCAGCGGCCGCAGGCCGCAGTCACGCTGGACCCTCGGGGGGGCGGCATCTCCCGTATGCCCCTTTTCATCATCGTTCTTGGCCTGCTCGCCGCCTGCCATCTCTCGCTAGCGGCCAGTGCCTCCGCCGCCGAAACTCACGTCTTCAGCGCACCCCTCTCCTTGACCGGAGGAACCACCGTCTCCCCTTTGGATCCGGTGCCCGACCCGGGCCCGTCCCATCCGCCAGAGGCGTTTGGGACCGTTTGCGGTCTAGCCGTTGACTCCGCGGGCAACACCTACGTCAGCTCGCTCGGCCAATCACTTCCCGGCGAAACCGGCCGAATTGACATCTTCGACCCGGAAGGCAAATTCATTCAGGAGATCGTCAACGACGAGCTCCCCTGCAGCCTTGCGGTTGACAGTGAAGGGGTGCTGTACGTAGGCCAACGCGAAACGCCAAATGCCGTCGTGCGATACACGCCGAACGAATATCCACCGACGCCCGCAACCATCTACAGCGGGCCGGTGGTGGTCGACGCAGACCAGGGATCCAATGGGATAGCGGTCAATACCTTCACGAACCATCTGTACGTCACTCACGGGAACCATGTGAACGAGTACCGCTCAGCGAATGAAGGGGGGGCGCTAGTCTCATCAACGATGGGCGAAGGTCTGTTGAGCAACACCCTCGGGATCACGGTCGATTCCTCCACCGGAAACGTGTTCGTCGGGTCCGTATGCCAAGGGTGCAATCCGATTCCGTCTGGCTCAGAACCGCATGTGAGCGTCGTATACGTGTTCAGCGCCGCCGGGACCCACATCGGGACGATCGACGGCGCTGATACCCCTGCAGGGGGCTTCACTGCTCCCTTCGGTGAATTGACGGTGGCCGTTGATGAAGAGACCGGCGAACTATTTGTCGACGATATAGAGGGTACGCCGGCGGCTGTGTATCGATTCGTGCCATCAGGAGGAGGATACGAATGGGTCTCTGATTCCGAACTCGCTGAACATTCGTATATTCCGCCTTCGGCAATCGTCGTGTCTAACGGTAGTGTTGCTCCAAATCACGGCAACGTCTATGTGCTCTCCAAGGGGCCGCCCGGGCATATGTACGCCTTCATCCGCGCCGGTGAAATCGGGCCGCCACTCGTCACCGGCACCCGCTTCGCGGATCCGACCAGGACGGAAGTCGAACTCAAAGCGGAGATCGACCCTAACGGTGCACCGACGGCCTATCGCTTCGAATATGTAGACAAGGTCACTTATGAGGGTGATGTGGGAACCCTCGGTGCCGGTCACGGCTTCGATCACGCCATCCTGGCGCAGTCTGGCGCGTTGCCTGCGGGACATCAACCTATACCGGTCTCAGCAGCCCTCACGAGCCTGGCACCCGGTACGGCATACCTCTTTCGGGTAGTGGCGACCAATTGCAAAGTTGGCGAACCAGAAAGCTCCGTCTGTAGGACGGAGGGTGATGCGGTGACCTTCGCCACTTACCCCGAAGCTCCGCCCGCGCCGCCGTGTCTCAACGATGCATTCCGAGTTGGCCTTTCGGCCCATCTTCCCGATTGCCGCGCCTACGAGCTCGTGTCGCCACCGAACACGAACGGCCGAGAGCCCACGGCGTCTTTCATGAGCTATGCAGAACAGGCAGCCTTTCCAACCGAGGTCTCCAACCCCGACGGCTCAAGCGTGTTGTTCATGGTCGAAGGAGGCACCCTGCCGATCCCCGGTGGCAGCGGAATCATCAGCGGGTATGAGGCAAGTAGGTCCAGCTCCGGTTGGCAAACGCGTTCTTCAGGCCCGGACGGCACGCAGTCGCAATTGCCCTCCGCCGGCGGCGCCTCAGGTGACCACCGCTACTGGTACTGGGCGACGGGAGACGCAGCCGACCATGGGAGTCTCGTGATCGGTGGGCAGAGGACCATGTACACGAGGCTTCCCGATGGCAGCTTCGAACTCATCGGTAAGGGTCAGCTGGCCGACGATCCGAGGGCAACGGGGCACTACATATCTCCAGATGGTTCGCACAGGATCTTCAGTTCCACTGTTCCCCTGGTGCCGGGAGCCTCCCCCGCGGGCACCCGGACGATCTACGACCGTGCCTCCGACGGGAGCATCGCCATCGTCTCCACCGAACCGTCAGGCACGCCGAAAGGGGGCTCCCAGGTCAAATTCCAAGGTACGAACGAAGCGGGCGACACGGTTGCCTTTTCGGTGACCGACGGCGGAGCCACCACCCTGTTCGTCCACCGCAGCCTGCCTAATTCCACGGCCCCGGTCACCACCGGCCAGACCACTTTCGCCGGCCTGTCTACCGATGGCGAGCGGCTGACGTACCTCAAAGAAGGGAACATCTTCAGCTACCGACTGGGAACCGGGACGGAGGCAATTGGATCTGGAGGCGCGTCCATCCCGGTCAACGTCTCTGAGGATGGGTCCCATGTGTATTTCGTATCCACGAAACGGCTGACTCCTGTGGCAACGGGAGCAGTGAGCGGGCAACAGAATCTCTACGGTTGGAACTCTGCAACTGGCGTGTCATTCATTGCCGTAGTGACTCCAGAGGACGTTGCTGGTCAAGTCTTCAACGAAGGAACTTCTTTCGGCTTGGGGCTCTGGGTGGCAGGGACTGGCGGTCCTGCCAACGATCCATCCCGTACCACCCCTGATGGGCGTGTCATCGTATTTGAGTCGCACGGCGATCTCACCGATTACGACTCCGGAGGACATTCGGAGGTATATAGATACGCGGAGGGAGAGAGCCCCGCACTGCGATGCCTATCGTGCAGCCCGGCACTCTTGCCCGCCGCGAGTGACGCCCACCTCCAGGTCGCGCGGATCGCCGATTCTCGAGCCGGCACGAACGGCATGACCCCAGCGCACAACGTGACGCCCGACGGCAATGCAGTGGTCTTCCAGACTGCCGATTCGCTGGTGCCTGAGGATGTAGACGGAGTGGACGACGTCTACGAGTGGCAAGCGCCGGGCAAGGAGCAGTGCGCACATCCAGCTGGATGCCTTGCGCTGATCTCTTCAGGCCATAGCTCTGAACCGAACTTCGTGTTTGCCGTCAACAGGAGCGGCCAGGACGTGTTCTTCACCACCCACGACCTGCTGCTCGCCGCGGATCAGGACACGACCGTATCGATCTACGACGCGCGCATAAACGGAGGATTTCCGGAAGACGCACCAGCCGGGTGCTCAGGCGACGCATGCAAAGGTCAGCCGGCTTCGCCACCGACGTTGACGACGCCTGGAAGCATGGCCGGGTCCGGCCCCGGGAACGTTTCGCATAAGAAGAAATGCAGGAAAGGGAAGCGCAAGGTGCGCCGCAAGGGGCGGATCAGGTGCGTGAAAGTCCACAAACATTCAAAGAAACACCGGCCGTCCAGCCGGAAGGGCGGTGTCAGGCGATGAGACGGCTCCTCGTGTTGAGCATGATGTTGTTCCTGGTGGTGACCAGTCCGGCCAAGGCCGGATTCGAGGAATACGAGATTACCTCCGCGTCGGCGTCCCTCTCCTCGTATCAAGCCGGGGCTCACGCCGATCTGACCACCGCATTCGAGGTGCGGTCGGAATTTCTCGGGGGGGAGATTGCTCAGACTCGAGACGTGAAGATCGACCTGCCTCCTGGCCTGATTGGAAATCCCAACGTGGTTCCGAAGTGCACGGTCCCCGAGCTGGGAACGAATACCGGCGACAGCCACTGCCCTGTCGCCTCCCAGGTCGGGGTCAGCGCACTGAAACTGGAAAACCGCACCGGAACGATCGTGGAGCCGGTCTACAACATGCCCTCGCCTGGCGGGGACGTCGTGGCACGTTTCGGATTTCTGGCGACCTTCGTGCCGGTCGTCATCAACGTCCGGGTTCGCCCGGAGGACGAGTACGGCGTCACGGCAAGCGTCGAAGGGGCACCTGCAGTCGTCGGGTTGAAGGCCGCGACCACGACCATCTGGGGAGTCCCGGCAGATCCCGTTCACGACCCGGAACGGGTCACGCCGGAAGAGGCCGAAAACGGCGCGAAACCGCCGGGTGGAAAACGCTCGAGCGGCATTCTCCCTGCACCGTTCCTCTCGAATCCGACCCGGTGCGGCGTGCCACTCCACGTTGACTTCGCCGCTGCCAGCTATCAAGCACCAAGCAGGTTCTCGACGAAAACCGCATCCCTAGGTGTTATCACCGGCTGCGGCAAGGTCGACTTCCAGCCGTCGTTCTCAGCGGTTTCAACCAGTCGTGAAGCCGCCGCTCCCACGGGGCTTGACGTGGAGGTGAGGATCCCGCAGGACGAAACGGTGAACGGGCGGGCGACCTCGAGTCTGAAGGACGCAGCCGTAGTCTTTCCTGAGGGAATGACCTTGGCCGCGGGTGCTGCCGACGGCCTTCAGTCCTGTACCGCCGCCCAGGCTGGGTATCTATCCCGCTCCGCGGGCGCCTGCCCCCCGGCCTCGAAGCTCGGCAGCGTCGAATTTGACGTTCCAGCGTTGGAGCGATCGATCCAGGGGGGCATCTACCAGCGCACCCCGGAGCCGGGACACCTCTTCAGGGTGTGGATCGTCGTTGACGAACTGGGAGCTCACATCGCCTTGCCAGGAGAGGTACATCTCGACCCAGTCACCGGTCGGGTGACCTCGATGTTCCTGGACACTCCCCAGGTGCCGGTGCGAGAGATCCATCTGCACCTGTTTGGCGGACCGCGAGGCCCGCTCGCCAATCCGAGTTCCTGTGGCACCTACTACACCAACTGGGAGTTCGCGCCTTGGTCGGGCAAGCCACCGGCGAGCGGAAATGCGCCGATGACGATCGATAACGGCTGTGGCAAAGGCGGCTTCGGACCCAAGCTCACGGCTGGCACCACCGATCCCAGGGCCGGCGCCTATTCGCCGTTCACGCTCGATCTGACGAGGGACTCGTGGGAAGAGAACATCTCCCGGTTGAAGGTGAGCATGCCTCCGGGGTTGCTGGCAAAGCTCGGCGGAATCCCACTTTGCGCGGGGGACGCGGCCAAAACGGGGAACTGCTCTCCTGCTTCTCGGATCGGCTCGGTCAGCGTGGCGGCTGGCCCTGGGAGCAATCCGCTTTGGATCCCCCAGCCTGGCAAGGCGCCCACCGCCATCTTCCTCGGCGGCCCGTATGCCGGCGCCCCCTACAGCCTGGTAATCAGCGTTCCCGCCCAGGCAGGTCCATTTGACCTTGGCACTGTGATCACTCGCTCGGCGATCCATGTCGATCCGGAAACCGCGCGGGTCTCGATCGAGTCGGATCCCTTGCCGCAGATCTTGGAAGGAGTCCCGATCTCCTACCGGGTCATCCACGCGCAGGTCGACCGGCCCAGCTTCACGTTGAACGCGACCAACTGCAAGACCTTCCAGGTCGAGGCCCTCACCGCCTCCCCTCAAGGCGCAACGGCTACTGCGCGCTCCCCCTACCAAGCCACCAATTGCGCGAAGCTGGTGTACCGCCCCAAGCTCTCCCTCGCGCTTCGAGGAGGCACCCGCCGAACTGGGCACCCCGCCCTCAGGGCGGTGCTGAAGCAGTCTCGGGGGCAGGCGAACAATGCCAGCGCCACGGTCATCCTGCCAAGCAGCCAGTTCATCGACCAGAACCACATCAACAATCCCTGCACGCGGGTTCAGTTCAACGCCGGAGCCTGCCCCCGGAGCTCGATTCTCGGCCGAGCGAGAGCGGTAACCCCCCTGCTCGACAAGCCGCTCGAAGGCCCAATCTACTTCCGCTCCAACGGAGGCCAGCGGGAACTCCCGGACGTCGTTGCTGACCTCCAAGGCTCCATCCATGTCGTCGTCGTCGGCTTCGTCGACAGTGTCCGTAAGAAGGGCAGTGAAACCAGTCGAATTAGAACCCGCTTCGCCAACCTCCCCGACGCCCCAGTTGCCAAGGTCACGATGAGCCTGTTCGGGGGCAAACGCGGCCTTCTGGTGAATAGCCGGAATATCTGTCAGGCACCGCAGCGAGCCAGGCTTCGGTTCCAGGGTCAAAACGGGCGGGAGCTGCTTCAGAGCCTTCGGATAAAGACGTCCTGCAAAAAGCATCAATAATCGCAAAAACGCCTCCACGAACACCTCAGTTTCTCTTGCTTTAATCAGGCAAAACTGATAGAAACTTCGGTGTAGGCCCGGGAAGTTGAAGACCGGGTCCCATCCAACTGGCGAATGCCAGAGTTCAAGGAGGAATAATGAAGATGTACGCAAAGATGCTCGGCCTTGCGGCCGTGGCAGCTCTTGCCCTGATGGCCGTGGTGGGCGTCTCCAGTGCCGCTGCCAGCGCCAAAGTGTGCTCGACAACGGGCACCGGCGCAGCATGCGCCGCCGGGCACGGCAACGAATACACAACACAGAAATTTACAGGGACAACGACGGGCACAAGGACCGCCGTCCTGAATTCGGGATTCAACGTGGTTACATGCCACTCCCACATCGAAGGTGAAATCACGCACGGTGGGGCGGGCAAGATCACGTCGCTTACATTCAGTCACTGCATCAACGACAGCCTCTTCGGCGCCAGCTGCACGGCGACCGCAACCGCCTCGGCTGCCAGCCCGTGGAACGGGACAGCCGTCGCAGAAGGCGGCGGCAATGGCAGGCTGGAAGTCACCTCACCGGTAACAGGTCAGTTCAGCTGCATCGGAACGACCTGTCGCTACAAAGCAGCAAACGCCGGCACCAAAGGCGAAATCAAAGTAACCGGTGGCGAGACAGCTACGGTCACCGCGACCAAAGTCCCGCTCACCCTCGAGGAACCGAGCAGCGAAGCCTGCTCCGCAACCGCGACCTGGAGCGGCACCTACTCGGTGATCACTCCGGACTCGCTCTGGCTCACATAGCAGATCGACTGACGTAATTAGTCGAAGTAAGAGCGGACGGCCACCCGGAGTGGCCGTCCGCTCGTCTGCGTGAGTTGAGTTGTGTTTTTCTAAAAGAGGCACCAGACACTGCGCCCCTCTCCCACTGTAAGGCCGAGTACTTCCTTCTGTGTCCTAACCGGCTGATGGGTGTAATTACAAACTCAGATGTTCTTGACTGGTACCACACAGGGTTGATATACAACTGCCCTGTGGGCTCCAGGGCTCGCACCATTTGTAATCACTGGCAATTGCCAGAGTTCAAGGAGGAATAATGAAGTACGTAAAGATGCTCGGCCTCGCGGCCGTGGCAGCTCTTGCCCTGATGGCCGTGGTTGGCGTCTCCAGCGCCGCCGCCAGCGCCAAAGTGTGCTCGACAACGGGCACCGGCGCAGCATGCGCCGCCGGGCACGGCACCGAATACACAACACAAAAATTTACAGGGACAACGGTCGAAACCCGCACCGCAGTGCTACTTTCGGGCTTTAACGTAGTCACATGTCACTCCCACATCGAAGGCGAAATCACCCACGGTGGGGCCGGCAAGATTACGTCCCTGACGTTCACCAATTGCATTAACGACAGCCTATTCGGGGCTAGCTGCACCGCGAGCTCCAATGCCTCGCCGACCAACCCGTGGAATGGGACAGCTGTTGCCGAAGGTGGCGGCAACGGCAGGCTGGAAATCAGTAGTGAAGTGACAGGCCAGTTCACCTGCGTAAGCACTAACTGCCGCTACAAAGCAGCCAACGCCGGCACCAAAGGCGAAATCAAAGTAACCGGAGGCGAGACAGCTACGGTCACCGCGACCAAAGTCCCTCTCGCTCTCGAGCAGCCGAGCAGCGAATCCTGCTCCGCGACCGCGACCTGGAGCGGCACCTACTCGGTGACCACTCCGGACTCGCTCTGGCTCACATAGCAGATCGACTGACGACGTAGTAGTCGAGTACAGCGGGCGGCCACCTCGGGGGGCCGCCCGCCTTACACGCGTGAGACCGGTCGCTCTGCAGGTCCAGAAGCCGGATCCAAGCCGAAGGTGGCGGTAACGGAGAGATGGAAGTCTTCTCGGAAGTCACAAGCCAATTCATCTGCGTCGGCGGGACCTGCCGCTACAGGCTGCAAATGTCGGCACTAAAAGACCGTCTGTTCAATTTCTCGGTCTCCGCCATGAGTACCAAAACGTAACCGATGGAAGAAGGAGAAATGATGAAGGCCTATGCAACGATGCTCTGCGCCGCTATCGCAGCTACTCTTGCCCTCACGGCAATAGTTGGCGCCACCAGCGCCGCCGGCAGCGCGAAAGCGTGCTCGACAGTAGGCACCGGACCAGCTTGTGGATCCGGGCACGGCAACGAATACACGACACAAAAAGTTAAAGCTGTAACCACTGGCACACGAGGAACCACTTTGGCCTCGGGCTTCAATGTGGTGACATGCCAGTCTCAGGGAGAAGGTGAAATCACGCATGAAGGAAAAGGGATACTTACTTCAACCCAAACAAGTCACTGCATCAACGATAGTTTGTTCGGAGCTAGTTGCACTGCGACCTTGAATGCGTCGCCGAGCAATCCCTATCACGCAGTAGGAATCGCGGAAGGTGGAGGGGACGGCAGGGTAGAAGTCACCTCGGAAATAACAGGGCAGTTCACCTGCGTGGGAATCACCTGCCGCTACAGAGCAGCTAATGCCGGCACGAAAGGCGAAATCAAAGTCACGGGAGGCGAGACAGCGACGATCACCATTACCAAAGTCCCGCTCCTTCTTGAGGAACCGAGCAGCGAAGCCTGCTCGGTCACCGCGACCTGGAGCAGCATCTATACAGTGGTCACCCCGGATTCGATCTGGATTACATAGCCTCCAAACCGGAACGCCGTAGTGGATGGGAGAGGGCGGACGACATTGAGCGACCGCCCTCTAGGCCGTGTAGGCCGAGACAAAGCCCGTCAGCGACCGCCTTAGCCCCTACCCCTCGAACCTCCGCAAAGCCTCGTCGAAGCCGCCCGCCTGCCATTCGATCAGGCGGGCGGCTACCTCGACTTCCCAGAACTTTGCGCCGGCGATCCAGGCGCGGCCGAGGTAGCGCCAGGCGGCGATCGTGTCGCGGACGGTGGTGTTGAGGGCGTCGGCGCAGCGTTCCATCAGGTCTTGGAACTCCTCCTGCATGCCGAGGATCACGGGCATCGGATCCTCTTCGCCCATCTTCGTCTCGACCATCACCTCGTGACCGGTCCGCACGCCGAAGAACCAGGCCTCGTGCAGGTAGGCGTACATCTCCGCCACCTGCCGGCTGTCGAGTTCCAGGGCGGTCGCGCTCTCCTCCGAGAGGGGCTTCAGGTCCTGTTCCTTCGCGGTCATCACGGCCGCCGGCAAGTTGTCTCCGCCAGGGAGCATCGTTCGCTGTGGGTTCCTCCGGTTAGGGGGGTTACCCATATATGTACTAGGCCGGTACTCAGAGTGCAAGGGCGGGTCTTGCCGCGAACGCTTCGAGATCGGCGTCGGATACGTCGAGCGGGAGTCTCAAGGCAACGCCGGAGCCCTCCGACGCGCCAAACCAGTCGGGCGGACGGCCCTGGAGCCGCATCCGGGCCACTGGGCTGACGCTCAGTGCGCGTTGCGGCGGTCACCCGGCGCCTCGCCCCTCGCCCGGCCCGCGAGAGCTCGCTCCCCGGCCCGAGGCGATCAGGGCAAAAAGAAGGGCGGCCGTTTGGCCGCCCTTCCCAGGTTCTTCCCCCTCTGAGGGGAACCTTCAGATGACGCGTTCCTCAGGTTCCGGTGCAGGTCCGGACTATGCCGGCGGAAACCGTGGTCCCGTCGGCGAACTTGGAGGTCGCGTGAGCCTGCAGCTTGCCGTCGGGGCATTTGGCGAACAGGACCTTTTTCTTGTTCCCGATCGTCAGGCTGAACGATTTCACCGAGCCGCTGCCGCCGGCGATCTTCGGGACCGAGGCGACCGAGAGGAGGCCGTAGCGGCCTTTGTGGATTTTCTTGATCTTCACCGTGGTCACGATCGCCGCCGGAGTCGGGACGGTGATGTAGGCGTGGATGAAGAGGGTCGTCTTGCCGCCAGAGGTGCCGCCGTTGAAGACCAGCAGCTTCGAGTTGACGGGGATCGGGTTCTGTTCCGGGAACTGGATCTCGACGCTGGTCGTGCCGGTGCCGATGATCGCGCTCTTGCAGACTTTTTCAGCCGCCTTGGTATCGCGCGACTGCAGCTGCCCGGACTTGCAGGCCGGTACGCCCTTGACGTCGATCGTCCCGTTCTTGTCCGATTCGACCTGGACTTCTTTCAGAGCCGGCGGGTGGGAGCCGTCCTTGGTCTGGATCTTGCCGCTGGCCGAGAGAACGATCGGCGCCATCTTCTTCTTCGGCAACTTGCTCGGCGAGAAGCCGCCGTCAAAGGTGAATTTGATGTTTCCGGCTTCGGCCGTTACCGGGCCTCCGCCCGCAGCGCTGGCGATGCCCGCGACGCTCGCGGCGATCAGACCCAGCAGGGCCATAGTCGACAACAGATACTTACGCATATCCCTATTTCTCTCCTTTGCGGCTTGCCCGTCCCGGGGCCGACGCCGTTGGAACCTTTCTTAACTCCTATCCAGCGGGTCAAACTACCACTCGACCCCTGTTCGTAAACCCGTCCAGTGGTGCAAAGGAGCGGCGTCTTGCAGAACGTGGGGGCCTAGATCCCCAGCCGGGCCCTCTCCCGCTGCGCCGCCGCGCCCTCGGGACCGAGGAACGGGAGCGTGACCCAGAAGACGAGGTCCGGCAGCCGGCTCGGCAACCGGGTGGCCGCCCCGTGCAGGATCTCGCTGTAGAGGAGCTCGTTGATCCCACCGGTGATCGCGAGGGTGGTGATCCCCGGCAGCTCGACCGAGGTCTCCGAACGTCCCGCCTCGAGGAACCCGGTGAACTGGCGCAGGGCCGCATCGCGACGGGCGAGGGCCTTCGGGCCGGCGGCCAGCACCTCGACGATCGCGAAGCGGGCCTCGTCGGGATGCTCGGCCAGGTGCCGCAGAAGGGCGTCGAGGGCGGCTCCGCTCCGCTCCGCCCAGGGGGCGCCCGGGCGCGACTCGAAGGCGTCCGTCGCCTCCCCCAGCAGGTTGTCGAGGAGGACGTCGTAGGCGGCGAGGAAGCAGTCCTCCTTGCTGTCGAAGAGCTCGTAGAAGGTCTTGCGCGAGACCCCGGCGACTTCGATCACGTCGACGACCCGGGTTTCCGGGTAACCGCGCTTCGCGACCACCTCGATCATCCCCTGGTAGATGCGGTTGCGCTGGGACTCGGCCACCGCCTCCCTCGGCAGGCCGTGCCTCCCTCTGGGCAGCCGCTCGTGCAACTTGGGAGAACGTCTAACGGAGGGCACCGCCAGACTTTAGAGCAGAGCTACCACCGGTGTGGAATCTTCATCCAACCGGGTGCAGCCAGCTAGGAATCGAGCCAGATCGACTGTTCCCGGTCGGGGCCTACTCCGACCAGGCGGATCGGCACCCCGGCGTAGTCGGCGACGAAAGCGAGGTAGTCGCGGGCCTCCTGCGGCAGGTCCGAGGCGCTGCGGCAGGCGGTGAGGTCGAGGTCGAAGCCCGGCAGCTCCTCGTACTCGGGCTCGGCTGAGTGGAGGATCGACTGGTGGTAGGGGAAGGTGTCGAGGACAGCGCCCTCCTTCGAGCGGTAGCGGACGGCGACGCGCAGCGGGCCGATGCCGCTGAGGACGTCGAGCTTGGTGATCGCGAGCGCGTCCATCCGGTTGAGCCGGACCGCGTAGCGCAGGGCGACCAGGTCCATCCAGCCGCAGCGCCGCCGCCGGCCCGTGGTGGTGCCGAACTCGTGCCCGCGCTGCAGCATCTGCTCCCCGACCTCGTCGAAGAGCTCGGTCGGGAAGGGGCCGGCGCCGACGCGGGTCGCGTAGGCCTTGGCGATCCCCCAGACCTCGTCGATGTCCTTCGGCCCGATCCCGGCCCCGACGCAGGCCTCGCCGGCGATCGGGTTGGAGGAGGTGACGAAGGGATAGGTGCCGTGGTCGAGATCCAGGAGCGTCGCCTGCGCGCCCTCGAAGATCACCGTCTCGCCGCCGTCGAGCGCATCCCAGCAGAGCCTGGCGGTGTCGGCGATGTGAGGCTCGAGCCGGTGGCCGAAGTTGACGTGCTCCTCGACCATCGCGTGCAGGTCGAGGCGCGGGTCGGGCGCCTGCGCGGCCTCGTCGATCGGCTTCGCGTCCTCGCCCGCCTCCTTCAGCCGTTTGCGCCGCTGCACCGAGAGCTCCCGGAGCGCCTGCTGCTTGGGCTCGAGCGCGGCGCGGATCTTCGTCCGCAGGATCTTCTCGTCGAGCAAATCCTGCACGCGCACGCCCAGCCGCAGCGCCTTGTCGGCGTAGCAGGGGCCGATTCCGCGGCGGGTGGTGCCGATCGAGTTCTTCCCCAGCCGCGTCTCGCCGGCCGAGTCGAGCAGCACGTGGTAGGGCATGATCAGGTGCGCGTTGGCGGAGAGGCGCAGGTTGCCGACCCCGATCCCGGCCCGTTTCAGGTTGTCGATCTCCCCCAGCAGCACCTGCGGGTCGACGACGACGCCGTTGCCGATCACGCAGGTCTTCTCCTCGTAGAGGATCCCGGAGGGGATCAGGTGGAACTTGAACTCCTCGCCGCCGCGGACGATCGTGTGCCCCGCGTTGTTGCCGCCCTGGAAGCGGACGATCGTGGTTGCCCGCTTGGCGAGCAGGTCGACGACCTTGCCCTTCCCCTCGTCGCCCCACTGGGCTCCGACTATGACCACTCCTGGCATGCCGGCGGGGATTGTGACGGGTGGTCAGAGCCGATGCGGAGCGCTCTGGGCCTCGAAGCGCCCGGCGTCGATGCGGTGCTCGGTTTTCGAACGGTGATCGGGCCCGAACAGCGGCAGCGGGTCCCCGCAGATCTCGATCAGGCGGGAGACGGTGCGCCTGCCGATCTGGTCCTCCAGCTGCTTCTGGCCCCGGTCGACGTCGCCGGCGGCGTTGCTGGTCACCAGCATCGACCGCCGGTTCTCGTAGCGCTCGTTCACCACCGCGTAGAGCTGCTCCACGACCCAGTCGGTGTGCCGCTCGGAGCCGAGGTCGTCGATGTAGAGCAGGTCGACGGAGGTGACACGGTCGAAGAACTGGCCGTAGGCGTTCTCGTTCTCGGCTTCCTGGTAGGTCTGCCGGATCCGGGTCAGCAGCTTCGGGGTGAAGTAGATCCCGACCGACTTGCCCCCCTTCAGCGCCTCGCTCGCGATCAGCATCCCCAGCGTCGTCTTGCCGGTGCCGGTGTCGCCCATGAACCAGACCCCGCGGCCGGCGGCGAGGTTCTCGTCGAGGTCCTCGACGTAGTCCCGCGCGGCCTGCACCACGTGCCGGGTCGTCATGTCCCGCGCCATGTCGGAGACCGGCGGGCGGTCGAAGGAGACACCGCGGTAGCGCGCCGGGATCGCCGAGGCGATGCCGCGGCTGCGGCCGCGGTTGAGCCGCTGCTCGCGGCACTCGCACGGCCGGGCGACGTCTTCGGGGCCGAGGATCCAGCCCGAGCCGTCGCAGACGCCGAGCGGGCAGGCCTGCTGGCGGAAGGGCTCGGAGCGCGCGATCGCCGCCATCAGAAGTCGGGCCCGGCGGCGGCGGCGTCGGCGAAAGGCGGCTCCCCGCCCGCCGGCTGCTCGATCGGCCGCTCCTGGTGCGCGTGGTCGGCGAATTTCGGGAAGCGGTCGAGGAAGACCAGCTTCTTGGTCCCGATCGGGCCGTTCCTGTGCTTGGCGACGATCAGGTCGGCCAGGCCGTCGGGCTCCTCGTCGGGGTCGCGGTAGTAGTCCTCGCGGTAGAGGAAGGCGACGACGTCGGCGTCCTGCTCGATCTGCCCCGACTCGCGCAGGTCGGAGAGCTGCGGCTTCGGCGGCGTCCGCTGCTCGGGGGCGCGCGAGAGCTGGGAGATGGCGACCACCGGCACCTCCAGCTCGCGGGCGAGGATCTTCAGCCCGCGGCTGATCTGGCCGACCTGCTCGACCCGGTTGGCGCGGTGGTCGTCGGAGCGCATCAGCTGGATGTAGTCGAGGATGATCAGCCCGAGTCCGCCGCGCTCCTGTTCCTGGGCGTGCAGCCGCCGCGCCTTCGCCCGCAGGTCGAGGATGCCGAGGTCGGAGGAATCGTCGAACCAGAGCGGCGCCTCCTCGAGCTCGTTGCAGGCCCGCACCACCTTCGGCCAGTCGCGCTGGGCGACCTGTCCCTTGCGCAGCTTGTCGCCGGAGATCCGCGCGCGGCAGGCGATGAAGCGCTGCGCGAGCTCGACCTCGGACATCTCGAGCGAGAAGAAGGCGACGGGCGTCCTCTTCTTCACCGCGACGTTTTCGGCGATGTTGGCGACCAAGGCGCTCTTGCCCATCGCCGGGCGGGCGGCGACGATGATCAGGTTGCCAGGCTGGAAGCCGCCGGTGAGCGCGTCGATGTCGCGGAAGCCGGAGGGGGTGCCGGTCAGCTCGGTCTCGCCGGTCGAGAGCTTCTCCAGCCGGTCGACCTCGTCGTGGAGGATCTCCGAGAGCAGCCGGAAGTCGCTCGCCTGCTCTTTGTGGGCGACGTCGAAGAGCAGCTTCTCCGCCCGCTCGGAGAGCTCGCGCGGTTCGCCCGCCCGCTCGTTGACCCAACCCTGGATCTCCTGGCCGGCGCCGAGCAGCCGCCGCAGCAGCGAGTTCTCCTGGACGATCTCGGCGTAGTGCTTGGCGTTGGCCGCCGCCGGGACTTTCGCCGCCAGCTCGGAGACGTAGTGCCTGCCGCCGGCGTCCTCGATCTTGTTGCGCTGGGTCAGCGCCTCGCTGACGCTGAGCTCGTCGACCGGCTTCGAGGCGGCGTAGAGGTCGTGGATGGCGCCGAAGATCTCGCGGTGCTTGTCGAGGTAGAAGTCGGCGGCGTTCAGCTTCACCTCGTCGATGACCCGGGTCAGCGTCGACTCGGCGACCAGCATCGCGCCCAGCACCGACTCCTCGGCCTCGATGTTCTGGGGTGGGACGTGGGTCGTTGAGGTCTGCGGCATCGATCTAGGTATAGGCGCCCGGGCGGCGGATCCCGGGGAAGGGCGAGACGCTCAGCAAGTAGACCAAAGGGAAGTCACAGGGGCCTGCGGCTTCCGCGCAAATCACGCGGAAAGGACTTCACACTTCCTTGACCTTTATCCGGCAGTTCCGAAGCTGAGCTGATGAGGGTGCGCCGGTGGGATCAGGCCCTCCTGCTCCTGGCGCCGCTCGCCGCGGCGGAGCATGCGCAGGGTGAGGATCGCGATGCTGAGGATCGCGGTCGCCCCGAGACTCAGCTGGATGCTGAGCAGCCCTTCGCGGGTCCAGTAGACGTCGCGCAGGTCGAGCAGGAGGGCCGCCTCGTCGAAGGTGAGCCCGATGCCGGCGCCCATCGGGATCGCCAGCCGCTGCTCGACGGTGTCGTTGTCGGTGAGCAGCGCAACGGTGCCGGAGCCGAAGGCGATCAGGATCCCGGGCACGAAGTGGTGGATATGGCGTCCGCCGACGCTGACGTTGTGGAAGGGCCACCAGCCGTCGCGAATCCCCCAGGTCGAGATCCGCACCAGGCTGAAGGCCCCGAGGAACCCGGCGAGCAGGTTGAAGAGGACGGTTTCGTAGCGCGGCGCCTCGGCGTAGCCGCGGACGGCGACGTTGACGGTGTCGACGGCGGCGGCCGGCGCCGATTCGAGCAGCGCTTCCGGATCCTGCGCCTCTCCCGCGCGCCGGGCGAGCATGCGGCTGAACTGGCCGACGATCACGGTGCCGGCCGCGGCCAGGGCAACGCCGGCGAGGCCGACCGTCGCTTGCTCGGAGGCGGCCCAACCGAAACGGGTCCGGGCCTTGGCGCGGCGAGTCAGGCGGGTCGGCAGGCGGGGGCGCATCTCGCCGAGCCTAGAGGGTGGCGCTACTTCTCCTCGCTGATGATCGTCTTGACGGACGCGGTGCTGCCGTCGGCGAGCTGGATCTCCACCATGAAGGTGCCGAGTTCCCGCAGCGGCTGCTCGAGGAGGATCTGTTTTTTGTCCATCCGCAGGTCGCGCGCCTCGCGCAGGGCGTCGACGATCTCCTTCGGTCCGACCGAGCCGAACAGCTTGCCGTCCTCGCCCGCCCGCTGGTGGATCGTGAGGACCGTTTTCGAGAGCAGCCCGGCGGCCTGCTCTTCGCGTTCGCGGCGGGCCTTCTCGGCCCGCTCGGCCGCCTCCATCCGCCGTTTGGCTTCCTCCAGGGCGCCCGCGGTCGCCGCCTGGGCGAGCTTGCGCGGGATCAGGTAGTTGCGCAGGTAGCCGGGGGCGACGTCGACGACGTGTCCGCGCTCGCCGAGGGCATCGACGTCCTGAAGCAGGATCGCCTGTGCCATCAGCGCTCTCCGACGTAGGGAAGCAGGGCGATTTCGCGCGCCCGCTTCACCGCCACCGAGAGCTGACGCTGGTGGCGGCGGGAAAGTCCCGTGACCCGGCGGCCGCGCGTCTTCCCCTTGTCGGAGAGGAAGCGCCGCAGCAGGTTCAGGTCCTTGTAGTCGACGACCTCGGAGTTGACCCGCGTGTATTTGCGGGGCCGCGAGCGGTCGGCGCCGCGCCTGCCGCGCCGCGCGCCCGGTCGTGAAGGGGTCTCTGCTCGTGCCATCGGCGCGAGATGCTACAGAGCTGACCGCCCCGGCGTCAGAAAGGTATGTCGTCCTCTTGGGGCGCTGCGCCGCCGGTCGGCGCCGAGGCGAAATCGCTTTCATCCGCCGGCACGTCGCTGCGGGGGGGCGCGAAGCCGGCGTCACCGCCGTTGCCGTTGCCGCCGCCTGCTCCGTCGCGCGAGCCGAGGAACTGCACGGTGTTGGCGATGATCTCGACGCTCTGCCGTTTGTTGCCGCCCTGGTCCTCCCACTCGCGCCAGTCGAGGCGCCCTTCGATCGCCACGGGGCGCCCCTTGGAGAGGTAGCTGGCGCAGTTCTCGCCCTGAGCCCCCCAGACGGTGACGTCGAAGTAGTTGGGCTTGTCCACCCATTGGCCGCTCTGCCCGTCCTTGCGGCGGCTGTTGACCGCCACGCGGAGCTTGCAGACGGCGGTTCCACTGCCGAGATGACGCAGCTCCGGATCCCGGGTCAGGTTCCCGGTGACCACCACCACGTTCACGTTCGAAGCTGCCAAGGCACTCACTCCTCTGGATTCGCTGGTCTGGTTCCAGTCTAAGGAGGCGGGCGGCGCTACTCGCCCCTCCGCCGGAGGGGTTCCCGCAAACAGCGGCGCCGGTGGGGCGCTACTCCTCGGACTCTTCGGGGGAGTCGCCGCGGTCCTCGCGGGCTCCCTGGGCGCTGCGCTCGCGCGGGCCGGGCGAGGCGGTGGCGGCGGGCGGCACGACCACCGGCGCGTCGGGATCGACCTTGAAGATGCGAAAGCGCAGCACGCCGTCGGCGATCTTCAGGTTGTGGTCGAGCGAGTCGAGGAGCTGGCTGGGGGCCTCGAACCGCATCCAGCGGTAATCCGCCTCGGTGCGGTGGTTGATCTCGTAGGCCATCTTCCGCAGACCCCAGGTGTTCTCGTGCTTGAGGCTGCCGTCGGCCTCGATCTGGCCGCGCGCCTCCTGCGCCAGCGCGTCGCGCGCCGGGGCGTCGAGTTGCGGATCCAGCATCAGGACCAGCTCATATTCGCGTGGGGCTGCCAAAACGGCGAAGGACTATAGCGGCGAGCCGGCTGGCCGGCGACGCCCCTCGGCGGCATAAACAAACATCTAGGCTCTAGAGGTGGACTCCTCGCCGCTGATCATCGTCTCCAACCGGGGCCCGCTCCAGTTCGATCGCGACGAGAACGGCGAGCGCACCGTGCGCCGCGGCGGCGGCGGCCTGGTGACGGCGCTCTCGGGGCTGGTCTCGCACCGCGACGCGCTCTGGATCGCCTCGGCCATGGGCGAGGAGGACGTCGCGGTCTCCGAAGAGGCCGGGGGGCCGATCGAGCGGGAGTTGGACGGGATCGACTACCGGGTCCGCCTCGTCGGCAGCGATCCGACCGCCTACGACCGCTTCTACAACGTCATCGCCAACCCGATCCTCTGGTTCATCCAGCACTACCTCTGGGACATCTCCAACGCGCCGGACATCCGCCAGCAGGAGATCGACGCCTGGGACCACGGCTACCAGGCGGTCAACCAGGACATCGCCGAGGCTGTGCTGGCGGAGATCGAGGGCCAGGAGCAGCCCCTGGTGATGCTCCACGACTACCACCTCTACACGGCGCCGGGGATGATCCGCGAGCGTCGCCCCGACGCCCTCCTCCATCACTTCGTCCACATCCCCTGGTCCCAGCCCGACAGCTGGCGGATCCTGCCGACCCGGGTACGCAACGCGATCTTCGAGGGGATGCTGGCCAACGACATCATCGGCTTTCACACCCACGCGTACTGCATCAACTTCCTGCGCTGCTGCGACGAACTGCTCGACGACGCCGAGGTCGACTACCACGCCTGCGAGGTCCGCCGCCGCGGCCACCGGACGCTCGCCCGCGCCTACCCGCTGGGGATCGACGCCGAGCGGCTGAAACTCGCCGCCGCCTCGCCGGAGGTCGCCGAAGCCGAGCGCGAGGTGCTCGAACGGCGGCGCCAGCACCTGATCATCCGGGTCGACCGCGCCGACCTCTCGAAGAACGTGCTGCGCGGCTTCACCGCCTTCGACACCTTCCTCACCCAGCACCCGGAGTTCCGCGAAAAGGTCACCTTCATCGCCCACCTGCAGCCCTCCCGCCAGGACGTCCCCGAGTACGCGGAGTACCTGGAGCGGATCGAGGCACTGGTCGCGGTCGTCAACCACCGCCACGGGACCACCGACTGGATGCCGATCGACCTGAAGATCTACGAGAACTTCTACGACGCGGTCGCCCGCTACAAGCACTTCGACCTGCTGATGGTGAACTCGCTCTTCGACGGGATGAACCTCGTCGCCAAGGAGGCGCCGGCGGTCAACACCCGCGACGGCGTGCTGATGCTCTCCGAGAACACCGGCTCCCACCAGGAGCTGATCGACTGCGTGATCTCGGTCAACCCCTTCGACATCCAGGAGCAGGCTGACGCGATCCACCGGGCGCTGACGATGGACCCAGGGCAGAAGCGCCGCTGGGCGGAGGGCCTGCGGCAGATCATCTTCAGCCACAACCCGGGGGATTGGGTGGACCATCAGCTGGAGGACATCGAGGCCCTGCGCCGCTCCCTCGCCTGAGGGGGGAGACCGAGACGGTCCGGCCCTTGGACGGGGGTGCGGGTGCGTTGGGCAGGTGCGGCAAGGATCGGGGCGGTCGTCGTCAGCGCGCTGCTGGCACTGCAGGCGCTGCCGGCCTTGCTGCAGCCCCCCGAGCCCCCGCCCCTCGCCCCCGACGTCGGCCTGCCGCGGTTCGAGCCTCGGGAGCGTCCGTCCCTACCGCGCCCATCGAACCGCCACCCCAGGAACCGCCACCCCAGAAAGTCGTGGTTCGAAAGTCGGCTCAGGCACGACAAAGGACCCACGAGACGGAATCCACCGCCCCGACCTGGACCGGCCGCTCCCGCGCCCTCGCCAGCCCCCGCCCCCCCACCCGCCGCGGACCCCGCGCCTGCTCCCGACCCGGAACCTGCGCCTGCTCCCACGCCGTCGTCCTCCGCTCCGCCGCCGCCCCCTCCGCCGTCCCCCGTCCCCGCCGGTGACGGCTCGGAGGAGTTTGCGCCCCGCTGAGCGGCTCAGGACTCGAGGTCGCCGAAGAGGTCGAGCCAGTCGCGCAGCAGCCGCGGCGTCAGGAAGCGCCGCCGGGCGTGCTCCTTGCCCTGGCGGCCGAGGTTCCTGCCGAGCTCGGGATCGCCGAGGATCTCGACGCAGCGCTCGGCGCACTCGGCCGGCGAGTCGACGAGGTAGCCGCTGACGCCGTCCTCGATCTGCAGCGGGATGCCGCCGACGTTGCCGGCCACGGTCGGCCGTCCCTTCCAGAGCGCCTCGGTGACAGTGAGGCCGAAGCCCTCGCGGATCGACTTCTGCAGGCAGACGTCGGACTGCGACTGGAAGGCGTTGACCTCGATCGCGCCGACGTTGTTGAGGTTGCTGAGGATTTTGATGTCCTCGTCGCCGTCGGCGTATTCGAACGTCTTCTGGAAGTACTCGAGACCCTCGGGATCGTCGGTGGCCATCGAGCCGACCATCGCCAGCTGCGCCTCGGGGATCTGCGCCGTCACCTGGCGGTAGGCGTCGATAACGCCGATCGGGTCCTTCCAGGGGTCGAAGCGGGAGACCTGGGTGATCAGCGGCCGGTCGACGTCGATCCCGAACTGGCGGCAGACGAAGGCCGCGTCCTCGGGGGAGAAGGCCATGTTCTTCGGCGAGAGCGGGTCGATCGCCGGCGGCATGATCCGCACGGCCTCGCGGTGGCGCCCCATCTCGTTGGGCACGTACTGCTCCATGTGCCAGACGGAGGCGTCGTACTCTTCGATCATCGGCAGCAGCCGCTCGATCGGCGCCGGGTTCGGGGTCGAGAGGTCGATGTGGCAGCGCCAGATCCAACGCCTGCCCTTCTGCAGGGCGCCGCGCCGCAGCCCGATCGGCTGCGGGTCGTGGACGACCACCACGTCCCATTCGCCCTGCAGCCCCTCCGCGTTCATCTGGTTGATCTCGTCGAAGCACGCCCACTGCTCCTCGCTCAGCGTCTCCTCGGCTCCCTGCAGCGAGTTGTGGAGGAGCTTGGTCGCGTTGAAGAACTCTTCTTTGCCGAAGATCACGTGCCAATGGGCGTCGAGGCCGACGTCTCGCATCAGCGGCACCAGCGTGTAGAGGATCTCCGAGACGCCGCCGCCGAATGCCGTGGCGCTGACGTGGAGCACCCGCTTCCCCTTCAGCGGCTCGGCGAGCTGGCGGATCTGCTCCGTCAGCTCTTTCCCGACGATGTGGGTGTAGTCGGAGAGGGTCTTGTGGCCGAGGGCTACTTCCTGGAGCAAGGCTGGAGTTCTACACCGATCCGCGGCGACACGGCGTCCAGCCGCGGCCGATGAGCTAGCCGCCGGAGGGGCTGTCCGGCCGGTCGCCGAGCGTCAGCTCCACCTGCTCCCGCCGACCGTCGCGGAGAATGGTCAGCGTCACCTCGTCGCCCGGCACGTGGGCCGCGATGACGCGGGCGAGGTAGGTGTCGCCGAGCAGCTTGCGGCCGTCGACTTCGAGGATGACGTCGCCACCGGTCCGGTACTGGGCGGCCTGGAAGCGCAGTTTGTCGTCGCCGCCCTCGATCCCGGCCTTCTCGGCCGGGCCGCCGGGCACGACTTCGGAGACGAGGCCGCCGTAGGTGGTGTCGAGCCCGAGCCTGCGGGCCAGCTGCGGGTAGAGCGACTGGGCGGAGACGCCCATGTAGGCGTACTCGGCGCTTCCGTCGTCGCGCAGCTGGTCGAGCGATCGCTTCACCGAGGAGACCGGCACTGCGAAGCCGACGCCGTCGTTGGCGCCGGAGTTGGTCTCGATCTGCTGGTTGATGCCAACCACCCGGGCGCCCGCGTCGAGCAGCGGCCCGCCCGAGTTGCCCGGGTTGATCGAGGCATCGGTCTGGATCGCGCCGAAGATTTCGAACTGGGTCAGCGATTTGACCGACCTGTCGGTGGCGGAGACGACGCCGACCGAGAGCGACTGCTGCTCGCCGAAGGGGCTGCCGATCGCCGCCACCGGCTGGCCGACCCGCAGCTCGTGGTCGTCGCCGAGCTCGAGGGGGTGCAGCTTCAGCCCGTGTGGGGCGACCTTCAGCAGGGCGACGTCGACGAAGGGGTCGAAGCCGACGATCTCGGCGGGGATCACGTTGCGGTCGGAGAACTCGACGTAGACGCTCTCGGCAGCTTTGCGCTCGCCCGTCGATTCGTCGGTGACGACGTGGGCGTTGGTGGCGATCTCGCCGCTCTCGTCGAGGACGAAACCGGAGCCTTCGGCGGCGCCGGCGCCGAAGACCGAGCGGATCGTCACCACCCCGGGCGACGCCTGCTCGTAGACCCGGGTGGCGTCGAAGCCGGGGCTGGAGGCCTCGACTGCGACCTGCGGGACCGGGGCGGGCGCGTCCGCGGCAGCCGCCCGGCTCGACTGCCCCTCGGCGGTCGAGCTGGGCTGCTCGTCCGAACCCGAGCCGCAGCCGGCGAGGAGCGCGAGGCAGGCGAGCAGGGCGGCGAGCCCGCGCGCCCGGCTCACGTCGCCGCCCTGGCGGGGGCGCGGGCGGGACGGGACGGGGAACCCGCGGCCGGGTCCGGCGGCAGGTCGAGGGTGAAGGCGGTGAAACGACGGCTGGAGCTGATCGTGATCTCGCCGTCCATCCGTTGGGCGATCTCGCTCGCGATCGCCAGGCCGAGCCCGGAGCCGCCGGCTTTGTCGGCCGTGTAGAAGCGCTCGAAGATCCGCTTCTGCACGCGCTGGGGAATGCCCGGCCCCTCGTCGGAGACGGTCAGCTCGGCGCGGCCGTTGGCGGAGTAGGTGGTCACGGTGACGTCGGTGCCCTCCGGCGTGTGGGTGAGGGCGTTGTCGAGCAGGATACGGATCACCTGGCGGACCCGATCGGGGTCGGCGAGGGCGATCGCCCGCTGCGTCGGCGTGCGCAGCTGCAGGCGCGAGCCGCGCTGATCGGCGCGGGGGCCGACCTCGATCGTCACCTCGCGGGCGAGCGCCGTCAGGTCGACGCTGCTCGTCCGCATCACCACCGCCCCGGCGTCGAGCTGGGAGAGGTCGAGCAGGTCAGTGGTCAGCTTCGTCAGCCGCTCGATCTGCTGGCGCATCGTGCGCACGAACTCGGCCCGCTCCTCCGGGCTCGGGTCCTCGTCTTCGAGCAGCTCGACGAAGCCGCCGAGGCTGAAGATCGGCGTCCGCAGCTCGTGCGAGGCGTTGGCGATGAACTGCTTGCGGGCGCTGTCGAGCTCGG
>JBKPOX010000155.1:0-2436 GCA_046733335.1 Actinomycetota bacterium | reverse complement strand
GTCGACCCCTGCCGCCCGGGCGGCGGCGGCGATCGCCGCCGCGTCGTCGGCGGCGACGCCGTGCAGGCACTCGGCGTCGGCCGCGATCCCGGCGTTTCCCGGGGCGCAGAGGACCGCCTCGACCTGCGGGGAGCGCCGCAGCGCCCGCACGATCGCGTGCTCGCGCCCGCCTCCCCCGACGACCAGTGCCTTCAATCGCGGGCCGACCTAGAGCGAGCCCGAGAGGTCCTCGGCCGGAATCGCGGCGAGGGTCTGGCTGGTCATCGTCCCGCGCGAGCCGAGCTCCACCGAGACCTTGGCCATCGTCTTCTCGTCGGGCGCTTCGACGACGGTGACGAAGTCGTACTGTCCGAGGGTCGCGTACTGGGAGACCACCTTGACCCCCATCTGCTCGACCTCTCGGTTCACCTCGGCGATCCGGCCGGGATGGTTCTTCAGCGTCCGCACGCCCTCTGCGGTCAGGTTCGTGAGCATCAAAAACGTCGGCATCTCCGGCTCCTCCCAAGGTCTAGACGGGCACTGCCGACACCGTACCCGCTTCTTGGATTCGAGGCTGGGGGTGGGGAGGGGTCCGGTCATCCCCTGAGTGAATTTGTCGCGCCCCTTACGGGCCGGCTCCCGGAGATGCTGCCCTCCTATGGAGGGCAGGAATCAGATTGCATTTCGCCGCTTCGCGCACATTCCCTCAGGGGATGACCGGACCCCACGACACGCAATCTCAGGACCGCTCGAGGTCGAGCAGCTCTTTTTTAAAGAAGCTGCTGGCCCTTGGTCGTCTGCCGGAGTTCGATTGCGGGAGGGGTGGGGGTCCCTCTCGCGACCGGCGTCCTGTTCCTCGCACAGACCACTCGGCGAGAGACGGCGGCTTAGAGGCGAGAACCCAGGGAGCGAGAGGGACACCCACCCCTCCCCACCGAGAACCTTGGTCCCGCGGCCCTAGTACGCGTAGAACCCGGCGTGGATGTGATCGCAATGATCCGCCAGGGCGAAGGCGGGGCCGACGCCGTCGAGGTCGAAGCAGTAGATCAGCTCGCTCGGGTGAAGCGGCTCCGAGAGCTGCGCCAGCTGGTACCCGAGCTGGGCGCAGGGGGCGGTGGTTGCGGTGTCGGTGCAGGAGATGCCGTCGACGGCGGCGATGTCCATCGCCCGGCCGTAGAAGTGGTTCGAGACGTTGCCCGAGGCGGTCATTTCGGAGTGGTCGGAGCGCAGCGAGCTGATCGTCACCTGGTGTTCCTGGGTGATCAGCGCCAGCAGCCCCGTGATCCGCTGGTCTAGGACGCCCGCCTGGATGTCCTGCAGCTCGAGGTCGTTGGAGAGGGTGAGGTTGCTCCAGTTGATCTGGGAGGCGACGGCGGTGGGGAGGATGATCGTCCAGCTGTCCTCGGAGACGGCGCACTTGCCGGCCAGCTGGTTGGCCTCGTGGCCGACCGCGTCGACGTACCAGACCGCTTGGTTGTGGGTGAAGACGCCGGCCTCGACGCCGCCGCGGGACCACATCATCCGGGCCAGCGTCGCGGCCGAGTCGGCGACGTCGCGGTGGCGGATGCGGCCGTCCTCGTCGCCGTCCACCGCGTAGCGGCTCCACTCCATGCCGTCGAGGCCGAGCGGCCCTTCGCGGCGCAGCTGGCGCTTGTTCATGCCGCGACCGAAGTCGGACTCGAGGCGGGCGATCGCCGCCAGCGTCCAGACCCCGCGCTTGCCGAGGTCGTAGCGGCCGGCCGCGTCCTCGAAGGCGCTCAGGTACTCGGCCGGGATCTTCTTCTTCCAGTCGGCGGCGGGGGTGCAGCGGAAGCGCTGGATCGTCGGCCCGACCGTCAGGGTCGTGTAGTTGGCGCCGACTTCGTCGGCGTAGCAGCCGGCGTTCGCCAGGACCTCTTCCACGTACCAGTCGGCGTGGTTGTAGGCGAAGATCGCGCCCCAGGTGTCGGCGGGCATGCCGGCGGCGCTGAGGTAGCGGGCGGCGGCGAAGATCGCGTCTTCGGGGTTGTTCGGGTCCTTGACCCCGTCGCCGTTGGCGTCGACCCCGTACATCGCCCAGGTTTCAGGCATGAACTGCATCCAGCCTTCGGCGCCCGCGTAGGAGGGCCCGAGGTTGGTGCCGAACGCGGTCTCGATCGCGTTGATCCCGGCCAGGATCGCCGGCCCCTGCGGGCCCAGCCCGTACTCGTCGGAGGCCTGGTGGTAGATCGGGATCAGGACCGGCGGCACGCCGTTGATCGCGCAGCTGGATGCGGGCAGCGAGGGGATCGCGAAGGTTCCGGGACTGGGCGCGGCCGCCGTCCCCGGTGCGGCATCGGTTTCCGCGGGCGGCGGCGCGGTCGCCGAGGCGCCCTTGCCCTCGCCGGGGCTGACGCCGCCGCTCGCCGGCGGGGTGCTGCTGGCGGGCGCCGGTGGCGGGACCAGGGCCTGTCTCTTATACACATCTGACGCTGCCGA
>JBKPOX010000154.1:0-5926 GCA_046733335.1 Actinomycetota bacterium | reverse complement strand
TCTGGCCCGGCTCCAGCCCCCCGGTCAAGGCGTCCAGGTTCTCCAGATGCCACGACACCCGATCCCCGGCCAGCCGCCGGTCCCGCAGCTCCCGCAGGCTCTCCAGCATTCCCTCGGGGCCGGTCACGCCGTCGTCGCCAGCGGCGCCGTCCAGGAACCGCTGGAAGGAGTCGACCGCGATGGCCGCGACCTCCTCCCCGTCCAGCCCGTCCCGGCACGCCCCCTCGAGCTGCAGCACGAGGTCGTAGGCTTGGCGCTGGCGGGCGGTGGCCCGGACCCGCCTGCCGTACCAGCCGACGTTGGAGGCGGCGGGGGCCTGCTCGTCCAGGGTCAGCAGGAACGGGCCACCGCCCACGTCGGCCAGGGTGCCGCGTTCCCGGAGCACGGTCAGGACCGCCGAGGGGGTGACCGGGACGCCGTCGTTGTGGAGCTCGACCAGCAGCGCGGCGATCCTTCGGTGTTCGGGCCGGTAGAAGTCGAGCGGGTCGAGGTGGGTGGCCAGCCAGCCGAGGGCGTCGGGGTCGCGCATGGCGCAGCCGAGAACGGCCTGCTCGGCCTCGACGTTGTTGGGCGGGTCGGCTGGGCGGATGCCGTTGCGGCTGCCGTTGCTGGTCGTAGTCACAGCAGGCTCCCTTGCTCGGGGCCGGCCTGGCCGTTGGTGATGACCTTGGACCGCCGGACGTAGGGGTGGGTGCGGACCCGCATGGAGGGCAGGTTGGCGGGGTCCTTGTCGATGAGGATGCAGTGGAAGCCTTCGAGCATGGCGGCTTCGCCGGTGGTGCCGCTGCCGGCGAACATGTCGAGGATCGTGCCACCCGGGGGACAGACCAACCGGCATAGCCAGCGCATGAGGGCGAGGGGCTTGACGGTTGGGTGTCCTTCGCCGTCAACCGTGACCCGTTCCTTGCCGGGCGCCTTGGCGGTGTAGAACAGGCGGGATTCGGCTTGGAACGTGGCGTAGAACCTGCTCGCCCCACCCTGGTCGGCATACGCTTGCCGCTGTGTCCGCTCATAGGTCCGGCTGTAGGCGTCCTGGGCGTAGGTGTTACCCGCGTGGCGCTTACCGCCAGCCGTATCCCGAAGGTGGCCCGGCCGTTCTCCGCTTTGCTGGTCGAGGAGCCGCACCGGGCAATCTTCTTCGCACGCCCAGGCGGTGACCTCCTCCATCCCATCCGGGTCGGTGTAGTCCGGCGGCTTGCGATCCACCCAGGGATGATCGTCTGAGCGTCGTTGTCCTAGACCGCCACCAGGGTAACCCTTGCTCGTCAGCTCCTTGTGACGGTCAGCCTGCTTGCTGCCGCGGATCTTGCGGGTTCCGGTGGGCTCACAACCCGCCGAATGAACCAAGGTGACGTTGCTCGGCCACCGGCCGGAGGCGTTAGTTTTCTCGACGCTCTGACGGGCGCGGCGGTTGAACTCGTCCGGGTCATCCATCCACGGACGCCGCCAGCCCTCGGACTTGTTCCCGGCCGCGCTATGGGTCGTGTTCCAGGCCACCCGGTCACCCTCGGCCATCCCGATCCTGGTGGCGTCGATGTTCAGTGCCCCGGTGCCGTAGGCCAGCACATTCTGGGCCACGTTGCCGGCCAGGGGCTTTCTGGCGACAATGACCGGTTCCCAGGCGGGTTTGGCCGCCGTCCCGAACCCGGCCCATGCGGTACCCTCGGGGGTGTCGGGGCAGACATGGTCGTCGGGGCGGCGGCGGTCCTCTGGTGGGAGGGTGCGGGCGTAGTGGCGGCCGGGTTGCTGGCAGAGTTCTATGTCGATGGCCCGGTCGACGTCCAAGGATTTCGGGAATCCGGCCCCGTAGACCCAAGCTAATGGGCCGTAGTTGGGACTGAAGTTGGCCTTAGTGTCGCGCATCTCGAACCCGGCGTCCTCGATGGCGCAGGCGAGCCGATGCCAGGTCCTCGTGCCTCCGAAACTCAGGAGCCAGCCGCCGGGTTTGAGGACGCGGAGGGCTTCGGTGGCCCACTGCTCACACCACGCCTGGAAGGCTTGGGGGCCACCGAAGCTGTCCCACTTGCGGCCCATGAACGAAAGCGAGTAGGGCGGGTCGCAAACGACCGCGTGGATGCTAGCGTCGGGCAGGGGCAACTCGAGGGCGTCGCCCTGAACGATCAACGCCCGGCCGGTCATGGACGCCCCGCCTCCTCCAGTTGCCGGGCCGACCAGGCCATCATCGCCACCGGGTCATGCCGCGGCGGCCGGGTAGACAGGTCGGCCTCAGGGATCTCCGGCGGCGGCCGACGGTCCCCGTTGCGGTAGCTGTTCCCGTTCTGGCTGTTCCGCTTCGCGGCGTGCCGGAGCTGGTCGTACTTCTCCCGCAGCGCCCCCGGGGACAGGATGTTGCCCCGCCAGAACTCGTCGTCCTGGCACCAGTTGATCGCCTTGCGGACCTTCTCGACTCGCTCCGGGAACGGGACCGGCTTACCCTCCCGGTCGACAGCGAGGTCCTTGTCGAGCAGCAGCCGCATCGAGTCACGCCAAGCGGCCGTACTCACCCGGGGACGGTAGACCGCCGGACTCCCGTCGTTGCCGATGATGCGATCAGCCAGGAGCGAACAAAGCTCCTCGATCTCCGGCCGCGGCGGCTTCGGCGCCGGGCCTCTCTTAGGTTTCTTCTCAGTATTAGGAGTGACCCGCAAATCTGGCGTGTCATGGCGGACAATCTGGCGTGTCTTGATCCGCCAATCTGGCGCATCAGGAAGCTCGACAGCCCCGAGCATCCACTGGTGGCGGAGGAACCGGTACTCGGCCGGCCGGTAGGGTCCGCGGCGGGTGATGTGGACGAGTCCGGCCTTACGGAGCTTGCCGAGCCAGCGGCTGACGCTACGGTCGTCGGTGGCCAGCTTGCGGGCCAGGACATCCTGCTTGATGACGGCGACGCCGTTGCGGCCGGCGAACTGGGCCAGCCGGGCGTAACAGACCTTGGGGCCGAGGTCGAGCTCCTCACGCTCGAGGAGCCAGTTGGGCAGCCAGCAGCCGGTGAACTGCTTCCAGGGATTGAAGAACTCCAGCTCCTCGCTCACGGCCGACTCGCCCCCTCTCGGGACGAGCACCCCATGATCCCGCAGCCACCCCGGTCGCCGTCCTCAACCGTCTCCAGCAGCGACGGCTGCCGCTCGTACCGCTCCCGAAATAACCGCAGCGTCAACGGCTTGGTCGTGCCGCCGGTCCGGTCGCGGAGGATCGCGACGTCGGCGTCGAGGTAGCGGCGCAGCTCCTCCTCCCGGGCCTCGGCGGCGGCGTACCGCTCCGGGAACGTCCGCAGCAGGTTCGCCCACTGGCTCCGGCCGGCCCGGACACAGGCGCCGCCGCAGTTGTTATGCTCGAACCCCAACCCGTACAGGCGCGGCAGACGAAGCCCGGCCGTCCTGGCGGTGTCGTGGACCTGGCGCTGGAGCAGGACCGGCCGGTCCAGCAGCGGCGCCGTGACCGGCCAGGGGTGGTAGCCGGCCTCGATATCGGCCAGCCGGGACCGCTCCCAGGCGCCGATCCCGACCACGACCGTCGTGTCGCGCGGGTCGGTGTGCTCCTCGACCCAGCCGCGGCCGGGGATCTGCTTCAGGTGCTTAGAGCAAGGCGCGACCTTGGTGTTCCCGAGGTAGCGTTCGTCGTGGAACACCTGCCAGGGGTCGCGGCCGTCGGCGACCCGGGTGACCGGGAGACCAAGGTTGGCGGCGGCATCGTCGAGGAACCGGTAAAGGTCGTCGTCCTCGACCCGGGTGTCGGCGAACAGCAGCGTCACCCCGTCCGGGCCGTGGCCGTCGATCCAGCGGCGGGCGGCGAACCAGCTTGAGTCGCCGCCGGAGAACATGACGACAGCGTTCACGACCGCCGCCCCCTCTCCTGCTCGGTGCCCTGGCGGGCCCAGGCGGCTTCGGCCTCGGCGAGCGCGGCCAGCTCACGCCGGCGGTGCTCCCACTCGGCCTCGATCAGCCGATCGTCGGGGATGGGGGCGCCGAGCCGTTGGCAGTCGGCGATGAGGCGGTCGCGGAACGCCGGGAGGTCCGGTAGTTCGGCCGTGTTGCGTGGTTCAGGACCGGCGGGCATGGTCCTGCGCTCCCTTCTGGAAGCGCCTCCCCCTGCTGCGTCAGGTACCGAAGGTGATACCATCCCCGCAGCGAGGACGGGGGCGATCCGTCCGAGAGGGTCGTTCGGGATACTGGCTAGGTCTCCCGGCGGCCCTCTTTGCTTGCGGTACATCCGGGCGGACGTACCGAACTGCTGTTCGGCTGCCCGCCAAGGTGGCTTAGCTTATACCCTCATCGGCCTCCCCGGTTGTGACACCGCGTCACGAGCGAAACTCCCGCGAGACGAGCGGTAGATGCCCGAGTACAGCCAGCCGGTGGAGTAGCTCCTGGGCGAACCGATGCCGAGGCCCATGCTCAATGTCCTCGGCGTAGATCCGGGCAGCGAACCGCGCCGACGGATCGTGGGTTAGGTCGAGGACGAGGTACTCACAGCCCTCGTGGGGGCCGCCTGGCTGGTCGGCGCCGTCGGTACGCCGGACCTCGTACTTCTGATAGATACCCTCATGCTGGCAGCCGTCATGGTGATGAACGGTCACGATGCTCCTTCCTTGTCTGGCACAAGCCGGTAGTCGCGCTCCTGCTCCCCCAGCTCCTTCGATCCCCGGGCGTGCTGCGGAATCCAGAACCGCCCCGACAGCTTCCCGAACAGCAGCCCCCGCCCGTACTCCGGCCCGTAGCGGGCGAAGTGGCCAGCCACCGACGTCAACGGCACCCCCAGCCCAGCCCCCTCGGCCTTGGGACCGCTGCGGGTTGAGCGGCCGACCGGGAACACGTTGATCGTCTGCACCGTCACCCCCAGCCGCGCCAGCCGCTTGCGCTCGTGGCGCTCCCGGGCCGGCTCAACCAGCTCGACGTTGCGGCAGTTCATGAAGTTCAGCGCCCCGAGGAGGACCAGGTGAGCCATGTCCCAGTGCTCCATCGGATACTCCGGCACCAGATGCACCCAGTGGAGGTCGGCCGGCTCGCCGTTCTCGTAAACCGCGGAGCGCCACACATGGACCGGGCCCAGCGTCTTCATCGCCAGCCCGAGCGTCTCGGAGCGGCCACCGGTCCACACGCAGGTATCGATCGCCCACCGAACCCGGTCCCAGTCCACCGGGTCGGCCGTCCCGTCCCACAGCGGCCGCCGCTCCGGCTTGGCGAACTCGGTCGCGGTCGACTGCATGACGGTGACGTTGCCGTGCTGGTTGACATAGCAGACGGCCGAGTTCTGCCACGGCGGCGCGATACTCGGGTGGTCCTCATACAGGTAGACCGGCTTCGGGTTGTCGACCAGGGACCGGTAGATCGCGGTCGCGTCGACCACCACCGCACCCTTGACCCGTTTCAGGGCGAGCTCGTGGAGGCCGGGGTTGTCGGCCAGCGGGTTGTGGGCCCGACCGGCCTGGAGGTCGGCGATGACCCGGGCGATCGGCTCGGCGCTCACGAGGTGTCGGCCTTCCACGGGTTCAGCCAATACTGGCGGCGCGGCCCGACCGGCGTGCTCGGCTCCGGCTCCCAGTCCGACAGCAACCACCGCTCCTGCTCCAGACGGGCCAGCTCCGGATAGATCGACCCCCCAGGCAACCTCGCCACCCGGCAGAGGTCGGTGACATACCAGCGGGTCTCCGGGTAGCGCAGGAACACCTCCAGCACCCGCTGACGGCGGACCACGCGATAGCGCCGGAGCCGCATCAGGATCAGGACCAGCGCCAGGGCGACACCGAACACGGCCAGCTGCTGGAGATCGGTCATCGTCCCGCTGCTTCGACGAACCGGAGGGTCCGCTGCTGGCCGTCGTCCCAGGTCACATACCCCTCCGCCCGCAGCCGCTTCAGATGATGGGTCACACTCGAATACGACCGCAGCCCCGCCGCCTCCATCAGCTCCCGGAACGACGGCGGATAGCC
>JBKPOX010000153.1:0-2643 GCA_046733335.1 Actinomycetota bacterium | reverse complement strand
GCACGTCCGGTTGGCGATGCCGGAGCACTGCGGGGAGCCGGCCTGGTTGGGGCCGATGGGGTGGCGCTGCCGGGCCTGCAAAACCCCAATCGAGACCAAGGGAGAAACCCCATGATCCGCATCGTCCGCCGCGGCCCCCGGGCCGACCAGGGCGGCCGCCGCTACTGGCTCTCTAACGGCTGGTTCATCGACGGCGACAACCTGACCTACAAGCGGCACTACCGCGAGCACCGCTACAGCGCCTACCAGCCCGGCGCAGGCCCGAACGGGACCGCCGGGTTCGTGAACAGCGCCAACCGCCTTGAGGATCTACTCCGCCAGCTCGACCGGTTGATCGCCTACGAGATGCAGATCAGCGACGTCCACTTCCACTGGACCCCAGCCAACCCGGCTGGGCGCATCTGGGCTCATGTCGGCCGCGCCGGCGGCTGGATCCCGGGCGGGGAGTGGCTAAGTGGCCAGCGGTTCTCGATCTTCTGCCGGTCCTGGTACGACACCCGCCCCCCTGCTTGACGCTTCCGTAAGGTTAGGCGTATGCTCTAGGTGTAAGAGGAACTCCCCGCCCGCCAGGAGGACCACATGAGCGACTACCTGTCCTGCGCCGAGACCGCCAAACTGGTCCGCGCCGCCCTCAAGCAGCACTTCCCCGACCAGAAGTTCTCCGTCCGCTCCTCGACCTATTCGATGGGCGCGTCGATCCGGGTCGGCTGGACCGACGGCCCCCAGACTGCCGACGTCGACGCCGTGGTCAAGATGTTCGCCGGGTCCGGGTTCGACGGCATGATCGACCTCAAGACCTCGAACAGCCACTGGCTGTACCCCGACGGCCACGTCGAGCTGTTCGAGTACGAGATCGGCCATAGCTACGGCTCAACCACCCTGGACCTGACCGGCGCGAAGGTCGGCGAGTTCGACGACGAGGCCGACGGCAAGGCCGCGGCGAACTACCGGGCCGGGGTCCGGGCCGCCCTGGGGATCACGAACTACGTTGAGGGCGACCGGACTACCGACGCCTGGAAGGCCGGGTACGCCGAGGGCGAGATCCGCAAGGGCCAAGGTGCGCGGCTGGTGCACTTCGGCGCCGACTATGTGTTCACCGACCGGGAACTGAGCGCGCAAGCGCGCGAGCGGCTGGAGAGCGCGGTCGCGTTCCTGTCCGGCGACGACCCCGGCAGCTACGACGGGAACAAGCGGTACAGCCTGCCGCTGCAAGGGCCGTTCGGCGACGACTACGGGTCGACGCTGGTCTGGCGGCTGGCCCAGGTCGACGAGCACGAGCTGGCGAAGGCGCTGAACGACGAGACCGAGCGCCGCCGGATCGTCGCGGCAAAGCAAGCAGTCGCGTTGGCTGCCGTCGAAGAGGGCCGCCGCCTGTATGCCATCTCAACCGAGGCCGGGAAGGTCCGGCTGGAATGGAGGCCCGCATGAGCGTGACTGAGCTAACCGTCCTCCCCGGATTCGAGACGCTCAAGGAAGAGGAGCAGCAGCGCCACCTCGAAACCGCCCACGGCGGCCGGGGTGGCGCTGCTGGCCAGACGTTCCAGGAGGCATACCACCGAACGCGGCACCGTCGCGCTCAGGCCGGCGGAACGCCACTTCCGGTCTCTCACGTCCATGCGCAGCCCGAACGGCGCTGCGAGGAGGTCGGGGTCACCGACGATGGCCTGCGTTGGGCCTGCTGCCACCCGGCCGGCCACCTTCGCTACTGGCAGGACCACGTCGCCCTAACTGGAATCGATGTAATGCCGGTCGTCATGTGGCGGCGCCATGACGGCGACCGGGCGCGCTATCTCATCCCCGCTGAACGAAAGGAGAACGCATGAGCATGCAGGAAGCCAACCGGCAGGAGCCGGACACCCGCCCCGGCTTCTATTACGTGACCATCCGCGACGGCCCCCGCCATGGCCTGCTCGCCGGCCCGTTCGAGAACGACCACCCGGCCGCCCTGGCCGCAGTCGCTCAGGTCCGCGACATCGCGCAGACGGTCAACACGAGGGCCGTGTTCGCGGCGTTCGGGACCGCCTGGTCCGAGGTCGACCAGGGCCCGGGGATCCTCCACAACGGCCGCAACTGGTTGCCACGGATCCGCGACATGGCCCCGACCAACCCGCGGCTGGCCGAACTGCTGGCCCGCTACGACGACAAGGAGGAGATGCTCGCATGAGCCTCCAAGACGACCGGCCGATGCTGACCGCCTTCGCGGATCTCGCCCCAGCCGCCCAGCGCGAACACCTACGCGAGCATCATCGCGACGACCAAGCCGACACCTACGGGCCGACCGCCCGTACCGCTGCACACGGCGCTGATGAGCGGCGCCTGGGCGAGCTGGCCGACCACATCCACGCCTAGCCGGCAACCTTCCCGCCGTCCTCGGTCCGCCCGCCAACCGAGAGGAACCACATGCCATCCAACGATCCCAGCCCAGCCACGAAACAGTGCACCCGCTGCCGGGAAACCCTCCCCGTCGACCAGTTCGGCCGCGACCCCGCCCGCAAGGACGGTCTCAAACCCCGCTGCCGTCCCTGCCGGAACGCCGTAGAACGCGAATCCGCGCGTCGTAAGCGTCACGGCCTCCCTCAGCCGCCACCCGCCCCCGAGGTCCCTGCGACCCCTGCCGTCTGCGTATCCTGCGACGAGGGCGAA
>JBKPOX010000152.1:0-6112 GCA_046733335.1 Actinomycetota bacterium | reverse complement strand
GCTCGCTGCCGAGGCGGCCGACCAGGGCCAGCCCGGCGGCGGTGCCGCGCGGGGCGAGCATCCGCACCGCGACCGCCCGGCCCCGCCGCGGCCGCACCCGCAGGAGCTGGAAGGTCGTGTGGTTGAGCATCCGCGTCAGCGGCCGCCGGTTCAGCGGCAGGTGGCCCTGCCGCGGCATGTCCCGGAAGAGACGGCTCTCGCGGAAGCCGCGCCCGGTCCGCCACTCCGCCACCGCAGCGGCGAAGCGGGCGAAGTCGCCGCTGAGGCTCGAGGGCCCGGCGGCGCGGATCGCCCGTTCGTAGCTGGAGACGGAGAAGCCGCCGGGTTTGGCGTCGATCGCCCCCGCCCAGGCCCGGCGGATCACCTCCGGGCCGTAGCGCCGCGCCAGCCACTGGTTCCAGACGGCGCTGCCGTACTCCTTGATCGAGCTCATCGTCAGCGGCGTTTCCCACAGCTTCACCCAGCGGCGGACGTAGCGCAGGTAGTCGTCGATGCGGTTGTAGACCTGGTCCTCCATCCAGGTGGCGGTCGACTCGGCAAACCAGGGGTCCTGGTAGGCGTCGTAGCCGAACTGGAGGATGTGGTTGTACTCGTGCGCGAAGGTCACCTCGAGGTCGCTCAGCGGCTTCGTGCCGGGGAACTCGAAGGGGCTGTAGTCGTTGTCGAGGACGAGGTAGCCGTGCAGCCGCCGCGGGATCCGGTGCCGCCTGGTCGCCTGGCCCCGATCGGGAGCGGCGTAGCCGAAGAGCTGGCCGCCGATCTGCGAGAGGTAGACGTCGGTCTTGCCGTTGCGGCCGCCCTTGCGGCCGTCGCTGCGCGGCTCCCGCCAGCCCAGCCTGCCGTTCTCGATCCTGTGCACGTGTTCGGCGACCCCGAGGACCCGCTCGACGAAGTCGGGGACGTCGTCGCGGTCCCGGTCGCCGGGTTCCGGCGCGTCGAGGCCCTCGGCCACCCAGTGGATGCAGAAGTGCCGCGAGCAGGCCGGCGAGCGCTCCGCCTCGGGGACCGAATAGGCGTTGCGGTTGGGATCGGGGTCGTCGGTCGGGCGCGAGCGCCCCGTCGCCGACGGCAGCCGTCCTTCGGTCGGCCGCGCCTGGGGCTCGATGAACGGCCGCTGCGCGGCCTGCGCGGCGGCTGCCGTCGCGAGGGCCAGCAGCAGCGCCGCCGAAGTACCGACCAGATGGCGACGGCGGCTCCGCATGCCGGGGAACCCTAGCGAGGGCCGGGAGCGCCTCCCGCGGGCGCGACGGAGATACTTCCCGTATGAGCCACCGCGGGTCGCGATGCGCGTAGCCCTCGCCCAGGTCAACCCCACCGTCGGCGCGATCGACGCCAACGCCGCCAAGGCGGCGGAGTGGATCGACCGCGCCCGCGCCGAGGGCGCCGGGCTGGTCGTCTTCCCCGAGCTCTGCATCCCCGGCTACCCGGCCGAGGACCTCTACCTGAAGCGGCACTTCCTCGACGCCAACCGGCGCGTGGTCGAGGAGCTGGCGAGGGAGGTGAGCGGGATCACCGCCCTGGTCGGCTTCGCCGAGCCGGCCGCCGCCGAGAGCGACGCCCGCCGCGCCCACAACTCGATCGCGGTCCTCGCCGACGGCGCGATCCAGGCCGTCTACCGCAAGAACCGGCTCCCCAACTACGCGGTCTTCGACGAGCAGCGCTACTTCATCCCCGGCGGCGAGCCGGCGACGGTGGAGGTCGAGGGCACCGCGGTCGGCCTCACCGTCTGCGAGGACGTCTGGCTCCCCGGCGGCCCGGCGCAGCTCGAGGCCGAGCGGGGCGCGCGGCTGATCGCCAACCCCTCCGGCTCGCCTTACCACCGCGGCAAGGGGCGCGAGCGCGAGGAGATGTTCCGCGAGCGCTCCCGCGCCTACGGCGCCTGGTTCGCCTTCTGCAACCTGGTCGGCGGCCAGGACGAGCTCGTCTTCGACGGCCAGAGCCTGCTCACCGCGCCCGACGGCACGGTCTTCGCGCGGGCGACGCAGTTCGAGGAGGAGATGCTGGTCTGCGAGATCCCGGCCTCGGAGGGCGGGCGCCTCGCCGAGCCGCTCCCCGACCTCGACGAGGTCTACGCGGCGCTCTCCCTCGGGCTCCGCGACTACGTCGCCAAGAACGGGTTCAGGCACGTCGGCGTCGCCCTCTCCGGCGGGATCGACTCGGCGCTGGTGGCGCTGCTCGCCGCCGACGCGCTCGGGCCCGAGGCGCTGAGCTGCGTCGTCATGCCCTCCCCCCACTCCAGCGCCGAGACCCAGGGCGACGCCCGCGAGATCGCCCGCAACCTCGGCTGCGAGCTGATCGAGATCGAGATCGGGCCGATGATGGAGGGCTTCGAGCAAGCCCTCGGCGGCCACCTGGAGGAGCCGCAGGCGGCGGTCCCCCGCGATCCCACCAAACCGTCCGAGCCCGACCTGACGGCCGAGAACATCCAGGCGCGGATCCGCGGCAACCTGATGATGGCCCTCTCCAACCGCCACGGCTGGCTGGTCCTGACGACCGGCAACAAGAGCGAGATGTCGGTCGGGTACGCCACCCTCTACGGCGACATGGCCGGCGGCTTCGCGGTGATCAAGGACGTGCCGAAGCAGCTGGTCTACGAGCTGGTGCGGCGGCGCAACGAGCGGGCCGGGCGGGAGCTGGTGCCGGCCCGCGTCCTGGAGCGGGCGCCGTCGGCCGAGCTGCGCCCCGGCCAGCGCGACGAGGACTCGCTGCCCCCGTACGAGCTCCTCGACCGCATCCTCGAGAGCTACGTCGAGCGCGACCAGGGCCGCGAAGAGATGATCGCCGCCGGGATGCCCGCCGACACCGTCGACGAGGTGATCCGGCTCGTCGACCGCGCCGAGTACAAGCGGCGGCAGGCGGCGCCCGGTATCCGGATCACGCCGCGGGCCTTCGGCAAGGATCGGCGGCTGCCGATCACCAACCGCTACGGCGGTTGAGACCAGCGGGACCCTCGTTTAGTGCTATAGGCTTGCTGACCGATGATCGGGCTGGCGCAGAGACGGGCCGTGGTGCCGCTTCTCCTGCTCGGCCTCCTCGTCCTGGCCCTCCACGGTTGCGGGGACGACGGGGACTCCCCCTCGGCCGCGGCTCCCGCGCCCGAGAAGCCGCAGGTCGAATCGGCCGAAGCGAGACTGCGCCCGCTGGCCTCCAGCGGGGCCAGCGGGACCGCGGTGATGACGAAGAGGCCCAAGACGCCCCAGGGCTACGTCTTGGCGGTGGACGTGCACGGGCTGGCCCCGACCCGCGGCGAAAACCAGTATGCGCTCTGGCAGATCGAGGACCCCGAAGATCGGGTCGCCCTCCGCAGCGCCGCCGACATGGTCGCGCTCGCGACCTATCGCGTCGGCGCCGACCGCCGCCTCTCGGTCGAGTTCGAACCGCCCCTGCGTGCCTACGAAGCGGTGCCCGAAGGCAGGCTGACGCACTTCCTGATCACCCGGATCGAGAGCCCGGAAAGGCTGCAGGACTCGATCGTCGAGTTCGACGAAACCGGCAGGCCGCCGGATCTCGGTGACCCGATCGCCGAAGGGACCTTCAGCGGCCCGCTGGTGGGCGCGGCCGCACCGCGATAGTCATCCGGGCCAGGGCGCAGAGCCGGCCCCGCTCGTCCAGCACCTCCGCCTCCCAAATCCAGGTGGTGCGGCCCCGATGGCGGGCCCTCGCCCGCACCTCCACCGATCCCTCGGTGACGGGACGGATGAAGCTGACGTCGATCGACTGGCCCATCGCCGCCATCCCGTCGTCCCAGACCGCGCCGGCGGTCGCGCGGGAGCAGACGCTCTCGACCAGCGTCGAGATCACGCCGCCGTGCAGGAGGCCGAAGGGCTGGCGCAGCTCGTCGCGGATCGGCAGGCGGACGCGGGCGTCCTCGGGGTCGTGGCTGAGCCACTCGGTCCCGATCAGGCCGTCGAAATGCGGCCGGTCGGTCGGGGGGTCGGCGTTCACGGGGAGGGACCCTAATAGGCTTCGCTCCCCGTGGCCCTGACCGACGACCAGAAGGCGATCCTGCGACTGCTCGCGCAGCGGGGCGAGCAGGGGTACGACGACCTCGCCGCGCTGATGGGGATCTCGGTCGAGGAGGTCCACGGGCGGGCGAAGCGGGCCGCGGCCGAGCTCGAAGCCGAAGGGATCCCGGCGCCGGATCTTCCGGTGCCGTCGGGCGGGGAGCCGCGGGTGGCCGAGCCGGCGAGGCCGGTGCCGCCTCCCCCTCCCTCGCCGCGGCGGGATCCCGAGCCGCCGAGGCGGGACCCCGAGCCGGTCGCGCCGATCCCCCACCGCGAGCGCGGGCACGGCCCGAGGCAGCTCGCCCACGGGGCGAAGCTGCTGGAGAACCGGGGTCTGTGGGCGATCCTCGCCGGCGTGGCGATCGTCGCCCTCTTCCTCGTCATCCTCTTCGCCGGGGGCGACTCCGGCTCCGAAGACTCCTCGACCACCGCCGCGGGGGGCGCAAACCAAGCGCTCGAAGAAGCCGCGGCGAAGCAGGGCAAGGAGGTGACCAAAGCGGTGCTCAACCCCGTCGACGGCAGCGGCGCCTCGGGGCTGGCCGTCTTCGGCCGGGTCAAGCAGCGGCTGGCGCTGCAGGTGTTCGCGCGGGGCCTGGAGCAGACGGAGGCCGGCGAGGCCTACACGATCTGGCTCGCCGCCTCGGAGACGAAGATGCTGCCGCTCGCCTCCACCGGGGTGCGGGGGGACGGCAGGGTCAGCGCCCAGGTCGAGGTCCCGGTCGAAGTGCTCGCCTACCTCGCGAACGAAACCTTCGACCAGATCACGATCACGAGGACCGACGACTCGCAGCTGGAAGCCTCGCTGGCGGCGGCGACCAAGGAGAAGAAAGCCCCCGCCTACACCGGCACGCCGGTGCTGCGGGGGGCGGTGACGGGGCCGATCATCGGCGCCGCCGCCAAGAAGTAGCGCCCGGATTCTTGGTTTCTTATCAGTTTTTCTTTAGCTAACTTATGATGCCCCGGTCATGGGCTGGACCTTCGGGGAGAGAGACAACGGTCGGTTCCTGGCCGCTGCGATCGGATTGCTGCTGGGCGCGGCGGCCCTGCTCGGCTGCGGCGGCGGCAGCTCGGAGTCCAGCAACGCGGCCGTGACGACGACCGGGGAGCGCGAGAGCGGCCCCACCGAAGCCGTCCTGCGCGAAGTCGGCGGCAGCGGCGTCTCGGGCACCGTCGTCTACGTCAAACGGGAGGAGTCGGCGCTGCCCCTGGTCAAGGTCAGGCTCCAAGGGCTCGAGCGCGCCCGCGGGGACAAGCAGTACTTCCTCTGGCAGTTGGCCTCCCGCCAGGACATGGTCAACATCGCCACCTACAACGTGCCCAACGGCGGCCGGCTCTCGGTCAGCCTCGAACCCAGCCCCTTCTCGCTCTCGCTCCTCGAAGAAGGCAGCACAACCGAATTCCTCGTCACCAAAATCCACAACAACGACCGCTACTACGAAGCGATGGAAAAGGAACCGGACCCGAGGAACCCGGCGCTGATCGGGGTACCGGTCGCCAGAGGGACCTTCACCGGACCCCTGGTCGGCGCCGCGAGCGCGGAATAGGCGCGGTCAGCTTTCCGGCAGCAGCTTGCCGGGGTTCATGATCCCGGTCGGATCGAGCCGCTCCTTCAGCGCCCGCAGCACCTCGATCCCCGTCTCCCCCACCTCGGCCCCCATGTAGGGGGCGTGGTCGCGGCCGACGGCGTGGTGGTGGGTGATCGTGGCGCCGTGGGCGACGATCGTCTCCGAGGCGGCGCGCTTCACCGCCGCCCACTGCTCCAGCTCGGCGCCGCGGCGGGCGCGGGAGATGAAGGTGAAGTAGAGCGAGGCGCCGTCGGCGTAGGCGTGGGAGAGGTGGCAGAAGACGAGGCCGGGCGTCCCCTGGCCGTCGAGGGCGTCGCGGATCGCCCCGCCGACCGCCGTGTGCAGCTCGTGAAGGCGGCTCCAGGTGTGGGAGGTCTCGAGCGTCTCCACCATCGCCCCCAGCTCCATCAGCGTGTCGCGGAGGTAGGGGCCCTGGTAGCGGCCGTGCTCCCATGAGTTGCCAGCGGAGTGGCCGAGGTAGGCGGCACCGCCAGCGCGCAGCGCCCGCACCGCGATGGCACGGCGGCGCGCCACCGACTCCTC
>JBKPOX010000151.1:0-4679 GCA_046733335.1 Actinomycetota bacterium | reverse complement strand
CCGCTTGGCGCCGGAGCATCCCTTTCCCGCCGCCGCCGAGGACGCTGCGACCGCCTACGGCTGGGCCGTCGCCAGCGCCGAGCGGCTGGGAGTCGATCCGCGCCGAATCGCGATCGGCGGCGACAGCGCCGGCGCCAACCTCGCCGCCGCGGTCTGCCTGCAGGCGCGCGGCGGCGGCCTGCCGCCGCCCGCGATGCAGCTGCTGGTCTACCCCGTGACCGACACCGCCGGCGAGGCCGAGTCCCGGCGGACGTTCGGTGAGGGCTTCCTGCTCACCCGCGGCGACATGGACTGGTTCGAGGAGCGCTACCTGCCGCCGGGAACCGACCGGAGCGACCCGCGCGTCGCGGTCCTCGGAGCGCCCGACCTCTCCGGCCTGCCGCCCGCCTACGTCGCCGTCGCCGGCTTCGACCCACTCCGCGACGAGGGCGTGGCCTACGCCGAGCGGCTGCGCGCGGCGGGCGTCCCCGTCGCCCTCGACCGCCACCCTTCCCTCGTCCACACCTTCGCCAACCTGACCGCTGTCTGTCCGTCGGCGCGGGCGGCGATGTTGGAAGCCGCCGGCGCGCTGCGGATGGGACTGGCGCTCCAGGGCTGACAGGACCAAGCAGATCAAGGACGCGGTGAGCGAAGCGTGCATCGCACGCGAGCGAGCGAGGACGCCGATATGCGCCGGTCATGTCAGCCGTGGACCTACTCGTACTGGAGCGACTGCAACACGTCCAGCCGCGAGGCGCGCCGGGCGGGCAGGATCGCCGCCAGGACCCCCGCCAGCCCGGCCAGGACCAGCAGCAGCGCGAGCGACCCGATCGGATAGGAGAGGGTGAAGCCTTCGTCCTCGAGCGGCTGCGCGATCAGCGCCGCGAAGACGATCCCCAGCACCATCCCGAGGATGCCGCCGATCAGGGCGGTGATCACCGCCTCGTAGCGGATCATCGTCCGCACCTGGCGCCGCGACATCCCGATCGCCCGCAGCATCCCCAGCTCGCGGGTCCGCTCGTGGATCGAGAGCGCCAGCGTGTTGGCGATGCCGAAGAGCGAGATCAGGATCGCGAAGACGAGCAGCGCGATGACCAGCATCACCAGCTGGTTGATCTGATCTTCGCGGCTTTCCTTCAGTTCCCCCTGGTTCAGCACTTCGGCGACGGGAAAGGCGAGTTCGACCCCTTTCGTCAGCAGCGCCTGCACCTGCGCGGCGTCGGCCCCGTCTTCGAGCTCGACGAAGTCGATCAGGTCCTGGGTCTGACGGAAGTCACGCGCCATCACCGCCTGGGTGACGAGGACGTCGCCGAGGACCCCGAGCTTGGAGTCGAACTCGCCGGCGACGCGGAACCGTGGGCGCGCCCGGGTCTGGGTCAGGAGCTGGAAGCGGTCGCCGACCGTCAGGCCGTGCGAGCCGGCGAAGTCATCGGAGACGACCGCCTCGCCGTCGCCGAGGTCGCGCAGGACCTCCGGCCCGCCCTGCTTCCATTCGATGTTCACGGCTTCGCCGATGTCGGGCGAGGGGGCGTTGACCCTGGTCTTCGCGGCCGCCGCGCCACCTTCGACCAGCTTCGCTTCCGCTCCCCGCAGCGTCGCCACCGCCCTCACCCCCGGCACCTGTTCGGCCGCCACCGCCGCGCCGGCGGGGATCGGCGAGAAGCCGTCGGTGTTCTGGACGATCAATCCCCCCGCGAAGTTTTCGTCGACGATCTGGGCGACGGTGCTCTTCAGCCCGGCGGCGAAGACCGTGACGAAGGCCACGAGGGCGAGGCCGATCATCAGCGCCGCCGCGGTCACGGCCGTGCGACTGGGGTTGCGCTGCGCGTTCTCGCGCGCAAGTCGGCCGGTGAGGCGGCGCAGCCGCTCCAGCGGCCAGCCGGCGAGGGCGGCGAGCGGCGGCACCAGGCGGGGGCTGAAGATCGAGACGCCGAGGACGATCGCGAAGGCGCCGCCGCCGATCAGCCCCGCCCGCGTGCCGGCGCTGCCGCCGCCGAGGAGGCCGGCAAGGACCGCCGCCAGCCCGGCCGCCCCGAGCGGGAGCGAGAGCGCCAGGTTGAGCAGGCGCCGCCGCCGCGTCGGCAGCGGGCGAAACGAGTGCAGGGCGGCGATCGGCGGCACCCGCGTCGAGCGCAGCGCAGGGATCAGCGAGGCGACGGCCGTGACGAGGACGCCGACGAGCAGCGCGACGATCACCGTGCGGGCCTCCAGGACCAGGCTCGTGGTCGGCAGGTCGATCCCGAAGGCCTCGAAGAGCGCGTTGATCCCCTTGGCGATGAGAAAGCCCCCGCCGATGCCGAGCAGCGCTCCCGCCAGCCCGATCGCCAGCGCCTCGACCATCACCGTGGTGAGGATCTGGCGTCGCGAGGCGCCGAGCGTCCGCAGCATCCCGAATTCGCTGACCCGCTGGGCGACGGTGATCGAGAAGGTGTTGAAGATCAGGAAGGAGCCGACGAAGACGGCGATGAAGCCGAAGACGAGGAGGAAGGTCTGCAGGAAACCGAGCCCTTCGCGGATCTCCTCCGAGGCGCGGTCGGCGTTTTCCTGTGCCGTCTCGACCCGGACGCCGGCCGGCATCTTCCTCGCGATCCGCCGTTTCAGCGCCTCCGCCGAGACGCCGTCCTCGGCGGCAACCGAGATCTGGTCGAACCGTCCCCGCTTGTTGGTCAGCCGCTGGGCGACCGGGAGGGTCACCTGGGCGATGCTCGCCGCGCCGAACGAGGTGTTGCCGAGCTGGGTCAATCCGACCAGGCGAAAGGTCTCGAGCCTCCCCTGGCCGATCAGCTTGATCCTGTCGCCTACCTCCAGCCCGGCGTCGTCGGCCGTCGCCTTTTCCAGCGAGGCTTCGGTCGGGCCCCGGGGGATGTGCCCGTCGACATAGGTCAGCGACTCGAGCCCGTCGGGGAGGGTCGAGGAGATGAACTTCGGCCCGAATTTGTTGCCGATCTTCTCGTTGTCTTCGTTGAAGAAGGCTCCTAGGGAGAAGATCGCGCCGGCGGCGCGGCTGACCCCCGGCGTCCGCTCCACCCGCGGCAGCAGGGCGGCGCTGATCGTCGGGATTTCGCCGTTTTCCTGTTCGACCGGATTCTCGGCGGTGACGACGACGCTGGTCCCCTTCAGCGACTCGTTGAAGATCTCGTCGAAGGCGGCGAAGATCGTGTCGGTGAGGACGTAGGACCCGGCGACGAAGGCGACGCCGAGGAAGACGGCGAAGGTCGTCAACAGGGCCCGGACCTTCCGAGCCCAGAGGCTCCTGAGGCCGAGGCTAGTCAAACCGCTTCTGCAGCTCGATCACCGCGTCCGCCGAGCCGGGGGCGGCGTCGCTGACGATCTTGCCGTCCTGGAGGGTGATCAGCCGGTCGGCGTGGGCGGCGGCGCCCGGGTCGTGGGTGACCATCACCACCGTCTGGCCGAACTCGTCGACCGCCTGGCGCAGCAGCGCCAGCACGTCGGCGCTCGCCTTCGAGTCGAGGTTGCCGGTCGGCTCGTCGGCGAAGACGACCGCCGGTTTGCTGACCAGCGCGCGGGCGACGGCGACCCGCTGCTGCTGGCCGCCGGAGAGCTCGGCGGGGCGATGGGTGCGGCGGTCCTCGAGGCCGACGGTGCGGACCAGCGTGTCGAGCCACTCGCGGTCGGGCTTGCGGCCGGCGATCGAGAGCGGCAGCACGAGGTTCTCCTCGGCGGTGAGGACCGGCAGCAGGTTGAAGAACTGGAAGACGAAGCCGAGCTTGTCGCGGCGCAGCTCGGTCAGCTTCGTGTCGTCGAGCCTGGTGATGTCGACGCCGTCGAGCTCGACCGTGCCGGAGGTCGGTTTGTCGAGGCCGGCGAGGATGTGCATCAGCGTCGACTTGCCCGAGCCCGAGGGACCCATGATCGCCGTGAACCGGTCGCGCTCGAAGCCGGTGGTGACGCCGGCCAGGGCGTCCACGGCGGCGTCGCCCTCGCCGAAGCGGCGGTGGAGATCGGTGGCGACCACGACTGATCCGTTGGCGCTCACTGGGCGGCACGCTATCGCGTCGCCCGAATAGCCTGCGACCGTGCCGCTCGCCGACCGCTACGACGGATTCCTGATCGACCTCGACGGGGTCGTCTGGACCGGGCGCGAGCCGGTTCCGGGCTCCCTGGAGGCGCTGAGGGACCTGCTCGCCGCGGGCAAGGGGGTCGTCTTCGTCACCAACAACCCGGGGCGGCGGCCGCAGGCCTACGCTGAGCGGCTGCGGGAGCTCGGGGTCGAGGTCGGGAGCGAGCAGGTCGTCACCGCCGGGACGGTGGTGGCGGAGCTGGCGGCGCGGGCCGCCGGCCCCGGCGGCGGCGCCTTCGTGATCGGCGCCGCGGCGCTGAGGGGGATGGTCGCGGAGAGCGGGACTCGCGTCCTCGACGGCGAGGAGGCGGGGGAGGCGGACGTCGTCGTCGTCTCCGGCCACCGCGGGTTCGACTACGGCGAGCTGCTGAGCGCGAAGCGCGCCCTCGACCGGGGCGCGCGCCTCCTCGCCACCAGCCGCGACCCGACGATGCCCTTCCCGGGCGGGGACCTGCCGGGGACCGGCGCCGTGCTGGCGGCGGTCGAAGTCGCCTCGGGGCGGGAGGCGACGATCGCCGGCAAGCCCGAGCGGCACCACTACGAGATGGCGAAGGAGACGTTGCGGTGCGCCTTTTCCCCCGATCGCGAGGAAAAGGCGCACCGCAACGGACAGGTGGCG
>JBKPOX010000150.1:0-16259 GCA_046733335.1 Actinomycetota bacterium | reverse complement strand
GGCCGCTTCCTCGGCCTCGAGGGCGAGCGGCTCGCCGAGGAGCAGCGCCGCAGCCGCGGCGGGGCGCGCCCGGGCGAGCGGCTGCCGCGGGTCGATCCCCGGCCCCGTCCGGTCAGGCGGCGGCGCGGCGGGGAGCGGCGGGTCTCCTCCCGCTGGGTCGCCGTCGCGGTGACCGCTTCGGTGCTGGCGGCGCTGCTTGCGGTCGGTCTCTCCTCGGGCGGGGACTCCGACCCCAGCGACGAGGGGCCGGCGACCCGGCCTGAGGCACAGGGCCAGGGGACGGCGGGCGGCCAGGCCGAGCCGGGGCGGAAGCTCCGGCGCGGGCACACGCTGGTCCTGGCCGCCGCGGGACCCGTCTGGGTCTGCCTCCTCGACCGCCGGGGGAGGCGGCTCCTCGACGGCGTCATCCTCGCTCGCGGCGAATCCGAGGGCCCGTTCCGGTCCGGTAGCTTCACCGTTGCGCTCGGCAACGGCGCCGTGACCATGACCGTCGACGGAAACCAGGCCAACCTTCCCCAGTCGCCGAACCCGATCGGGTTCGCGGTGCGGCCCGACGGCTCGGTGAGCGAGCTGCCCGCGGGCGAGCGGCCCACCTGCACGTGATCCGCGCCGGCATCGTCGTCACCGGGACGGAGGTCCTCACCGGCCGGATCGCCGACGCCAACGGGCCCTGGCTCTCGGAGCGGCTGGCCGAGCGCGGGGTCGAGGTGGCCCACATCCTCGTGGTCGGGGACCGGCCCGCCGACCTCGAAGCGGCGCTTCGCTTCATGGCCGAGGAGGGGATGGACCTGATCGTCACCAGCGGCGGCCTCGGCCCGACGGCCGACGACCTCACCGCCGAGATCGTCGCCCGCTTCGCCGGCCGCCCCCTGGCGCTCGACGAGGGGATGGAGGCAAAGATCGCGAAGATCCTCAGCGGCTTCGCCCGCCGCTTCCGGCTCGACGAGAAGGCGCTGCGGGAGGCGAACCGCAAGCAGGCGATGGTGCCGGAGGGGGCGGTGCCGCTCGATCCGGTGGGGACCGCGCCGGGCCTCGTGGTCCCGGCCTCAGAGCGGGTCGTGGTCGTCCTGCCCGGCCCGCCGCGGGAGCTGCAGCCGATGTGGGAGGCGGCGGTGGAGACGCCGCAGGTGCGGGCGGTGCTTGCCCGCGCGACGCCGCTGCGCGGCTACACGATGCGGATGTTCGGCGTTCCCGAGTCGGAAATCGCCAAGAGCCTGCGGGAGATGGAGTCGGAGGGCCTGGAGCTGGAGACGGTGGAGATCACGACCTGCCTGCGGCGGGGCGAGATCGAGATCGACGTCCGCTACCGCGACGAGGCGAGCTCGATCGCCGAGGCCGTCCGGGAGGGGCTTGTGCGGCGGCACCGGCGCGAGACCTTCAGCGTCGACGGCGAGACGATCGATGCGCAGGTCGCGACGCTCCTGCTCGGCCGCCGCCTCGGCCTGGCGGAGTCGTGCAGCGGCGGCCTGCTGGCGGCGCGGATCACCGACCTCGCCGGGGCCTCCGAGTACATGGCGGGCGGGGTGGTCGCCTACTCGAACGCGGCGAAGGCCGAGCTGCTGGGGGTCGATCCCGCGCTGATCGAGGCGAAGGGGGCGGTCTCGCCGGAGGTGGCGGAGGCGATGGCACTCGGGGCCCTGGAGCGCTTCGGGGCCGACGTGGCGGTCTCGGTCACCGGGATCGCCGGCCCCGGCGGCGGCAGCGAGGAAAAGCCGGTCGGCTACGTCTGCTTCAACGCCCGCCTCGCCGACGGTACCGCGATCGCCCGCGACCCCGTCATCCCGGGCGGCCGCCTCGACGTCCGCGAACGCTCCGCCCTGGTCGGGATGCACCTGCTGCGCCAGCTCCTGGGCGAGGAAGACGGCGAGAAGCCGTAGCGAAGAATTTGCTCCGAGGCGTTGTTCGGCGCGCCCCAGCCCCGTAGCGTGCCCGCGTGGCCAAGGAGCGACTGAAGAGCCCCCGGGCGCGCCTGTTCGTCGCCCTCGATCTCCCTCGCGCGGCGCGGGAGGGAATCGTCGCCTGGGGGAAGGAGGCTCTCGCCGACCCGGCCCTGCGGCCGGTCGCGCCGGAGTCGCTGCACGTCACCCTCGCCTTCCTCGGGTACCGGCCGGAGAAGGAGATCGAGCGGATCGCCGCCGTGGTCGAGGGGAGCGCGGCGCCGGCGCCGTGGGTCGAGCTGCGCGATCCCGAGCAGCGGCCGCCGCGGGGCCGGGCGCGCCTGTTCGCGCTGCCGGTGCTCTCACCGGGCGCCGAGGCCCTGCAGGCGGGGCTCGAGCAGGGACTTGTCGAGGCGGGCTTCCATGAGCCCGAGAAGCGGCCTTTCTGGCCGCATGTGACCGTGGCTCGGGTCCGTCCCGAGGCGCGGGGATCGAGGCGGCCGGCGGTCGTCTCGAATCCGCCGGCGAAGCTGCCGGAGGGGCTGTCGGAGGCGCGGATTTGCCGCCGGATGACGCTCTACCGTTCTGAACTCCAGCCGCAGGGCGCGCGATACGTCCCGCTGGCGCAAGTCGAGCTGCCCGGATGAGGGCAGCAGTGAGGTGATCGAGATGGCAGAGAGAAAAGTGAGCTTGAACGACGTCTCCGCCAAGGAGGCGAAGGCGAAGGACGCCGCCCTGGAGAACGCGGTCGGCGGGATCCGCAAAGAGTTCGGCGAGGGCGCGCTGATGCGCCTGGGCGACAAGGGCACGGTCAAGGTCGAGGCGATTCCGACCGGCTCGCTGGCGCTCGACCTGGCGCTGGGCATCGGCGGCGTCCCGCGCGGCCGGATCGTCGAGATCTTCGGCCCGGAGTCCTCGGGCAAGACGACGCTCGTCAACCACATCATCGCCCAGGCCCAGGCCATCGGCGGGGTCTGCGCCTTCATCGACACCGAGCACGCGATCGACCCGGTCTACTCGCGCGCGATCGGAGTCGACACCGACGAGCTCCTCGTCTCCCAGCCGGACTACGGCGAGCAGGCGCTGCAGATCGCCGACCGGCTGATCGCCTCCGGCGCGGTCGACGTGGTGGCGATCGACTCGGTCGCGGCGCTGACCCCGAAGGCGGAGCTGGACGGGCAGATCGGGGACACCACCGTCGGCCTGCAGGCGCGCCTGATGTCCCAGGCGATGCGCAAACTGGCCGGGAACCTGAACCGGACCAACACCGTCTGCGTCTTCACCAACCAGATCCGCGAAAAGGTCGGCGTCCAGTTCGGCTCGCCGGAGACCCAGCCGGGCGGCCGGGCGCTGAAGTTCTACGCCTCGCAGCGGCTCGACATCCGCCGGATCGAGACCCTGAAGGAAGGGACCGAGGCGGTCGGCAACCGGGTGCGGGTCAAAGTCGTCAAGAACAAGGTCGCCTCCCCCTTCCGCCAAGCCGAATTCGACATCGAGTACGGGGTCGGGATCTCGCGCGAGGGCGGGTTGCTGGACTTCGGCATGGAGCAGGACCTGGTGCAGAAATCCGGCTCCTTCTTCTCCTACGGCGAGACCCGGCTCGGCCAGGGTCGCAACAACGCCAAACAGTTCCTGGTCGACAACCCGGAGCTGGCGCTGGAGATCGAAACCAAGGTCCGGGCCGCGCTCGGGATCGACGGCGAGGCACCGCGGCAAGACGAGGGCGAGGCGGCGGAAACCGCCGCTCCGGCCGCCGAGGCGAAGGCGGCGTAGGGTCGCCCTCGCCTCATCGCGGACTCGGTCCCGACCTCTGTAGGATCACCGCCGCCCGATGGATAACGAGACCCTCTTCTACGTCTGCGGCGTCGTCCTCGCCGTCTCGGCCCTGGTCGTCAGCTTCGTCGGCCTGAAAACGAAGGACTTCCCCGGCAGGGCGCTGCCGGTGGTCGTCCTCTGGTTCGCCGTCTTCGTCGCCGGCGCCGCCACCTTCGCCGTGCGCTACTCGGGGGAGGAGCAGGAGGCGCGGGCGGCCGAGCTCGAGCAGGCCGGCGAGGAGATCGAAAAGGCCGAGACCTCGGGTCCCTACGAAAACGAAGGCGGAGCCCTCGGCGGCGAAACCGAGGAGCTCGAAGAGCAGGCCGAAAAGGAAGCCGAAGGCTCGGCCGGGGAGGAACCGGTCGGCCCGACCGAAGGATCTCAGGCGGGCAAGGGCGGACAGGCGCCGGAGCCGGGGTCTTCGCAGGGCAAGCAGGGCGCAGGCGAGAAGGGTGGCGCCGCGGCCTCGACGACGCTGCAGCTCGCCGCCGATCCCGCCGCGCTCGCCTTCGACAAGCAGGAGCTGACGGCGAAGGCCGGCGAGGTCACGATCGACTTCGACAACCCCTCGGCGATTCCGCACAACGTCGTGATCGAAGCCGACGGCAAGGAACTCGCCGGCTTCGAACCGATCACCGAAGGCGCCCAATCCGTCTCCGCCGAGCTGAAGCCGGGCGCCTACACCTTCTACTGCTCGGTCCCGGGTCACCGCGAGGCGGGCATGGAAGGCACGCTCAGCGTCGAGTAGACCGGCGCATCTCTGCGTCCTCGGTCGCTTGCGTGCAGAGCGCGCGGCGCTCCCTGCGTCCTTGATCTGCTTGGTCTACTCGACGCTAAGCTGAGTTCGATGGCGAAGAAGTTCCACGTCACCACCTTCGGGTGTCAGATGAACGTGCACGACTCCGAGCGGATGCGGGGGATGCTGGCCTCGCTCGGCTACGAGGAGGTCGCGAGCCGCGAGCAGGCGGACCTGATCCTCTTCAACACCTGCTCGATCCGCGAGTCGGCCGACAGCCGCTTCATCGCCCACCTCGGGGAGGCGAAGCGGTTGAAGGGGGAGGACCCCGAGCGGGTCGTCGGGGTCGGCGGCTGTTGGGCTCAATCGGTCAAGGAGGAGGTCTTCCAGCGCTTCCCGTTCGTCGACGTCGCCTTCGGCCCCGGGCAGATCCACAAGCTCGCCGAGTTCCTCACCAGCGATTCGCTGAGCGCCCAGGGCTACTTCGAGTTCGAGGACTTCTCCGGCCACCTGCCGGCCCGGCGCGAGCGCGAGTTCCAGGGCTGGCTGCAGATCTCCCAGGGCTGCAACTGCGTCTGCTCCTACTGCATCGTCCCCTCAACCAGGGGGCGCGAGGTCAGCCGCGACCCCGACGAGCTGGTCGCCGAGGCCGAGGCCCTGGCCGCCGACGGCGTCGTCGAGGTGACCCTGCTGGGGCAGAACGTCAACAGCTACGGCCGCGACCTGCCGCTGGAGAGGCGGATCGGCTTCTCCGACCTCCTGCGCCGGGTCGACGCGGTCGAGGGGATCGAGCGGATCCGCTACACCAGCCCGCACCCGAAGGACATGAAGGAGGACGTGATCCGCGCCCACGCCGAGCTGCCCGCGCTCTGCGAGCAGATCCACCTGCCGCTGCAGTCGGGCTCGAGCGCGGTCCTCAAACGGATGCGCCGCACCTACGACCGCCGGCGCTACATGGACCGGGTGGCGCTGATCCGCGAGCACGTCCCCGACTGCGCGATCACCACCGACATCATCGTCGGCTTCCCCGGCGAGACCGAGGCCGACTTCGAGCAGACGCTGGAGGTCGTCGAGGAGGTGGGCTACGACGGCGCCTTCACCTTCGTCTTTTCGCCGCGGCGCGAAACCGAGGCGGCGACGATGGAGGGCCAGCTTCCCCATCCGGTCAAGGTCGAGAGGATGGAGCGGCTGGTCGAGGCGGTCCAGCGGCGCGCCGCCGAGCGGGCGCAGCGCTTCGTCGGGCGAACCATGGACGTCCTGGTCGAAGGGACGAGCCGCACCGACGAGACGAAGCTGCGGGGGCGGACCAGGCACGGGAAGGCGGTCAACTTCGACGGTGTCGCCGATGCCGGCGAGTTCGTGCCGGTCGAAATCCAGACTGCTACTTCGCAGACGCTGGGTGGGGTGTCGGCACAGCCCCTCTCGCACCTTCTTTGAACGTAATCGCGATCTTCGGCCCCACGGGGGTGGGCAAGACCGGCGTGGCGATCGCGCTCGCCGAGCTGCTCAGGGAGCGGCGGGAGAACCCGGTGGCGATCAACTGCGATTCCTTGCAGGTCTACGAAGGACTCGAGGTGCTGACCGGGGCGGCGACGCAAGAGGAGCGGGGGTGGTTGGAGCACCGGCTGCTCTCATTCGTCCCGGTTACGAGCGACTTCTCGGTCGGCGACTACATGCCCCTGGCCCACGCGGAGATAGATGCCGCATTGGAGGCTGGGAGACGGCCGATCGTGGTGGGGGGGACCGGTCTCTATCTACGGGCGGCGCTGGCCGAGCTTTCGCTGGAAAAGGTGCCGCCGGAATCGGAGGGATCGGAGCTGTGGTCGCCGGATACCCGCCACCCGACGACGATCTTCGGCCTCGACATGGACCGCGCCCAGCTCTACGAGCGGATCGACGCCCGGGTCGAGGCGATCGTCGCCGCCGGCGCCGTCGAGGAGGCCCGCCGAGCCGATGCCCTTGGCCCGGGTCGCACCGCCCGCAAAGCCCTTGGCTTCGACGAGCTCCTCGCCGGCGACCTGGAGACGATGAAGAGGCGCTCCCGCAACTACGCCCGCCGCCAGCTCACCTGGATGCGGAAGATCCCGAACCTCCACCAAATCGATCGCACCGGCCTCTCCGACGTCGAGGTGGCCTCCCGAATAGGCTGCCGCGCGTGAAATTCGAGAAGTGGCAGGCGCTCGGCAACGACTACCTGATCCTGGAGCAGGAGCGGCTGCCCTGGCCGCTGAGCGAGACCCGGATCGAGTGGCTCTGCGACCAGCACTTCGGCGTCGGGTCCGACGGGGTGCTCCTGCTCTCGCGCAGCGAGGACCCCGAGCTGGTCGCCGAGCTGCGGATCTTCAACCCGGACGGCTCCGAGGCCGAGCTCTCGGGCAACGGCGCCCGCGAGGCGATCCTCTACCTGCGTCGCAACGGCTGGACCGAGGAGGAGGAGTTCGCGATCGGCACCGCCGCCGGGCCGATCCGGCCGACGATCACCGGCGAGCTGACCTGCTCGGTCGACATGGGCCGCGCCTCGACCGCCTCGAAGGACTTCCCCACGGGCGGCGAGGACGGCCGCGGCACCCTGGAGGCCGGCGGGCGCAGCTGGGAGTTCCAGCACGTCTCGATCGGCAACCCCCAGTGCGCGATCGTCGTCGGCGAGGAGCTGGACGAGCTCGACCTCGGCGCGATCGGTCCCGGGATCGAAGGCCACGAGCTCTTCCCGAACCGCACCAACGTCTCCTTCCTGGCGATCGAGGGCAGCACGGTCCGCGCCCGGATCTTCGAGCGCGGGGTGGGGGAGACCCTCTCCTCGGGCACCGGCGCCAGCGGCGCAGCCGTCACCGCCTTCCTGCGCGGCTCCCGGAGCCCGATCACGGTCGAGCTGGAAGGGGGCGAGCTGACCGTCGAGGTCGGCGACGACCTCTCGGTCCGCCTCGACGGCTGGGCCGAGCCGGTCTTCTCCGGCGAGCTCTCGCCCGAGCTGGTGCAGGCGCTGGCGGAGCTGGACGGCGAGTGACCGCCGGCCGCCGGGCGGCCGGGCGGATCGCATAGATTCCCGCGCCCATGGGCATCGCCGACCCCTCGAAGCGGCTGGAGGCCATCCCGCCGTACAAGTTCCAGGAACTCGAGCAGCAGATCGCCGACAAGCGGGCTGCCGGCATCGACGTGATCAGCCTCGGGATCGGGGACCCCGACGAACCGACCTATCCCCACGTCGTCGAGGCGATGCGGGAGGCGGTCGCCGACCCGGACTACCACCGGTACCCGAGCAACCGCGGCCGCGAGGAGTTCCGTCGGGGCCTCGCCGAGTTCTACGGGCGCCGTTTCGGCGTCGAGATCGATCCCGCCGGCGAGGTGATCCCGGCGATCGGCGCCAAGGAGTGCATCTACAACCTCTGCTTCGCCTTCCTCGACCCCGGCGACGTCGCCCTGGCCTCCGATCCCGGCTACCCCGTCTACACCGGCGGACCGATCCTCGCCGGCGCCGAGGCCGAGCTGCTGCCGCTGGCGCCCGAGCTGGGCTTCGCGCCGAACCTGGGCGCCGTGCCCGCCGACGTCGCCGGCCGGGCGCGGCTGATGTTCGTCAACTACCCGAACAACCCGACGGGGGCGGTCGTGCCCGAGGGCTTCTTCGAGCGGGTCGTCTCCTTCGCCAGGGAGCACGAGATCCTCGTCGTCCACGACAACGCCTACTCGGAGACCACCTACGACGGCTACGTCGCGCCGAGCTTCCTCGCCACCCCGGGGGCCAAGGAGGTCGGCGTCGAGGTCTTCTCGCTCTCCAAGGGCTACAACATGACCGGCTGGCGCTGCGCCGCGATCCTCGGCAACGCCGAGGCGATTCAGACCTACTGGCGGCTGAAGACCAACGTCGACTCCGGCCTGTTCGAGGCGATCCAGATGGCCGGCGTCGCCGCCCTCCAGGGCCCGAGCGATCCGCTCGAGCGGATGAACGCGACCTACACCCGCCGCCGCGACCTCGTCGTCTCCGCCCTGCGCGCGATCGGCGTCGAGGTCAGCTCCCCGAAGGGCACGATCTACGTCTGGGCCCCGGTCCCCGAGGGCCACACCTCGACCTCCTTCTGCGAGCTGGTGCTCGAGGAGGCTGCCGTCGTCATCTCGCCCGGCTCGATGTACGGGCCGAGCGGCGAGGGCTTCTTCCGCATCGCCCTGACCGCCCCCGACGAGCGGATCGAAGAGGCGGTCGAGCGGATGCGCGAGCACCTCGCCTGAGCGGGTACCGTCGCAGCCGCTACCTCGCCGCCGCGGCCGCCAGCCCGCCTTTGCGGTGCCGCCAGTCGTTGAAGGTCGCGCTCCAGGCGGCCTCGGCGAGGCGCGCCTGACCGGCCAGCGAGGGGTGGAAGTAGTCGGCGGTCGAGTTGGGGTTGCCGGGGCCGAAGATCGGGATCTGGTTGAACGGCGGGACGTCGAGGCCGCCGGTGTTGAGGACGGTGGCGACGTCGGCCGTGGTGAACCCGGCGTTGAAGACGGCGTAGTCGTCCCAGCGGCAGCGCTTGAATTCGGCGCAGACGTCGGCCAGGGCTTCGTTGTAGGCGATCACCTGCGCCCGGAACGCAGCTCGGCGTTCTTCGTCGGCCTGGTCGGTGGAGAGCGGTTTGGCGAGCAGGCCCTGGCAGACTTCGAACAGATCCCAGCGCGTGAGCGCGTTCTGGTCGGGCGGGTCGGTGAAGATCGTGCGGAGCTGGTTGATGTCGGGGATGCTCATCAGCTGGATGTAGATCTTCCGGTTGGCCGCCACCAGCGCCTCGAGCGCGTCCCGCACCTGGCTGCGGAAGGTCTCGGTCGGGGTCGGCGTCGTCGCGCACGCGTCGTTGGCGCCGATCTCGATCAGAACGAAGTCGGGGTCCTGAGCGGCCGCGACCAGGGCCTGGCCCAGCAGGTGCACGGCCCGCGCTCCGGAGACCGCGTCGTTGTGGGCGACGAGCGGGCCGGGGGATACCGCGTCGAGGCGTTCGCTGAAGCTGGCGACGAGCGGATTGGTCCCGGTCGCCCAGGAGTTCTTCGGGCAGTCGAGCCCAGGGCCGGTGGGGCAGCCCGGCCCGTCGGAGTTGTAGGCGCGGGTGATCGAGTCCCCGAGCGCGGACATTACCCGCGGCGGCTTGGTCGCCCCCGCCGGTCCGGCGAGCAGTGCGAAGCTGATCGACAGCGCCACCAGCGCGACCACCGCGCGGCGCAGCATCGAGATCCCGGCCATCTCTCGTCCCTCCTCCGTTCCCTTGGCTGGGCTCCAGATACCCCGGCGCCAGGGGGACATAACACCGGCGCCCCGGGTTGTCCGGCCGCCGCGCGGCTCAGGCGGGGGAGGGGTCGGCCTCGGCCCGCTTGCGCCAGTAGCGGTCGAGGCCGCTCCACTGGTAGGCGGTGGGGACCGCCTGCAGGAGCTCCTCGACCGTGTCGCCCTCGATTCCTTCCGCGGCCAGCTCGCGGCGGACGCGGGCCTCGTAATCGGCGTCGTAGGCCTGCTTCGGCATCCGGCGCGCCAGCTCCGCCTCCTCGCGCAGTTTCGCCCGCACCTTCTCGATGTGGCCCGGCACGTCCTCCTCGACCGAGCCGAAGTGGGTGAGGGCGAGGCGGCTCGGCGACCAGCCGGCGACCGTGTCCAGCGAGGCCTCCCAGGTCTCGACGTCGATGTCGGGTGGGGGGGTGGGGGGCACCACCAGGCTCGAGGGCGGGATGCGGCAGGCGGCGACGTCGCCGGTGAAGGCGGTGCCGGAGTCCTCGTGGAAGTAGGCGACGTGGTGGGAGGCGTGGCCGGGCGTGTAGGCGACGCGCATGCCGTGCACCGTCTCGCCGCCGCGAAGGACGCGGACGTTCTGCGCGGGGACCGGGAGGATCTCGCCCCAGAGGTAGGCGAGCCTGTCGCCGTAGAGGCGCTCGGCGCTGGCGAGCAGCTTCGAGGGGTCGACCAGGTGCGGGGCCCCCCGCTCGTGCACCTGGACCTCGAGGTCCGGCCAGCGCCGCACCATCGCCCCCGTGGCGGCGGCGTGGTCGAGGTGGATGTGAGTGAGCAGGACCGCCCGCGGCCGTTCGTCCCCAAGCGCCTCGAGCACAGTCGAAAGCGAGGACTCCGGCCCCGGATCCACCAGAACCCCATTCACCTCCCAGCAGCCGATCACATGGGGGCGACCCAGGTGCATGACGTCTATAACGCGCACCCGCGGCAGCCTAAGGGAGGCGGGGCGCCCCTCGCCGGGCACTCAACCGCGAGCCATAGGCGAGCGGTGTCCGGAGAGGGGCGCCTCGCCTCCCGCTACGCAACAGGCGAGGGAAACCGCGAATCCGCTTCGAGCGTCTGCCGCAGCCCCTCCTCCATGCCGCGCGGCGCGTACCCGAGCTCGCGCTCCGCCTTCTCGTAGCTGGCCCAGAAGGTGACGTCGTCGGCGGAGGAGATCAGCTCGCGCAGGTTCGGCGGCTGCCCCATCACCCTGCCGATCAGGGGGCCGATCGGGACCATCGCCTTCATCAGCCCCGTCGGCAGGTCCCGCTTCGGCGGCTTGCGCCCGCTCAGCCTGGCGACGGTCCCGATCGCCTCGCGCATCGTCGTCGCCGGGCCGCTGAGGACGTAGGCCTCGCCCAGCCGCCCCCGGTCGAGGGCGAGCAGGACCCCGCCGGCGACGTCCTCGACGTGGGTCATGCAGATCCCCAGCTCGGGGAAGGGCAGCAGCGGCAGCCTGCCGGCGAAGAACTGCGCCAGCAGGTCGGCCACCTGGGAGGTGTCGCCGGGCCCGTAGACCCCGCCCGGCTGGACGATCACCGCCGGCACTCCGTCCTCGTCGATCATCCGCTCGACGATCCGGTGGGCCTCGAGCTTCGTCTCCTCGTAGTAGGAGGTGAAATCGCCGCCGGGGTTGCGGTAGGACTCGTCGACCACCTGGCGGTGGGTGTTGCCGAAGACGCCGACGGTCGAGACGTAGACGACCCGCGGAACCCGCTGCGCGAGCGCCGCCCGCATCACCCGCTCGGTCCCCGCCACGTTTGCCTCCCACATCTGCGGCCGCTGCTTGGCCGGGATCCCGACCTCGTAGACCGCGGCGGCGTGGATCGCCGCGTCGCAGCCCTCCATGCCCCGCCGGATCGCCTCCTCGTCGCCGAGGTCGCCGCCGCGGAGCTCGCAGCCCAACTCGCTCAGCTTCGCGCCCTTCGCCGGGTTGCGGACGAGGCAGACGACCTCGTCGCCGCGCTGGCGCAGCTGCCGCGCGACCTCACCGCCGATGAAGCCGGTCGCGCCGGTGAGGAAGACCTTCACGCGGGCAACCCTATCCGGCCGGGGCGGCCGCTTACAATCCCCCTGAGTGCAAGGTTCGAGAAACGGCAGCGGCCCCCAGGCCGGCACGGCGGCGTCCGCCGACGGCGCCGGCGTCTCGAACCGCCGGGCGCGTCAGCGGGCGATGGCGATCGGCGTCGTCGACGGGCGCCGGCAGGGCGATCCCCTGGCCGAGCTGAAGGAGCTGCTGCGGACCGCCGGGGTGGCCACCGCCGGCGCCGCGACCCAGCAGCGGCCGCAACCTGACCCCGACCGCTACTTCGGCCGCGGCCGGCTGGCTCAGCTGAAGGAGGAGATCGCGGCGGCCGGCGCCAACCTCGTCGCCTGCGACGACGAGCTCGCCCCTCGGCAGGAGCGCAACCTGGAGGCGGCGCTGGGGGTGCCGGTGATCGACCGCACCGCGGTGATCCTCGACATCTTCGCCGACCACGCCCACTCGGCTGAGGGCAAGCTGCAGGTCGAGCTGGCGCAGCTCGAATACAACATGGCGCGCATGCGGGGCCTCTGGACCCACCTCGAGCGCCTGGGCGCCGGCCGCATGGACGGCGGCATCGGCACCAGGGGCCCTGGCGAGAGCCAGATCGAGACCGACCGGCGCCTCGCCCGCGACCGCATCGCGGCGCTGCGCCGGCGCCTGGGGCGGCTGGAGCGAAACCGCGGCGTCATGCGCGCCCGGCGGGAGGAGTCCTCGCTTCCCCGCGTCGCCCTCGCCGGCTACACCAACGCCGGCAAGTCGACCCTCCTGAACGCGCTGACCGGGGCCAAGGTCGAGGTTCGCGACCGCCTCTTCCACACCCTCGACCCGACCACCCGCGCCTTCGAGCTCTCCGGCCGCGACTACCTGCTCACCGACACCGTCGGCTTCATCGAGAAGCTGCCCCACCAGCTGGTCGAGGCCTTCAAGGCGACCCTGGAGGAGACCGTCCTGGCCGACCTGATCGTCCACGTGGTCGACGCCTCCGCCCCGGAGGAGCGCCGGCGGGCCGCCATGCAGGCGGTGAACGAGGTGCTGGAGGAGATCGGCGCCGGGGAGAGACCGCGCCTCCTCGTCTTCAACAAGGTGGACCTGCTGTCCGAGGAGGAGCGCTCCGAGGCCGAGCTGGACCACCCCGAGGCGGTGCTGGTCACGGCCCAGGACGGGGAGGGGCTGGACGAGCTGCGCGAGCGGATCGAGGCGGCCTTCGAGGAGACGCTGACCGAGGTCGAGCTGCTGATCCCCTACGCGCAGGGCGGGCGGCTGCACGAGCTGCACGAAGTCGCGGGCGAGCTGGAGCGGACCGATCGCGAGGACGGGGTGCTCGTCCACGCCAAAGTGCCCTCGGCGGAGCTGCATCGCTTTCGCGACTTGGCTGTTGCCTGAGTCGAGCCGATCCAGGGGGAGAGCCCGGCGGGCAACAGGCGGGGAGGGCCCGGCGGGATCTCCCCCTGGACCCGGTGGAGGACGGCGCCGGCTCGGTAGGCTCCCGCGCCGATGGAGCTTCCGGTTCTCAGGCTGAAAGAAGAGGCGGTTCTGCCTTCGCGCGCCCACCCGGGGGATGCGGGGTTGGACCTCTACTCGTGTGAGGCGGCCCATATCGGACCGGGGGAGCGGTGGAGCGTCGGGACCGGGGTGGGGGTGGAGATCCCCGAGGGGCACGCAGGGCTGGTGCTGCCGCGCTCGGGCCTGGCCCGCGACCACGGGATCGCGCTGGTCAACGCCCCCGGCCTGATCGATTCCGGCTACCGCGGCGAACTGCGGGTGCTGCTGCTCAACACCGACCCGGCCGAGAACTTCCGGATCGCGCCGGGCGACCGGATCGCCCAGCTCCTGGTGGCGCCGATCGCCACTCCCGAGCCCGTCGAGGCGCCGGCGCTCAGCGACTCGGTCCGCGGCGAGGGCGGCTTCGGCAGCAGCGGCCGCTGAGCAGTGCGCCTTATCCCCCTATGGCGTGGAAAAGGCGCACCGCTCGGGCGATAGCGGCCACTGTGGCGTGCCGTCCCTGATCAGGACGTTGCCGCCCGGCGCGCCGATTCGTGCGCGGCGGCCTCGAGCTCGTCGTCGAGCGGCTCCAGCTCGGGCCGGCCCCCGTAGCGCCGCTCCAGCGCCAGCGCGATCAGGTGGTCGGCGAGCCAGGCGTTCTTGGGCAGCAGCGGGCCGTGCAGGTAGGTGCCGAAGACGTTGCCGCGCCTGACCCCCTCGAAGCCGTCGCGGTCGTTGTTGCCATGGCCGGAGAGGACCCGGCCGAGGGGGGTCGCGCCGGGGCCGAGATAGGTGCGGCCACCGTGGTTCTCGAAGCCGGCGATCAGCCGCCGCCCGGCCCCGAGGTCGGCCTCGATCGCGACGTTCCCGATCAGCCGCGGCCCCGGCTCGCGCACCGTCTCGAGGTCGGCGATCCCCAACCCCGGCAGCCTCTCCTCGCCCATCTGGTAGCTGTGGCCGAGCAGCTGATAGCCGCCGCAGACCGCCAGCAGGACGGCGCCGTCCCCGGTCGCCGCCGCGACCGCCTCCCGCTTGCTCGCGACCATGTCGGCGGCGACGACCTTCTGGTCGCGGTCCTGGCCGCCGCCGAGGTAGAGGAGGTCGTGGGCGCCGGGGTCGAAGCCCTCGCCTGGGCCGGCGCCGCTGTGGGAGAAGCCGATCCCGCGCCACTCGCAGCGCCGCTGCAGGAAGAGGATGTTGCCGCGGTCGGCGTAGATGTTCATCTGCTCCGGATAGAGGCTGAGGACGCGGAGCTCCATCAATCCCGCCTCTCCAGGAGGACGACGGTGGAGCCGACGTGGTCCTCGGTCTCGGGGATCGCCGAGAGGCCCGTGAGGGCGAAGCCGGCGGACTCGGCGTCGCCCTTCAACTCCTCGGCCTCGATCAGGGACAGCTGGATCTCGTTGGTTTCCACCTTTCGCTCCCCGTCAGGGGAGACGACCTGGCGCATCCGGTTGAGTACCAGTCGCCCGCCGACGACCCCGAGGCCGGTCGGGTAGCTGGAGTAGACCCAACCGTCGATTTCCCGGGCGTCCGGGAGGGGATCGACGCGAACGTCCGAGACGGGCAGGTTCGAGACCAGGGTGACGGCGAGCAGCCCTCCCGGCCGCAGGGCGGCGGCGGTCCGCCGCAGGCACCGCCGGCGGGAGTCCGGGCTGCGCAGGAGCTGCAGGAACTGCATCGGCGCCAGGGCGAGCTCGGCCGCCTCGCTCAGCTCGAGGTCGAGCGCGTCGACGCAGATCGGCTCCACCGGCAGGCCCCGGGCCCGCTGCGCCAGCTCGAGGACCAGCTCGTGGTCGCGGTCGACGGCGTAGACCTGGTACCCGCGCCGGGCGAGGTGGAGGGCGACACGGCCGGTGCCGCAGCCGAGCTCGAGGATCGGGCCGCCGCAGCGCTCGGCGAGCTCCTCCCACAGCGGCAGGTCGGCCTCGTAGCCGCCGCACTCGACGTCGTGCCAGATCGCGGCCAGGGGCGCGCTCACCGCCAGAACTCCTGGGCCAGGCCGCGGTCGGCGAGGAGCTTGCGCAGCTCCAGCAGCGCGGTGTAGGTGGGGAGGGCGAAGAGGCGGCGGCCGCGCGCCCCCGCGACCGCCGCGTCGAGCGAGGTCTCGATCTCCGGCACGACTTCGAGCGCCCCGCGCGGCCAGCCGGCGTACTTCAGCCGCAGCGCCATCTCCGCCGCGCGGGTCCCCACGCAGGTCACCCGCCGCACGCCGCCGGCGAGCAGCTCGAAGTCGGCGTCCCAGATCCAGGAGACGTCGCGGCCGTCGGCGATCCGGTCGTTGAGGGCAATCCAGAGGTCGATGCCCTCGCCGGCCGCCTCGCCCTCCAGCGCCAGCGTCCGCAGGACCTCGTTGGCGCCGGCGGGGTTCTTGACCAGCAGGATCGAGACCGGGACCTCGCCGACCGCGATCGTCTCCACCCGTCCGAAGGCCGCCCGCATCTCCCCGAGCGCGGTGCCGATCCGCTCGGTCCCGACGCCGAGCCGCAGCGCCGCCGCCACCGCGGCCAGCGCGTTGTAGACGTTGTAGAGGCCGGGGAGCGGCAGCTCCAGCCGCAGCTCGCCCTCGGGCGTCCGCACCGTCACCCGCGAGCCCTCCATCCCCCGCAGCTCGATCGCCGTCGCCGCCACCTCCGGCCGCGGCCGCTCGGCGCCGCAGCTGGGGCAGGAGTAGTGCCCGAGGTGGCCGACGAAGGCCCGCTCGTAGGCGTAGGGATGGCCGCAGCGGCGGCAGTGCTTGGCGTCGAAGGCGTGCTGCAGCTCCGGCAGCGCCTGCGAGGCGTCCTCGATCCCGAAGTAGAGGACGCCGTCGCGGCGGGCGCCCTCCCGGTCGCGGCCGAGGTCGGCGATCAGCGGGTCGTCGGCGTTGAGGACGAAGCCGGTTCGCCCGGCGCGCGCCGCCACCGTCGCCGCCCACTCGTCGGCCAGCGCCTCCATCTCGCCGTAGCGGTCGAGCTGGTCGCGGAAGAGGTTGCCGAGGACGATCAGCGAGGGGTCGAGCTGTTCGGTGACGCGCGGCAGCCAGGCCTCGTCGACCTCGAACAGGCCCTCGTCGCCGCGCTGCTCGAGCAGCGCCGTCGCCACGCCCCAGGTCATGTT
>JBKPOX010000149.1:0-1551 GCA_046733335.1 Actinomycetota bacterium | reverse complement strand
CCGACCAGCAGTCCGAGTGGGAGGCCGGGGAACCGACCGTCCTCGCCGCCGATACCGTAACCCTCGACCCCCGGCTCGACCGGCTGGTCTCGTTCGACTACCGCTCCCGCCGCTACCCGACCCGGGCGCTTCTCGGCGACGTCGAAGGGACCGACACGCCACCGCCCCGCTCCTACACCTGGCAGGTCGGTCCCGTCCTCGACCAGGGCAACGAGGGCGCCTGCGTCGGGTTCGGCCACGCCGCCCGGGTCATGGCCGCCCCCGACCGCCATCCGGAGGTCGACAACGCCTGGGCGCGGGAGGTCTACAAGGCCGCCCAGCTGGTCGACGAGTGGGACGACACTCCACCGGAGGAAGGCTCCTCGGTTCTCGCCGGCGCCAAGGTCCTGGCCAGCCGCGGCCTCTACACGTCCTACCACTGGGACTTCAAGGTCGAGGACCAGATCCTCTCCACCGGCTACCTCGGCCCCAACGTGGTCGGGACCTACTGGCTGGAGTCGATGTTCTACCCGCGGCCGTCGGGGCTGCTGGAGGTCCACGGGTCGATCGCCGGGGGCCACTGCTACCTGCGCCGCGGAGTGCGGCTGAAGGCGGTCCTGCCCGGAGAGGGCCCGAAGCCGCTGGAGGTGTTCCGCTACCGGAACTCCTGGAGTGAGAGCTTTGGGATCCGGGGTGACTTCTACCTGAAGATCGAGGACGCCGAGCGGCTCCACAAGATGGACGGGGACTCGATGACCCCGTTCGAGCCGCGCCAGCGCCGCACCGAGGTCTGAATGGACGAACCGGAGGAGCCGCTGACCCCGCTCGCCGAGAGCGCCGGGCAGATGCACGAGATGTTCACCGCCTACGTCCAGGCCGGGTTCACCGAACAGCAGGCGCTCTATCTGACCGGGCAGGCCGTCAAGGCGATCCTCTCCCGGCCGTAGCTTGCCCTGATGTGAGGGACTAGGGCCGGTGGGCCGTAGCGTCGGCCGATGCGTATCTACGTCTACCCGGCCGACGCCTGGGCATGTGGCCACTTCCGGCTCACCTGGCCCGGTGAACTCCTCGCCGCTGCCGGCCACGACGTGACCGTGGTCCCGGTCCAGCAGGACGCTCCCCGGTTCCGGCTCTGGCGGGACCAGCAGGGCCGCCCGGTCGAGGCCCTGTACCCGGCCGACGCCGACGTGCTCGTCTTCCAGCGGGTCGTCGAACGCGACATCGTCGACCTGATCGGTTTCGTCGGCTCCCGCGGGGTGGCCACGGTCGTCGACGTCGACGACGACCTGAGCGCGATCGCGCCGGGGAACCCGGCCTACTACAGCCTGCACCCGCAGAACCGGCAGCCGGGCCGGGACGTGTCCTGGCAGCACCTATACGACGCCTGCCGGGTCGCGAGCATGGTGACGGTGACCACGCCGGCGCTGGCTGGACAGTACGGCGGCCACGGCCGGGTTCGGGTGCTGCCGAACTATCTGCCCGCCCACTACTACGGTCTGCCGCGGCAGGACAGCGCGGTGGTGGGGTGGCCGGCGTCATACTTCTCCCACCCGGATGATCCGCAGACGATGC
>JBKPOX010000148.1:0-5232 GCA_046733335.1 Actinomycetota bacterium | reverse complement strand
CCGGCTCCGGGATGTAGGAGTCGAGCGCCGCGGCGAGGTCGAAGACCGCTTTCTGGGCCTCCTCGTCGCCTTCGAGCGCCTTCAGCGCCGAGCCTTTGATGATCGGCGTCTCGTCGCCCGGGAAGTCGTACTCGTTGAGGAGTTCCTTGACCTCCTCCTCGACCAGCTCGATCAATTCCTCGTCGTCGACCTGGTCGACCTTGTTGAGGAAGACGACCACGTGGGGGACGTTCACCTGACGGGCGAGCAGGATGTGCTCGCGGGTCTGCGGCATGACGCCGTCGGCGGCGGAGACGACCAGGATCGCGCCGTCCATCTGCGCCGCGCCCGTGATCATGTTCTTCACGTAGTCGGCGTGGCCGGGGCAATCGACGTGGGCGTAGTGCCGGTTGTCGGTCTCGTACTCGACGTGGGAGGTCGCGATCGTGATGCCGCGTTCCTTCTCCTCGGGAGCGTTGTCGATCTCCTCGAAGCTGTGCGCCTCCGCCCCGCCCACGGTGGAGAGCGTTTTCGTGATCGCGGCCGTAAGCGTCGTCTTGCCGTGGTCGATGTGACCGATCGTGCCGACGTTGACGTGCGGCTTATCGCGCTCGAATTTCTCCTTCGACATTCTCTCCGTTCGCCTTTCGAAAGTTGTGTTCTGTCTGGTCTAGCTGCTTGAGTCTTGTGGGCGGCTCGTCCGCAGCGGTTCCTGCCTGCCTGCGGGCAACCCGGGAAATATAGCCAGGTTCAGCGTCTGCCCGCGGTTGGGCTCACGAGGCCGCACCCACCGGGTCGCCTGAGCGGTGCTCGACGATCTCCTCGGCGATGTTCGAGGGGACCTCCTCGTAGCGCTCGAACTGCATCGTGTAAGTCGCCCTGCCCTGGGTCATCGACCGCAGTTCGGTCGCGTAGCCGAACATCTCGCCGAGGGGGACGAAGGCCTGGACGGCGAGCGCGTTGCCGCGCTGGTCCTGGCCCTGGACTTTGCCGCGGCGGCGGGAGAGGTCGCCGATCACGTCGCCGAGGAAGTCCTCGGGCGTGACCACCTCGACCGCCATCACCGGCTCCAGCAGGACCGGGTTGGCCTTGCGGGCGCCCTCCTGAATCGCCATCGAGCCAGCGATCTTGAAGGCCATCTCGGAGGAGTCGACGTCGTGGTAGGAGCCGTCGACGAGTTCGGCTTTGACGTCGACCATCGGGTAGCCCGCCTTGACGCCGTTTTCCAGCGCCTCGCGCATCCCCGCTTCGGCCGGGCCGATGAACTCGCCGGGGATGACGCCGCCCTTGATTTTGTTGTCGAAAACGAAGCCCTCCTCGGGCGCCGGCTCGAGGTTGATGACGACGTGGCCGAACTGGCCGCGACCGCCGGTCTGGCGGACGAACCGCGCCTCGACCTTCTCGACCCGCTTGCGGATCGTCTCCCGGTAGGCGACCTGGGGCTTGCCGACGTTCGCCTCGACTTTGAACTCGCGCAGCATCCGGTCGACGATCACCTCGAGGTGAAGCTCGCCCATCCCGTGGATCAGGGTCTGGCCGGTTTCCTCGTCGGATTCGATCCGGAAGGTCGGGTCCTCCTCGCCGAGGCGCTGCAGGGCGTTGCCCATCTTCTCCTGGTCGGCCTTGGTCTTCGGCTCGATCGCGACGGCGATCACCGTCTCCGGGAATTCGATGCTCTCCAGCGCGATCGGCGCGTCCGGAGCGGCGAGCGTGTCGCCGGTCCCGGTTTCCTTGAGGCCGACGCCGGCGCAGATGTCGCCCGCGTAGCACTCGTCGATCTCCTCGCGGCTGTTGGCGTGCATCATCAGCAGGCGCCCGATCCGCTCGGTCCTGCCGGTTTTCACGTTCAGCACCCGGCCGCCTTTCTCGAGCTTGCCGGAGTAGACGCGGAAGTAGGTGAGCTTGCCGACGTAGGGATCGGACATGACCTTGAAGGCGAGGGCGGAGAAGGGGGCGCTGTCGCTCGCCTCGCGCTCGGCCTCGCTGTCCTCGGCCTGGCCCTTGCCAGCGGGGACGACGCCGGTGACCGGCGGCACCTCGAGCGGCGAGGGCAGGAGTTCGACGATCGAGTCAAGCAGCGGCTGCACTCCCTTGTTCTTGAACGAGGTGCCGCACAGGACCGGGGTCACCTCCGTCGCCAGGGTGGCCTTGTGCAGCGAGGCGATCAGCTTGTCCTCGGGGATCTCTTCCTCGCCGAGAAAGGCTTCCATCAGCTCTTCGTCGTAGTCGGCGCAGGCTTCGATCAGGGCGGTGCGGTATTCCTCAGCCTGCCCGGCGAGGTCCTCGGGGATCTCGATCTCCTCGTAGGCGGCGCCGAGCTCGTCGGTCCAGACCAGGCCCTTCATCCGGACCAGGTCGACCACGCCCTTGAAATTCTCCTCGGCGCCGATCGGCAGCTGGATCGGCAGCGGGTTGGCGCCGAGCCGGTCCTTCATCGTCTGCACCGAGTTGAAGAAGTCGGCGCCGGTGCGGTCCATCTTGTTGATGTAGGCGAAGCGCGGGACCCCGTACTTGTCGGCCTGCCGCCAGACCGTCTCCGACTGGGGCTCGACCCCGGCGACGGCGTCGAAAACGGCGATCGCCCCGTCGAGGACGCGGAGGCTGCGCTCGACCTCGACCGTGAAGTCGACGTGGCCTGGCGTGTCGATGATGTTGATCCGATGGTCCTTCCACTCGCAGGCGGTCGCGGCCGAGGTGATCGTGATCCCTCGCTCCTGCTCCTGTTCCATCCAGTCCATGACGGCAGCGCCCTCGTGGACCTCGCCCATTTTGTGGGTGCGCCCGGTGTAGTAGAGGATGCGCTCGGTCGTCGTCGTCTTGCCGGCGTCGATGTGCGCCATGATCCCGATGTTCCGGGTTTTCTCGAGTGGAAAGCTGCGTGCCATGGTTCCTAAGTCCAGTAGTGGTGATAAGCCGCAAAAAAAGGCCCCAACGGGCCCGGCGAAGCGTCCTGCAGGAAAACAGCGAAAACTGCCTGAGCGACGGGCGATGATAGCAGCGCTCGGCCGCCGGTCGCGCCAGGTCGACCGGACCGCGAACAGGGCGCTGGAGCGCGCTCATCCGGGGCTGGTGCGGGCGCGCCATCACGGCGCTCTGGCCGCCCGCCATGGCTGGGCGTGGCTGTGGCCGCGGCTGCGCCCCCTCCTGGCTCTCTTCTTCAAGGGGGTGGCGGGAGCCGAGCGGGCGATCCGCTGGCTCTGCGCCCTGCTCGCCCGCGCGGCGACGGCCGCCTCCGCGGCGGTGACGCCGTCGCGGGCCGCGGCCGCCGTCCTCGTCGCCGCTGGTGTCTGCCTCGTCGCCTCCCAGTTCGTCGACTACCGGGGGGTCGAGATCGGCCAGCCGGGCTACGCGGGCCTGCCGCAGGTGGCCCGTGCCCCCACGGTCGAGGTGCGGACCGCCGGCGAGGCCCACGCCTACCTGCTGGTGCCGCTGGGCGCGGCCGCCGCGGCCCTCGGCCTGCTCGGGTTGGCGCGGGAGCGCCGGGGTTTCGGCCTCCTCGTCGCCGCCATGGGGCTGGTCGCGCTCGTGGTGATCCTGGTGGTCGACCTGCCCGCCGGCCTCGACGAGGGCGCCCAGACTTCCCGGTTCTCAGGGGCCACCGCCGTGCTGGAGGACGGCTTCTTCGCCGAGTTGGCGGCGGCCGGGGGGATGGTTTTAGCCGGACTGCTCTACTATGCGCGGCCGTGCCGAATACGAATCAACTTGTCAGGAAGGGCCGCAAGCGCCCGAAGAAGAAGACCACGACGCCGGGCCTCAAGTCGGGCCAAGGTCGCAAGAAGCGCGTAGCCGCTCCGCAGCGCCGCGGCGTCTGCACCCGCGTCGCCACCGTGACGCCGAAGAAGCCGAACTCGGCGCTGCGCAAGATCGCCCGTGTGCGGCTGACCAACGGGATGGAGGTCACCACCTACATCCCGGGCGAGGGGCACAACCTGCAGGAGCACTCCGTGGTCCTGATCAGGGGTGGTCGCGTCAAGGACCTGCCGGGCGTCCGCTACAAGGTCGTCCGCGGCACCCTCGACGCGGCCGGGGTCTCCGACCGCAAGCAGGCGCGTTCCCGCTACGGCGTCAAAGCTTCGTAATGCCGCGCCGCTCCGCAGCACAGATCCGGCCGATCGACCCCGACGCGAGGCACCGCAACCGCCTCGTCCAGCAGGTGATCAACAAGGTCATGTCCGACGGCAAGAAGAGCCTCGCCGAGCGCATCGTCTACGACGCGCTGGCGGTCGTCGGCGAGCGCACCGGCGAGGACCCAGTCGAGACGCTGGAGGCGGCGATCAAGCAGCTGACCCCCGTCCTGGAGGTCCGCTCGCGGCGCGTCGGCGGCGCCACCTACCAGGTCCCGGTTGAGGTCCCCGCCCGCCGGGCCCGCACCCTGGCGGTCCGCTGGCTGGTCCAGTTCGCCCGCCAGCGCCGCGAGTACTCGATGGCCGAGCGTCTCGCCGCCGAGATCCTCGACGCCAACCAGCAGCAGGGCAGCGCCTGGAAGCGGAAGGACGACATCTACCGCATGGCGCAGGCCAACAAAGCATTCGCCCACTACCGCTGGTAACCAAACCGCTCCTAGCCGTCGACATCGACGGCGTGATCAGCCTCTTCGGGTGGGAGGAGCAGCCGGCCCATACGCGGATTCAGCTGGTGGATGGGGTGCCGCATTGCATCTCGTTGCCCGTCGGTGACCGGTTGCTGCGGCTGTCCGAGCGTTTCGAGCTGGTCTGGGCGAGCGGTTGGGAGGACAAAGCCAACTTCTACCTGTCGGATCTGCTGGGCCTGCCTGAGCTGCCCCACCTTTCCTTCGACACGCGGCCCTCCGCGGCGGGAGCGCACTGGAAGCTCGCAGCGATCGAGGGCTACGCCGGCGCCCGGGCGATGGCCTGGATCGACGACAACTTCGACCGGAGCTGCTTCGAGTGGGCGGAGCGGCGGGCGGCGCCAACGCTGCTGGTCCCGACCGAGTCGCACCTGGGGCTCGAGGAGGCCCATGTCGCCGCGCTCGAGACGTGGGCACAGTCGCTGGACTGAGCGACCCGCCCGAACTGCATCAAATTTCCGGCCTCCTGGCCCGGAAATTTGATGCAGTTCGATGGGCCTCTACACTAAGGAAGGTGACGGGGTTCTGGCCCATTTTCTTCCTGCTCGTGGTCCTCAAGATCCCGGTTGTGGGCTCGCTCTGGCTCGTCTGGTGGGCCGCCAAGCAGCACGACGAACCGGCGGAACCCGCGGCCGACGAGGGCAGCGGCGGCCCCAGGCGCCGGC
>JBKPOX010000147.1:0-5742 GCA_046733335.1 Actinomycetota bacterium | reverse complement strand
GCCTGGGCGAAGCCGTCGGCCATCCCGACCACGACCGCCTCCTGCAGGCCGAGCACGTAGCGGAAGTCGGACGGGAAGTCGGCGAGCATCGGCAGCTCGGTCGAGCCCGGGTTGCCGAACATCGTCGTCATTCCGTGCTCGCGGAACAGCTCGAACGTCGCCTCGCGCACAGTTGGCACGGCGCGAACCCTACCTGGCTACCTGGCCAAAACACCCCTATTGCCGAACTGCATCAAATTTCCGGCCTGGCGGAACGGAAATTTGATGGAGTTCGGCTGGCAAAGGGCAGGATTCAAGGCCCCCGCGTCGTAGGGCCGATAACGCAAGGGTGAGCCACCGCCTCCTCGCCAGCGCCTGGGCGCGCGCCCTCGCGGTCTTCGCCCTCTCGCTGGCGCCACTCCTCGCCGTCTGCGCCTACTCGCAGGCGGCGCCGCTGCCGGCGACGAAGCTGCTCTACGGACCGGGGAAGATCGTCCCGATCCCGGCCTCGATCCCGCACGAAGAAGGCGACATGGTCGACCGCCGGATCCTCCCCGACCTGCGCTGGCTCGCCAGGCGCTACCCGCTCTTCGTCACCGACGGCTACTCGGGGCCGCTGCCGAGCGGCGAGCACGCCGGCTGCCACGGCTGCCACGTGCGCGGCTCCGACCACTACAACGGGCTCGCGGTCGACATCGTGCCGCTGAACGGCAGCGGACGCTGCGACACCTCCTGGACCGGGATCAGCCGCCTCGCCCTCTGGGCCGAGCCACTGCAGAACCACCCGCGCCCGCCGTTCCGTTGGGTCGGCTACGACGGCGACGCCGGCCACGGCTGCGGTCACCATCTCCACCTCTCCTGGAACCATGCCCCGGCGACGCAGTTCACGCTCGCCGCCTGGGTCGAAGTCTTCCCGGTCGAGTTCAGCGGAATCAGGCCGAGCACCCGCGGCAAGCAGGCGCCGCCGCCGAAGCCGCTTCCGCCGCCCGGGCCCTCCGGCGGCATCTCCCAGGTGACCAGCGGCGGCGTCTCGCCACGCGTCGCGGGCGACTGAGCCCGCGACGGGCCGCCGCCCGCTTCCACGCCACCGGGCGTTTCCGACTTTTTGCATCCATAGCGGCGCAAAAAGTCGGACACCCCCTTGGGCGTTCGTAGGATGCGCGGGATGCGTGCTTCCTTCGTGACGGTTTCGGTCTTCGCTGGGTGTCTTCTCGCGCTTGGGGGCTGCGGCGGCCAGGACGACTCGACGCCGGTCGCCTGCCTGGCGGGGGCCGCCGCCTACGAGGAGGCCCTGCGGAGCGCCCCCGAGGCGGTGGTGCTCGCCGGCGGCACGCCGATCAGCGACTGCCTCGCCTCCAACCAGAAGGCCGGCGACCTCGCCCGGGTCGGGGAAGCGATGGTCGAGACCGCCACCGTGCTGAACGCCGCGGCCCGCGAGGAGCACGACGGCGAGGCGGCGCTGCGTCTCGGCTACCTGGTTGGCGCCGCCCAGCGGGGCGCCGAGGACAGCGAAGGCATCCACGCCGACCTCGTCCGCCGCCTCACCGTCGCCGCCCGCTTCGCCCCCGGCAGGCAGCCGCTCTCGGCCCTCTCCGCCTATCGCGAGGGGTTCAACGCGGGCCGGTCCAGCGGCTAGGGACGCGGCCGAAAGGGCCGGGGGAATACCCTCCATGCTCCCCAAGAATCTTCGACGGAGGCTTCGACTTGACTGTGACTGAGCAGCAGCTATGGGGTGGCGAGACCACCAAGGCGGTTGACAACTTCCCCGTTTCCGGCGAGCGGGTGCCGGTGCCGGTGGTGCGCTGGCTGGGGCGGATCAAGTCCGCGGCGGCCGAGGCGAACGGCGCGCTGGGAGCGCTCGACGCCGACCTGGCGGAGCGGATCGCCGCCGCCGGCAGGGCGGTGGCCGAAGGCGAGCACGACGACCAGTTCCCGATCGACGTCTTCCAGACCGGCTCCGGCACCTCCTCGAACATGAACGCGAACGAGGTGATCGCCAACCTCGCCGGCGAGGGGGCCCACCCCAACGACCACGTCAACATGGGGCAGTCGTCCAACGACGTCTTCCCCTCAGCGGTCCACCTCGCCGCGCTGGACGAGGTCAGCCGCGACCTGCTGCCGGCGATGGGGGCGCTCGAGGGAGCGCTGGAAGAGAAGGCGCGGCAGTTCGCCGACGTCGTCAAGGCGGGGCGCACCCACCTGATGGACGCGGTGCCGGTCACGCTCGGGCAGGAGTTCGGCGGCTACGCGGCGCAGGTGCGGCTGGGCGTGCAGCGGGTGGAAGGGACGCTGCGGCGGGTCGGCCAGATCCCGCTCGGCGGCACCGCCACCGGCACCGGGCTGAACACCCACCCCGAGTTCGCCGCCAGGGTCCGGGAGAGGCTCGCCGAAGAAACCGCCCTGCAGGTCTCGGCGCCGCTCGACGCCTTCGAGGCGCAGGGCAACCGCGACGCTCTGGTCGAGCTCTCGGGCGCGCTCAAGGTCTACGCGGTCTCGCTCAACAAGATCGCCAACGACCTGGCGCTGATGGGCTCGGGCCCGCGCGCCGGCCTCGCCGAGCTGCGCCTGCCGGAGCTGCAGAAGGGCTCCTCGATCATGCCGGGGAAGGTCAACCCGGTGATCCCGGAGGTCGTGATCCAGGTCGCCGCCCAGGTGATCGGCAACGACGCCGCGATCACCGTCGCCGGCAGCCAGGGCCAGTTCGAGCTGAACGTGCGGGTGCCGCTGATCGCCCGCAACCTGCTGGACTCGATCAAGCTGCTGGCGAGCGCCTCGCGCCTGCTGAACGAGAAATGCGTGGCCGGGGTCGAGGCGAACGAGGAGATGACCGAGCGCCACGCCGAGGCGACGCTGGCGACCGCCACCGCGCTCAACCCGCACATCGGCTACGACCGCGCCGCGGAGATCGTCAAGGCCGCCGCGGAGTCCGGGCGCTCGCTGCGGGAGGTCGCGCTCGAGCAGGGGGTCGAGCCGGCGGTGCTCGAGGAGGCGCTGGACCACCGGCGGATGGCGCGGCCGCACGAGTAGGGGTTTGGGGGGACGGGAGCCCCTCTCCAGACACCACTCGCTTATGGCTCGTGGTTGAGTGTCTGGAGAGGGGCTCCCGTCCCCCTTACTGTTTCGGGATGCGGCACAACCCGGCTTACGTTTCAGAGGATCCAGAGGTCGTCCGGCGGTTGATCGAGGAGAATCCTTGGGCGACGCTGGTCAGTCAGAACGATCGGGGCGAGGGGAGTGGGCTGGTCGCCTCGCACTGCCCGATCCTGCTCGACCCCGAGGAGGAGCTGGCGATCGTCACCCACCTCGGCAGGCCGGACGACGAGCTGCACGAGCTCGGCGCCGGCGAGATGCTGATAGTCGTCCAGGGCGAGCACGGCTACGTCTCGCCGAGTTGGTACGCGCCCGGCGCCACCCGCGCCCCGACCTGGAACTTCAGCGTCGCCCACCTCTACGGCACGCCGCAGGTGCTGAGCGAGGAGGAGAACCTGGAGTCGCTGAGGCGGCTGGTCGAGCGCTTCGAGCGGCACGTGGAGGAGCCGATGCACCTCGACCGCGAGTGGGCGGCGCCCTTCGCCCGCGGCACCGTCGGGATCAGGCTCCGCGTCGAGCGCTTCCAGTGCAAGCGCAAGCTGAGCCAGGACAAGGACCCAGTCAGCCAGCGGCAGGTAATCCAGCACCTCCGCGCGCCCGGCCCCTACCAGCACCCCGCGCTCGCCGACGAAGTCGAGCGCGAGCTGGGCAGCTGATCCACCAAGCGCAGGAGGGCGAGCGGGAGGGTGTACTCCAGACACCACTCGCCAATGGCTCGTGGTTGAGTGTCTGGAGTACCCCCTCCCGCTCGCCCTACCCCTGCAGCGTCACGAACCGCTCCTCGGTCAACTCATAGACCGCATACGCCGGCCCCTCGCGGGTGTTGCCTGAGTCCTTGACGCCGCCGTAAGGCTGCTGGTCAGCCCGGAACGTGGGAACCTCGTTGATCAGGACGCCGCCGAACTCGAGCGTGCGGGCGGCCTCGAGGCCCTTGCCGATGTCGCGGGTGAAGACGCCCGCCTGCAGCCCGAACTTGGAGTCGTTGGCCATCGCCAGCGCTTCCTCGAAGACCGTGAAGGTGTCGATCGTCGCCACCGGCCCGAAGACCTCCTCGCACCACACCTTCGCCTCCTTCGGCGGCGACTTCAGCAGCGTCGGCGCCAGGCAGCGACCCTCATCGACCAGCTCGCCGCCGGCCAGCAGCTCCGCCCCGCCGGAGACCGCCTCCTCGATCCACTCCTTGACCCGGTCGCGGTCCTCGGGGGTGATCAGCGGGCCGACGTCGGTGGCCTCCGCGAGCGGGTCGCCGACGGTCAGACCTTCGACGTTGGCGACCAGCCGCCGGGTGAAGTCGTCGGCGACGGACTCGTGGACGAGGATCCGCTGGATCGAGATGCAGCTCTGGCCGGCGTGGGAGAAGGCGTGCAGCCGGGCCTTGTCGGCGGCCGCTTCCCAGTCGCCGTCCTCGGCGACGATCAGCGGCGCATTGGAGCCGAGCTCGAGGTTCACCTTCTTGTGCGGAACCCGCGAGCGGATGTCCCAGCCGACCGGGGCCGAGCCGGTGAAGGTGACGGCGCGGGTGAGCGGATGCTCGACGATTGCGTTGCCGACCTTCGAGCCGGGCCCGGGGACCACCGCGAGCCAGCCCTCGGGCAGGCCGGCCTCGAGCAGGATCTCGGCGAGCTTCAGGGCCGAGATCGGCGTCTGGCCCGCCGGCTTGAGGACGACCGCGTTGCCGGCGGCGATCGCCGGACCGAGCTTGTGGGCGACGAGGTTGAGCGGGAAGTTGAAGGGGCTGATCGCGCCGACGACCCCGTAGGGCACGCGGAGCATCACCCCGAGCTTGCCGACGCCGGCGGGCGCGGCCCCCATCGGCACGGTGCCGCCGGTCAGCTTGCGCGCCTCGACCGCGGAGAACTCGAGGGTGGAGACGCAGCGTTCGGCCTCCAGCGTCGCCGTCTTCAGCGGCTTACCCGCCTCGGCGGCGATCGTTACCGCCAGCTCCTCGCGGCGCTCGGCGACCAGCTCGGCGGCCCGGTCGAGCACGGCCGCCCGCGCGTGCTGGGGGAAGTCGGCGGTGACGAACGTCTCGTGCGCGGCCTCGATCGCCCGCTCGGCGAGCGCCTCGTCGGCCTGCGCGACCCGGCCGACGACGCTGCCGTCGTAGGGGCTCCTCACCTCGCCCCACTCGCCGGTCGCCTGCCACTCGCCGCCGGCGAGGAGCTCGTGGTCGGTTGCCTCTACGGTCTGCGTCGCCATTCGCGCCCTCCTCGAGTCGGGTCTGCATCCAGGGTACGCCCCCGCTCGTGCAGGCCGCTACTCCACGACGTTGAATCTGTTCGCCTAGAGATGTCCAAGATTCGGCTCACTCTCTTCACGGTCCTGCTGCTGGCGCTCGTCTACCCGCTGAGTGCCCGAGCCGGCGTCAGCTGGATCGTCCACGGGCGCGGCTTCGGCCACGGGGTCGGCATGAGCGCCTACGGGGCCTACGGGTTCGCCCAGCACGACAAGGGCTACCGCTTCATCCTCGGTGACTACTACGGGGGGACGAGCCTGGGAACGCTGCGGACGACCAGGGTGGTGCGGGTGCTGCTCGGCATCTCCGGCGGGGACGTCGGCTTCAGCGGCGCGACCAGCGCCTGCGGCGAGCGCCTCGATCCGCGCCGCAGCTACCTGGCGCACCGGGCCGGGAACGCGGTCAGGCTGCGCAGCGCCGCCGGCATGCCGCTGGCC
>JBKPOX010000146.1:0-17044 GCA_046733335.1 Actinomycetota bacterium | reverse complement strand
GAAGGAGCCGGCGGCGGAACCACGGGCGGCGAGGACTCCGGCCCTGCCGGCGGCTCGGGTGGCTCCGGCGGCGGCACGACCACCGGCAGCGGCACGGCCCCCGGCGGGGGCGGAAGCGGCGGCGGCGCGCCAGGCGGCGGGACCACGACCCCCTCGCCCTCCTCGCAGGTCGCCAGCACCGTCAACGGAGCGGTCGACCAGGTCGACGAAACCGTCACCGGCGGCGCGCTGGAGGAAACCGGGGTGACCGAGGCGACCGAAGGAGTCGTCGACGGAGTCGCCGGCCCCGAATCGACCGTCGGCAAAGTGGTCGACGAAACCGCGAAGACGGTCGAAGGCATCGTCGGCACGAAATGAGACGGGGCCCTCTCCGCTGTTCCTTTCGGTCGCCGTAGAGCCATAAGGAACAGGAGAACCTCGGGAGCGGAGGCTCGGCTGTTCCTTTTGGTCGCCGAGGAGCCAAAAGGAACAGGAGAAGAAGCCTCCCGACCCCCGATCGGCCACAATGCCGGTCCGATGGCTGAGCGCGGACAGGCGGGGTCGGTGGCGAGCGATCCGATCGCGGGATCGGCGGTCTACCCGCGCGGGAGCCGCGTCAACGAGGAGGGGCGCCTGGAGGTAGCCGGCTGCGACGTGGTCGAGCTCGCCGCGGCGCATGGCACGCCCGCCTACGTCTACGCCGAGGACGACATCCGCTCCCGCGCCCGCGAGTACCGCGAGGCGTTCGAGAGCCGCGGCGCCGACTACGAGGTCCTTTTCGCCAGCAAGTCGCTGCCCTGCACCGCCGCCTACCGGCTCTTCGCCGAGGAGGGCCTCTCGGTCGACGTCGCCTCCGGCGGCGAGCTGCACATGGCGCTGAAGGCCGGCTTCGACCCCGACCGCATCCACATGCACGGCAACAACAAGTCCGACGAGGAGATCCTCTTCGCCGCCCGCGCCGGGATCCGCCACCTGATCCTCGACTCCTTCGACGAGATCGAGCGCTGCGAGCGGCTGCTCGACGAACCGCAGCGGGTGCTGATCCGGGTGACGCCGGGGATCAAGCCCTCGACCCACGACTACATCACCACCGGCCAGCTCGATTCCAAGTTCGGCTTCGGCCTCGAGGACGGGCTGGCGGCGGCGGCGATCGAGCGCGTCCTCGCCTCCGAGAAGCTCGAGCTCGTCGGGCTGCACGCCCACATCGGCTCGCAGATCTTCGAGCTCGCGCCCTACACGCTGGCGATCCGGGCGCTGGGCGAGCTCGCCGGCGACTGGTGTCGGGTCGTCAACGTCGGCGGTGGCCTCGGCGTCGCCTACACCGCCGCGGACGAGCCGCCCTCGATCGACGCTTACGTTGACGTCAAGGTGCGCGGGGTCGCCGAGGTCTTCGGCGAGGGCGTGCGGATCCTGGTCGAGCCGGGCCGCTCGCTGGTCGCCAACGCCGGCCTCACCGCCTACCGCGTCGGCACCGTCAAGGAGATCCCCGGCGTGCGCACCTACGTCGCCGTCGACGGCGGCATGTCCGACAACCTGCGGCCGATGCTCTACGGCTCCACCTACGAGGCGCTGATCGCCGACCGCGCCGCCGCGCCGGGCGAGGTCGCGGTGACGGTCGCCGGCATGCACTGCGAGTCCGGCGACGTGATCGTCCGCGACGCGACGCTTGCCGACCCCGCCGTCGGCGACGTCCTCGTCACCCCCGCCACCGGCGCCTACGGCTACGCGATGGCGAACAACTACAACGGCGTGCCCCGTCCCCCCGTCGTCTTCTGCCGCGAGGGCGAGGCGCGGGTCGTGGTGCGACGCGAGACCTACGAGGACCTGACCGCGAGGGACCTCTAGGCGCGATGGCCTCCGAGGGCTCCAAACCCGTCCGCATCGGCCTGCTCGGCCGCGGCACCGTCGGCGCCGCATTCGCCGGGCTGCTGGCCGAGCGCGCCGACGCGGTCACCGCGGCGACCGGGCGGCGGCCGGAGATCTGCGGCGTCCTGACCCGGGAGGAGGGGGATTTCGAGTCGATCCTCGCCGGCGCCGACCTGGTCGTCGAGCTGATCGGGGGGACCGAACCGGCGCGCGAGCACGTGCTGGCGGCGCTTCGCGCCGGCAAGCCGGTCGTCACCGCCAACAAGCAGCTGCTCGCCCAGCACGGCGACGAGCTCTTCGCGGTCGCCCGCGGGGCGGGGGTGCAGCTGCGCTTCGAGGCGGCGGTCGCGGCGGTTATCCCGATCGTCCGCACGATCCAGGAGGGCTTCGGGGTGACCGAGATCTCCAAGGTGTTCGGGATCGTCAACGGCACCACCAACTTCATCCTCACCGAGATGGCGGCGAGCGGGGCCGGCTTCGACGAGGTCCTCGCCCGCGCTCAGGAGCTCGGTTACGCGGAGGCGGACCCGACCGATGACGTCAGCGGCGCCGACGCCGCGGCGAAGATGGCGATCCTCGCGCGGCTCGCCTTCCACACCCCGGTGACCCTCTCGGAGGTCACCTACGAGGGGATCGAGCGGATCCTCCCCGACGACCTCGCCTATGCGAAGGAGCTGGGCCTCTCGCTGAAGCTGCTCGGGGTGGCCGAACGGCGCGACGGCGGCATCAGCGTCCGCGTCTTCCCCTGCTTCCTCTACCGCGGCCACCCGCTGGCGCCGATCGAGGGCCCGTTCAACGCGGTGATGGTCGAGGCGCCCGCGATCACCGAGGTGACGATGTCGGGACCGGGGGCGGGCGGCCTGCAGACCGCCTCGGCGGTGCTCGGCGACGTGGTCTCGATCCTCGCCGGGGACGCGCCGGTGCACGAGACCCGGGTCGAGCTGCCGGTCGTCCACGACGTCAGCTCCTCCTTCTACCTCTACCTGGAGGTGGCCGACCGCCCCGGCGTGCTGGCGCGGGTGGCGACCGTCCTCGGCGACCACGAGATCTCGGTCAAGAGCGTCGTCCAGCGCGGGATCGGCGACGAGGCGCGGCTGGTGATGGTGATCCACGAGTGCCTGGAGTCCCGCTTCGCGGCGGCGCTCGAGGCGCTGGCCGAGCTGGACGAGCTGCGGGCAACGCCGCGGTCCATCCGCGTGATCGAGGAGGAGTATTGATGCGGAGCGGCTCCGATGGCTAGGGGGCTGATCGACCGCTACCGCGACCGGCTCTCGCTCGAGCCCGGCGACCCGGTTGTGACGCTGAACGAGGGCTCGACCCCGCTGATCGAAGCCCCGCGCCTCTCAGAGCGCATCGGAGCACGTGCTTTCTTCAAGTTCGAGGGACTGAACCCGACCGGCTCGTTCAAGGACCGGGGGATGACGGTGGCGGTCTCGCGGGCGAAGGGGCGCGGCGCGGAGGCGGTGATCTGCGCCTCCACCGGCAACACCGCCGCCAGCGCCGCCGCCTACGCGGCGCGGGCCGGCCTGCGCGGGGCGGTGATCGTCCCCGAGGGGAAGATCGCGATCGGCAAGCTCGCCCAGGCGCTGATGCACGGCGCCCGGGTGGTCGCCCTGCAGGGGAATTTCGACGACGCCCTGCGGCTGGTCCGCGAGCTCTCGCAGAAGCACCCGATCGAGCTCGTCAACTCGGTCAACCCGCACCGGATCGAAGGCCAGAAGACGGCGGCCTTCGAGGTCGTCGAGGAGCTGGGGGAGATGCCCGGCGCGCTCGCGATCCCCGTCGGCAACGCGGGCAACGTGACCGCCTACTGGCGCGGGTTCTCCGAGCTGGCGGAGTCGGAGGAGGGTGACCTTCCCCAGCCCGAGGTCGCGAGCTCGAGGCCCGTCCTCTACGGCTTCCAGGCCGAGGGCGCGGCGCCGCTGGTGCGGGGGGAGCCGGTTGACCATCCCGAGACCGTCGCCTCGGCGATCCGGATCGGCAACCCCGCCCGCTGGGAGGAGGCGATGGCCGCCTTCACCGCCTCGCGCGGGCGCGTCGCCGCCGTCGGCGACGGGCAGATCCTCGACGCCTACCGCTGGCTCGCCGACAACGAAGGCGTCTTCTGCGAGCCCGCCAGCGCCGCTTCCGTCGCCGGCCTCCTCGCCCACGGGCTGCCGGTCCTCGAGGGGGCCGCCCCGCCGGAGACCGTCGTCTGCGTCCTCACCGGCCACGGCCTCAAGGACCCCGACACCGCCCTTTCCAAAGCCCCCTCGGTGATCGCCTGCGAGAACGACCTCGCCGCGGTGGAGCGGGCGGTCTTCGACTGAGTGAGGGCGCCGAGATGACCACCCGCCACCGGCTCGTCCGCGTCCCCGCCTCCTCGGCCAACCTCGGCCCTGGCTACGACGCGATGGCGGCGGCGATGGCGCTCCACCTGGAGCTGGAGGTGGAGGAGTCCGGCGAGTTCTCCTTCGACCCGGGCGGCCTCGAGGTCCCGACTGGGCGCGACAACCTGATCGTGCGCGCGTTCGAGAGCCTGCGCCCGGCGGACGGGATCGCCTTCCGGCTGCGCAGCGAGATCCCGCTGGCCCGGGGGCTGGGGTCGAGCGCGGCGGCGATCGTCGCCGGCCTCTCCGCCGCCGACCACCTGTACGAGCTGGCGCTCTCGAAGGAGGAGATGCTGGCGCGGGCGAGCGAGATCGAGGGCCATCCCGACAACGTCGCCGCGGCGATCTACGGCGGCTTCGTCGTCTGCGGAGCGGGGGAGGGGGGCGCGCCGAGGGCGGCCCGCTTCGATTCGCCCGAGGGGCTGGAGGGGATCGTCGTGATCCCGCCCGAGGAGGTATCGACCGAGCGGGCGCGGGAGGCGATCCCGGCCGAGGTGCCGCTCGCCGACGCGGTGGCCAACGTCGCCGCCGCGGCGACCCTGGTGCTGGGCCTGCGCAGCGCCGACCTCGACCTGCTCGCCCGCGGCCTCCGCGACAGCATCCACCAGGACCGCCGTCGCGAGCTCTACCCCCGCTCGATGGAGATCGTCGACTCGGCGCGGGAGCTGGGCGCCCTGGGCGCGACGATCTCCGGCGCCGGCCCGACCGTTCTGGTCTGGACCACCTGGCAGGACGCCGGCAACGTCGCCGCGGCGCTGGAGGAGCGCTGCGCCGGCTGGGCCGAGGTGAGGCGGCTGCCCTTCAGCCCACTAGGCGCGGACGTGCCCGAACTCTGAGGTCCCATGGCGGGTTGGTCGAGTTGACTGACAAAACGCGACCTTAGGTGAAGCCAGTCTTTACTCAGCTACGAGATCGCTAAATAGTACCAATAGATCTCCGTGGGTAAATCCCGTAGGTTCGCACCTAATGCTTCTAATGCGGAGGCCCGCTAAGTGTGAAAGGGACGGTCAGTTCATGGTACGAACGAGTGCTCTTATTAGTGAGTTTCCTTTCCGTTCCTGGCAGCGCCTCTTGCTCTGTCTTCTGATCGGGATTGCAGGTCTTCTGCTGCTTGCGCCCCAGCACGCTTCCGCTGAAGTGCTCCCAGCAGAAATAGAGGCTTACCGAAAGGCGACCGGGGTCTCCGCTGCGGTGGCCGAACGGCACCTTGAAACCCAGCATCAGGGCGCTCACATAGTCTCGCAACTGGAATCGACGCTCGGGGCAAGTTACGCCGGCGTCTGGTTCGACCCCGATGACGGTGCTTTCGTCGTACCGGTGACTCCAGGTGCCGATCGCGGGGCGGTAGGCGCGGCGTTGGGGAAGGCGGGGTTGGCGGGCGAGTACCGATTCGCGGCTGTTGCGTCCACGCTGCAGGACCTCGAGGCAAGTCAAGCGGCACTGGATTCGCAGCTGGTTCAAGCTCAAGACGGCGATTCCGTGATGACGGTTCTCGATCCCCGCCTCAACGCGTTGAAGGCGGTACTGCCTTCTTCCGCAAGCGCTGAAGTCAGGAACGAGGTGAAGGGGTTCGCCGCAACCACGAATGTGAAGCTCCTTGTCGAGGCTCAGCCGACTTCACGATCCAGACTGGTCCCGAAGACTTGCAGGCCCGCGCTCCTCGAACGCTACTGCTCAACGCCGCTCCGAGGGGGTGTCGGGATATCGGAAGATGAACCGATACCCACCTGCACCGCCGCGTTCCGCGGAAGAGGGTCGAATGGTCGACGTTACGTGTTAACGGCCGGTCACTGCGTCGGCGACACGAACCATCCAAAAGAAGGTTTCTTCTACGAGTGGGCCAGTGGCGACCCGGGCATGGGCGCGAACATGTATTACGAAGAAGCGATGGAACATATCCATCACATCGGGACCGTGACGCAGTGGAGCTTCCCCGGGCATGACTGGGCGAGGATCGACGCGACCGGCTCCGAATATTGGGATCGCCAAGCGTGGCCGGCCCGCGTGGTTCTTTGGGGCGAATACAACTACAACCAGGTCGTTCAGGAGAACTACGAAATAGAAGGTGAAGACGAAAGCTACCTCTTCCAGACGGTCTGCCACTCGGGCCTGAATACCGGCACCAGTTGCGGAACCGTCACCGGAACGGACATGACTCTGTCGTATGGCGAAGGTGATTGGCTGAAACATCTCACGCTTGTCACCGGTGGCTGTGTTGCGGGTGGCGACAGCGGCGGCTCGGTCTTCGCCAACCACATGGCACTCGGCATTCTCAGCGGCGGTACGACGGGCGACGAACATCCCTGCTGGGAACGCCAATGGGTCTACACCAACATCAAAGAAGCCACCGCAGCCCTGGACGTCCGCATCGCCCCCAACTTCAACTCCCAGACCTCCCTCGCCGCGACCGTCAACCAGTGCCCGCAGGAGTGGGTGTCCCTCAGCGGCAACGTCAGCGGCGAAGGGAAACCGAACGGGACGGTCAACATCGGTCTCTCCCGCTTCGAAGGCGGTCAGTGGATCCCCAAGCACACCCTGCAGGCGACGATCGGCAACGGCTCCTACCAGGTCTCCACCGCGGGCCTTCGCGGCGGCAAATGGCGGGCCAAGGCCGTCTATCCGGGAGCCGCCGTGGTCAACGGCTCTGAATCGGGCTACTTTGAATTCTTCGTCAGCCACCCCCCCAAGGAAGACGACGGCACCCCCGGCCCGCGGGTCCTGTTCCGATGCAACGACGAGGCAGACGTCTTCTACCGCCAGACCAACGGCAACCTCGGCCACCGCTGGTTCAGCCCCAGCACCGGCTGGGTCAGCGAGAGCCTCACCGCCTCGATGGCCTCCGACCCTCGCTTCAGCTACCGCCCCAACGGCGAGCTGGACGTCTTCTACCGCCAGACCAGCGGCAACCTCGGCCACCACTGGTTCAGCCCCAGCACCGGCTGGGTGGGCGAAAGCCTCTCCGCTTCGATCGCCTCCGATCCGAAGGTCAGCTACCGCCCCAACGGCGAGATCGACGTCTTCTACCGCCAGGCCAACGGCAACCTCGGCCACCACTGGTTCAGCCCCAGCACCGGCTGGGTGGGCGAAAGCCTCTCCGCTTCGATGGCATCGGACCCGCAGGTCAGCTATCGCCCCAACGGCGAGATCGACGTCTTCTACCGCCAGACCAACGGCGACCTCGGCCACCACTGGTGGAATCCCAACACGGGCTGGGTGAGCGAGAGCCTTGCGGCCTCGATGACCGGAAATCCCCGGGCTAGCTACCGCCAAAACGGCGAGGTGGACGTCTTCTACCGCCAGGCCAACGGCAACCTCGGCCACCGCTGGTGGAATCCCAACACCGGCTGGGTCAGCGAAAGCCTCAGCGCTTCGATGGCCTCCGACCCCTGGGTCGGCTATCGCCCCAACGGCGAGCTGGACGTCTTCTACCGCCAGAGCAACGGCAACCTCGGGCATCGCTGGTACAGCGCCAGCTCGGGCTGGGTGGCTGAAAGCCTCAGCGCTTCGATGGTCTCCGATCCGCAGGTCAGTTATCGCTCATATGGCGATATCGACGTCTTCTACCGCCAGACCAACGGCAACCTCGGCCACCGCTGGTTCAGCCCCAGCACCGGCTGGGTCAGCGAGAGCCTCACCGCCTCGATGGCCTCCGATCCCGAGGTCAGCTACCGCTCAAACGACGAGATCGACGTCTTCTACCGCCAGACCAGCGGCAACCTCGGCCACCGCTGGTTCAGCCCCAGCGCCGGCTGGGTCAGCGAAAGCCTGACGGCGTCGATGACCTCCGATCCTCGGGTCAGCTACCGCTCGAACGGCGAGCTCGACGTCTTCTACCGCCAGAGCAGCGGCAACCTCGGCCACCGCTGGTTCAGCCCCAGCGCCGGCTGGGTCAGCGAAAGCCTGGCGGCCTCGATCGCCCCCCGCCCGCCCGCGGTCCTCACCGGCAATGCGAGCGCCGTCGCGATCACCGCGGCGACCCTCAGCGGAACGGTCCATCCCGAAAGAACGCCGAGCAGCTACTACTTCGAATACGGGCCGACCACCTCCTACGGCTCCAAAATGCCGCTCGCGGCTCAGGAGATCGGCAACGGCGGCGAGAGCATCTCCGTCAGTCAGAGCCTGACCGGCCTCTCCGCCGGCACCACCTACTACTACCGCCTGGTCGCCTCGAGCTCCGAAGGGACCACCTACGGAGCCGAGAAAAGTTTCAAAACGGCTACGGTGGCGGAACGGCTCGCGGCGATGCCGATCACCGAGCCGTTCGACGGCAGCACCGAATCGAAAAGCAACTTCAGCACGAAATGGTCGGTTCTGGGATGGGCGGCCGGCAAGGGGGAAAGCACCAGCACCGGTTGGCGCTCGCTCGCTGCCTACCCGGCCCTGAACGGCGCCTACCTGAACGCTGCGCCGATCGACGCCGGCGAGGGTCTGGCGACGGTGGTGAAAATGGCCGCGGAACCCACCGTGGCGGAACGCCACTTCTCGCTTTGGCTCGACATCCCATATCAATCCAGCGCCTCCCAGAGCGGCTATGAGCTGCGACTGGCTTCCGTGGGCCCGTTGATGCCAGGCGCCTACGCCGCCCGCATCTACCGCTGGCAGGGTGGGAGCATGACCTCGCTCGCCAACGGCCTGGTCGCCCTGCCCGTCAACGGCTCGATCGCCTTGGTCGACCAGGGCGCCACGGTCTCGGCCTGGGCTAATACCGGCTCCGGCTTCACCAAACTGTTCAGCCCCAGCGATTCCACCTTCGCCGGCGGCAAGGCCGGCATCCAGGCGGGGGACGAAGCCCCTCGCCTCCGGGACTTCCGGGCAGGGGGGCTCTAGGGAGGGAGCGGGCGCTCCGCGCGAAGCGGTGTGCGGCAGGCAGGGCTAGGCTTGCTGGCCTGAGCTCCCTCTGCCCCGACATCCCCGAGCTGCGATGAGCTGGGTCGTACGGGTCGGGCTATTCGAGCTGGCGCTCGGTGGCCTGCTGGGCTGGGCGATGGTGATCCGCGGAGAGCGCCCCGAGTGGCTGCGGCGGATCGGGATCGTCGCCCCGCAGCGGATCCGCCAGGTGCACCTGGACTACGTGATGATGGGCCTGATCCTGATCGGGGTCGGGCTGGCGGTCCCCGACCTGCAGCGGGGGCTGGCCGTCGCCCTCGTCTTCGGCACCCTCGTCAACCCGTTCCTCTTCGTCCCCCTCGCCTTCGACCCGGACGTGGAGAAGCGCCTCTGGTACCGGGCGCTCGCGGTCGTCTCCTTCGTCGGCGTCAGCGGTGGCCTCGTCGCCGCCGCGATCGTCGGCCCCGGCTAGCGCGGATAAAGTCGGCGCATGCCGATCGACAAGAAGCTGCCGCCGCTCCTGTCCGCCCTCGTCCTCGCCCTGCTGCTCGCGGTTCCGGCCGCTGCGCAGGCGACGCTGACCTACGTCCGCAACCCGTTCCATCCCGCGGTCTTCGTCGCCCAGGACGACGGCTCCGGGGCGAGGAAGGTCGAGGACGGTGAACTGCCGCGGGTCTCGCCCGACGGCAACTGGGTCGCCTACCTGCACACCGGCGCCAAGAACGCCCAGGAACTGAAGGTCGCCCCGGTCGGAGGCGGTCCCTCGCGGACGCTGATGGTCGGCTACCGCGAACCCTTCTACCTCGAGTGGTCGCCGGACTCCACGAGGGTCGCCGCGCAGCGCGGCCCGGAACTGGGCAGGCGCAGGCTGGTGGTGGTCGACGTCGCGAGCGGCGTCCAGCGCGTCGTCGCCCAGGGCTTCTTCAGCGGCTTCAGCTTCTCGCCCGACGGCTTCGAACTGGCCTACGCCAGGGCCGGTGTCGAAAAGTTCCCGCCGCGCAGCGACGTCTTCCGGACCGAAACCCCGCCCCCCGGGGTGGTCAACGTCCAGGCCCCGCAGACGTACCGCTTGACCAAGGACCACCGCTCCTCGTTCCCGTTGTGGGGGCCGAGCAAGATCGTCTTCGTCAAAACGCTCGACGCGAAGCGACGCAAATACGGGCCGAAGAACGAGCTCTTCCTGATCAGCCCCCGGGGCAAGGGGGTGAAGCGCCTCACCCACACCCAGGTGCCGGCGCTGCTGCAGGGCCTCTTCCCGACCGACTGGTCGGCCGGCGGCGACCGACTGCTCGCCGAGTTCGAGGGCCAGGACACGAGCTACGCGGTCAGGGTGAACCCGAGGACCGGCGCGCAGAGGCCGGTCGGCAAGGCGGGCGAGCAGGGCTTTGTCGGCACCGCCCTCTCCGACGACGGGACGCTGGTGCTCGGCTTCGAAGGCGGATTCGACCCGGGCGACGGCCACGACGTGGTCACCATCCCCTACGCCGGCGGCAGGCCGAAGGTCCTCGTCGAGAACGCCCTCCAGCCCGACTGGAGCCGCTAGGGCTGAGGCCGTGTCGAGTTTGTTCCCCTATGGGAGACAAACTCGACACGCCTCTAGGCGAGCAGCCCCACCTGGCGCAGGATCGAGACGCTGTCGGAGTAGACGTCCTTGCGCTTGACGAGGCCGTCCTCGAAGGGGATCACGTCGAGGCCGTCCCACTCGACGCGCTTGCCCGTCGGCTCGGCGACGAGGTCGCCGCGGCGCATCGTCCGCGCGTGCGTCGCGACGGCGGTCCATTCCTGCACGACCAGCCCCTCGCGCAGGTAGAGCCGCCGCGTCGTGAACTCGATGTCGGGCCAGGTCGCGAAGATCGAGCCGATGTGGGCGCGGGCCTCCTCTCCGGCGGCCGACTCGCCCGCGGTGTGGTTCTCGAAAACCATGTCGGGCGCGTGCATCGCCATGATCGCGACGAGATCGTGCTCGTTCCAGGCGGCGTTGTAGCGGTCGATCGCCTCTCGCAGCGCCTCTGCTGAATCCTTGCCTCGATCGGTCATGCCCGGTTAAGGTCGAACCTAATGGCGGCGAACTACGCGATCAAGCACCGCGACGAGTTCGAGCGGATGGAGGGGTCCGGCGACTGCACCTGGCTGCTCGCCCGGAAAGCGCTCGGCACCGGTGGCTTCGGCTACAACCTGGTGGAAATCGCCCCCGGCGGGCAAATCCCCGAGCATGACGAGGCCGAGAGTGGCCAGGTCGAGCTCTACGCGATCCTCGCGGGAGAGGCTGTGCTGCGCCTCGACGGCGAGGACCACCCGGCGCCGGCCGGCACCTTCGCCTCGATCGAGCCGGCGGCGAGCCGCCAGATCCTCAACCGCTCCGAGGCCTCCGTCACTGCCCTGCTCGTCGGCGTTCAGCCAGAGGGCGGGTATCAACCGATGTCCTGGGCCTGACCGCGCCGCATCCCGCTGCCGCGAGCGCGCTCGCTCTCCTCCAGGAGCTTTCCTCCACCGGCCAGTATCCGAGCCAGTTCGGCACGAAAGGGACCGGCACGGGGCAGTTCATGGAACCGAACACCTGGAAAGACCGGGTCGAGTGGTGGCAGCAGCCGGTGCCGGATGCGGTCCCCGGAGCGGCGACGGCGATGACGAGCGACGCCGCCACCCTGAACGCGACGGTCAACCCCCGGGGGGCGGCGACCACCTACCGCTTCGAGTACGGGAAAACGGCCGCCTACGGAACCGCGGTCCCGGTACCCAACGCAAGCGCCGGCTCGGGGACGGTCGACGTGGCTGTGAGCCGGCAGATCAGCGGCCTGGAGCCGGGGACCTTCTACCACTTCCGGGTGGTGGCGACTAGCCCCCAGGGCACCACCTACAGCGCGGACAAGGGCTTCTGGAGCAAGACGGTCGCGCAGCAGCTGGCCGCGATGACGATCACCGAGCCGTTCAACGGAACCGCCGAATCGCAGGCCCGCTTCGCGTCCGAATGGTCGGCACTGGGGTGGGCAGGCGGAACCACGCCCAAGGGCGGAGCCGACGCCTTCGGCTGGCGTCCCCTGAACGCCTACCCGACGGTCAACGGGGCCTTCTACAACCCCGTGGTCTCCGATGGCTGTCGCGGCCGAGCTGCCCGGTCTCCGGCGCGCTCGGGGGGCTTGAACCGCCCCCTATAATCCCGTAACCCGTCAACCCCGTCGCGCGCCCGCTCGAAGAAGGCGTGGAACCCGGGAGGTCAAATTGAAGACCCAGTCCGATCGCGGCGCTCGCGTCGAGCGCTACTCGCCAGAGCGCCCCTACCGACCCCTCGTTTCGCCGCCCAGCGTCGAGGACAAGGACGCCTGCGCCATCTACGCCTCGGTCCGCAAGGACGCGACGCCGAGCCACGAGCCGATCGAGCTGGCGATCCCCGCCCTGCAGAAGATGCTCCACCGGGCCGGCAACGTCGACGGCGAGGGTGACGGCTGCGGCCTCCTGCTCGACATCCCGCGCAAGATCTGGGCCGAGGAGGTGCGGACGGGCGGTCACGACCCTTCGCTGGCGACCGACGAAGCCTTCGCCGTCGCCCACATCTTCATCGAGCGCTCCCAGGACGAGGAGAAGGTGAAGCACGACGCCCGCGAGCTGCTCGCCGCCGGCGGCTTCCGCGTCCTGGCCGAGCGGATCGGCGTCGTCGACTCGCCCGCCCTCGGCCCGACGGCCCGCGAGGAGGAGCCGATCTTCTGGCAGGTCGCCGGCCTCGTGACCGACGCCAAGACCCGCGACGACGTCCTCTTCGACCTGATGGTCGACCTGGAGCGAGAGCTCGACGTCCACGTCCCCTCCTTCTCCGCCACCACCTGCGTCTACAAGGTGATGGGCGCGCCGAAGGTGCTCGGCGCCTACTACCCCGACCTGCGCGACCCGCGCTTCGAGACGATCGGCTGCTTCGGCCACAACCGCTACTCGACCAACACCTGGCCCTCGTTCAAGAGAGTGCAGCCGTTCTCGATCCTCGGCCACAACGGCGAGATCAACACCATCCAGCAGCTGCGCCAGGAGGCGAAGATGCTTGCGGTGCCGATCCAGCCCGGCTCCTCGGACTCGCAGGACCTGAACCGCACGATCGACACCCTCGTCAGCCGCGAGGGGTTCAGCCTCGCCGAGGCGATGGAGATGGTCGTGCCGCCGATCGTCCACGAGATCCGCCGCCTCCCCGAGGACCTCCACTCCTTCTACATGTACCTGCATCAGGCGATGGGCCCGTTCGCCCAGGGGCCGGTTGCGCTGATCGCCCGCCACGCGGACGAATGCGTCTTCTCCGCCGACGCGATGGGCCTGCGCCCGCTCTGGCAGGTCGAGACCGAGGACGACTACGTCTTCAGCTCCGAGCCCGGGGTCGTCCCCGTCGCCAAGATGACCTCCGAGCCCAAGCCGCTCGCCCCCGGCGAGAAGGCGCTGGTGCTTATCGACCGCGACCGGCGCAGCTCGACCCTGCATCCGCACGACGAGATGCTGCGGGTCGTCCGCGACCGCTGGCTGGAGCGCAACGGCGCCGCGGCGGCCGCCGGCTACGACCGCGCCCTGGAGACGGGCGGGCCGCTCGAGGGCCAGGACGTCCCCGGCTACTCCGACGCCGGTCCCGAGGAGCCGGTCAAGGTCTCCGACCGCGTCCTCGCCGGCTTCGGCTGGCAGCGCGACGACGTCAAACTCGTCCAGCAGATGGCCTCGAACGGGTCCGAGCCGGTTGGCTCGCTCGGCTACGACGGCCCGCTGGCGGCGCTCTCGCCCGAGCGGCAGAACCTCGCCGACTACTTCAAGGAGACGGTCGCCGTCGTCACCAACCCGGCGATCGACCGCGAACGCGAGATGGAGCACTTCTCGACCCGGACCCTGTTCGGGCGGCGGCCCTCGCTCGAGAACGCGGGCGAGGACACCGGGACGGTCGAAACCGGGTTCCCGGTGATCCTCGGCGGCCACCACGGCCTCGCCCCGCTCTCCGACAGGACCTACCGGCGGATCGCCCGCGAGCACGACACCTACCTGCTCGAGGACCTCTGGGAGGAGTTCAGCGGCCGCAACGCCGCCGTCGACATCTCTTTGCTGGAGTCGGAGACGACCCGGGGGGCGATCGAGCGGATCAAACAGGAGGCGATGAAGAAGGTCCGCGGCGGCTGCGAGCTGCTGGTCCTCACCGACCGCACCGTCTACGAGGCCGACCGCCGCTACCTCGACCCGCACCTCGCGGTCTCGGCGATCGACCAGGCGCTGAAGCAGTTCAAGATCGAGCCCGGCGAAGAGAACCTGCGGCGGCGCTGCGGCATCGTCCTGCGCTCGGCGGCGATCCGCAACGTCCACGACGTGATGCTCGCCCTCGGGCTCGGCGCCAACGGCGTCTGCCCCTACGTGATGGTCGAGGTGATCTGCGTCGAGGACTACGAGTCCGACGTCTCCAACCTCTGCGCGGCGCTGCGCAAGGGGATCGAGAAAGTGATTTCGACGATCGGCATCCACGAGGTGCGCGGCTATGCCCGCCAGTTCAGCTCGATCGGGATCAAGCCGGAGCTGGCCGAGATCTTCCAGACCGAGCTCTACGCCGCCTCCGAGGCGGCCGGGACCGGGTTCGCCGACCTCGACGAGGACAGCAACGCCCGCGCCCACGCGCTCAGCGGCGACGACTCGGCGGCGAAACCGGCGAAGACGTTCCGCTTCTACCCGAAGGTCTACAAGGCGGCGATCGCGACCGCCAACGGCACCGGCACCTACGCGGAGTACTCGGAGAAGGTCCGCGAGCTGGAGAAGCAGAACCCGATCTCGATGCGCCACATCATGGCGCTGAGGGGCGACCGCGACCCGGTCGACCCGAGCACCGTCGACGCCGGCGTCGGCCACCACGACTACCCGATCGTGATCTCCTCGATGAGCTTCGGCTCGCAGTCGGAGCCCGCCTTCCGCGCCTACGCCGACGCGGCGAAGGCGATCAACGTCCTCTGCATCAACGGCGAGGGCGGCGAGATCCGCGACATGTACGGCCGCTACCGCAAATGGCGCGGACAGCAGGTCGCCTCGGGGCGCTTCGGCGTCTCGGCGGAGATGCTGAACAGCTCCTACGTCGCCGAGATCAAGATCGGCCAGGGCGCCAAGCCCGGAGAGGGCGGCCACCTGCCCGGGAAGAAGGTCTCCGAGAAGGTCGCCGCCGCGCGCAACGCCTCGCCCGGCACCGACCTGATCTCGCCCTCCAACAACCACGACCTCTACTCGATCGAGGACCTGGCCGAGCTGATCGACGAGCTGAAGACGGTCAACCCGGACGTGCGGGTCTCGGTCAAGGTCCCGGTGGTGCCGAACATCGGCACGATCGGGCTCGGGATCGCCAAGGCGGGCGCCGACATCATCACCCTCTCGGGCTTCGAGGGCGGGACCGGGGCGGCGCGCCAGCACGCGCTGCGCCACGTCGGCCTGCCGAGCGACATCGGCACCCGCGCCGTGCACCGGGCGCTGATGGAGGCCGGCCTGCGCAACCGGGTCGAGATCTGGGCCGACGGCGGCTACCGGACCGGCCACGACATCGTCAAACTGCACTGCCTGGGCGCCAACCGCGTCGGCTTCGGCACCCTGGCGATGGTCAGCCTCGGCTGCACGATCTGCCGCGGCTGCCAGCTCGACACCTGCCACGTCGGCATCGCGACCCAGATCGAGACGACCGAGGAAGCCGCCGCCCACGGGCTGAAGAAGTTCACCCCGCAGGAGGTCGACCTCGCCGCCGAGAGCTGCGCCCGCTTCTTCCACTCGATGGGCGAGGAGGTGAAGGAGGTCGTGGCCTCGCTCGGCTACGACCGCGCCCAGGACCTGGTCGGCCGCTACGACCTGCTGGAGCAGGTGGCGGGGAAGGACTCGATCGACCTGGCGCCGCTGATCACCCCGCTGGAGGAGTTCCTCGACCTCGAACCGCTCGACCTGCCGGTGGCCGAGGAGGCCGACGCGCGGGCCGAAGCCGGCCTGGTGGTGGCGCGGCCGATCCGGATGGAGGCGAAGCAGGCCTCGAGCCAGATCGCGGCGCTGGCGCCGGAAGTCTGCGGCGGCGGCACCGTGCGCAGCCGGTTCCCGCGCGCGACCGACGCCAACGACCGCGTGCTCGGCACCGAGCTCTCCGGGGCGATCGCCCGCTCGCGGATCTTCGAGGACGGTCCCGAGTCCAGCGACGAGGTGCTGGCGAGCCTCGAGTTCGACGGCGGCTCGGTCGCCGGCCAGGGGCTGGGCGCGTTCAACTCCTACGGCGTCTCGATCCGGGTCGAGGGCGGCGCCCAGGACGGCGTCGGCAAGACGATGCTCGGCGGCACGATCGCGATCCTCAAGGGGAAAGGCGCCAAGGGGAAGCGCCTCAACGGCTCGGTCGGCAAGTCCTTCGCCTACGGCGCGCAGCGCGGCAAGCTCTACGTGCAGGGAAGCGCCGACTCCCGCTTCTGCATCCGGCTCTCAGGGGCGGACGTAGTCCTCGCGGGCGAGCCCGACGGGCCGATAGACGACAGCCGCGGGACGATGGCCGACCGCGCCAACGCCAAGGGCTTCGCCTTCGAGTACATGACCTCGGGGCGCGCCGTCGTCCTGGGCGACATCGGCCCCTGGGCCTGCGCCGGGATGACCGGCGGCCGCGTCTACGTGCGCCAGAACGCCTTCGGCGTCGACCGCGCGGCGATCGAGCGCCGCCTCGGGCGGGGGGCGAAAGTCGAGCTCAAGGACCTCGACGGCGAGGGCCTGATCGACGTCGACGACCTCCTCGGCGGGTACGCCACCGAGCTGCGCGCCACCGGCCAGGACGAGGAGGCCGACCGCGTCCTCGACCTGGCGGCCGACGCGACCAGCAACTTCCTGATGATCGTCCCGCTGAAGGTGCAGGCGGATCCGAGCATCAGCACCGAGTGATCCCGCCGAGCGGTGGGGCGTGTGCCCCCAAAAGGGGGGGTATGGGCCCCCCGGGGTTGGGGCGGGTCATGGACCCCCCGGGGGCGGGGGCGCGGGGCGGGGTGGGGGGGGTTTTATAAAAA
>JBKPOX010000145.1:0-1135 GCA_046733335.1 Actinomycetota bacterium | reverse complement strand
GTCACGGGCCACATGGCGGTCAGGGGGTGAGGAGGACCATGCCGTGGCCCGAGTCGAGCTGGACGCTGGTCACGCTGGCCCCGGTCGGGTCGAGGTAGGTGCCGCCGAGGGTGAAGGTGACCAGCCCGGCTGTCGACTTGGCGTTGACGCAGACCACCCCGCCGCTGTAGTGGCGCATCCACGCCCCCCACGGGGAGGTGTCGCTGGCCGTCCCGGACACGAGCTGTTTGGCCTCGAGGGGGGTGCCGATCAGGTTCCGGTAGTTGCCGTAGGCGGACAGCGGCCGGCCGCCGAAGTAGGCGGCGCCGCTGTCCGCGCTGCCGTCCCAGTGCAGCCAGAACGACGCGGAGACGTAGCGGATGGCGCGGGTGTCGTCGGCTGGGGACAGGGTGGCCCGGCCACCGGCGAAGAAGACCCCGGCCGCCTCGGCGTCGCCCTGGATCTTGGTGATGTTGAACCATTCCTCCCCGACCTGGGGGGAGGCGGCGTTCCACCAGTTGCCGTAGAACTCGTAGTAGACCCCGTCCACGCTGCCGTCGGTGAACAGGCCCTGCACGCCGGCGTACTCGTTCACCACCCACGGGTCGGACCCGACGATGTTGGGGAGGACGGCCAGCCCCTGGCCGCGGATCGAGGGGGCCAGGGCGGCGATGGCGGCCCGCATGGCGTCGCGGTAGTCGTTGTTGGAGGCGAACTCGACACTGTCGTTGGCGTCGCCCTCGTTGAAGCAGTGGCCCGGTTTCATGTTGGCGTCGTCCAGGAAGACGCCGCGCTGGCCGGCCGGGATCCCGGCCGTGTTGAAGTCGGCGGCGATCTGGGCTAGGTGGTTGGCCGCCTGCGCCTGGTAGCTGGCCTTGTCGATGTTGGCGGCGTGCAGGAACGAGAACGAGCAGAACCGGACGACCTTGCGGATCGTCCCCCCCGACCCGGCCCCGGCCGCGGCCATCGGGGTACCGGCGGCGTTCCGGAACGTCACCGTGGTCGTGGACGGGACGGTGTTGACCTCCCAGAACCCGTTGTAGGAGGCGACCGAGTGGCCGCGGATCTCGACCCAGTCGCGGGTGCCGGAGGCGGCCTCGGTCAGGCTGAGCCCGTGCGCCGCCCCGGTGGTGAACACCGGCGGGGTCACGTTCGT
>JBKPOX010000144.1:0-7898 GCA_046733335.1 Actinomycetota bacterium | reverse complement strand
GCTTGTCGGCGATCTCCGGCACCTCGAGCTCGAACAGGCTTTTGATCAGCTCCGGGCTGCGGCGGGAGACGACGATCGCCGGCCCTTTGGTCGAGTCGGAGACGTCGGTGATCACGGCCTTGACCCGCATCCCGTGGTCGTAGCGCTCGTTGTAGACCTGCTCGGACTTCGGCAGCAGCGCCTCGACCCGCTCGCGCAGCTGGACCAGCGTGTAGCGCTTGTCGGACTGCTGGATGATCCCGGTGATCAGCTCGCCGACCCGGTCCTGGTACTCGTCGTACATCATCTGGCGCTCGGCCTCGCGGATCCGCTGCAGGATCACCTGCTTCGCGGTCTGGGCGGCGATCCGGCCGAAGTCTTCGGGGGTGACGTCGCGGGTCGTGATCTGGTCCTCGTAGGGGGCGATCATCTCCGGGTCGAGCTCGGGCTCCTCTGGCTCTTTCAGCTCCCCCGTCTCGGGGTCGATCTCCGGCTCCTCCTGCTGCTCGGCGGCTTCGGCCAGCAGCTTCTCCTCCAGCTCGGGCGGCAGGATCAGCTCGAAGACGCGGAAGTCGCCGGTTTCGTGGTCGAGGTCGACGCGCGCATATTTGGCTGCACCGGGAGTCTTCTTGTACGCGGAGAGGAGAGCGTCCTCGAGGGCGTCCATCAGCTTGTCGGCCGAGATTCCCTTCTCCTGCTCGAGCGCTCGTACTGCGTCGACGATCTCTTTGGTCACTGAAGCGACTCCTTGGTTTCGGAACTGGCGGCGTTGCGGCGGTATTTCGGCCCCGGCGAGGACACCTCTAGCGAATAATCGACCAGCAGGTGCTTGAGGTGCTTGGTCACCCTCTCGCAAAGACCGAGATCGACCCCCTCGGGATGATCGACGAAGAGCCGCAGCGCGTCGTTCCTCGGTTTCTCGAGGGCGACGAGGTCGATCGCCGGGTCAAGGTCGGACAGCTGCTGCTGGATCTCTTGCGGGGTGGGCTCGCTCATGCCTGGGGTTTGGGGGTGAAGGCGTAAAAAAAGTGGGCCAGGCCCACTTCTCGACACGCATAGGACAGAAAAGCTTGTGACCAGTATAGCCCGCTCAGGCCGCTGGCCGACCGGTTTTCGCCCGCAGGCGGTCGACCTCTCTCAGGATCGCCTCGGCGATCGCCTGCTTGGAGTCGATCGCGACCTCCCTCTCGCCGGCCGCGCTGATCAGCGTCACCGCGTTGCGCTCGCTCTCGAACCCGATCTCGGGGTTCGAGACGTCGTTGAAGACGATCAGGTCGGCCCCCTTGCGCCGCAGCTTCTCCCTGGCACGCTCGACGGCGGCCTCCCTCTCGGCGGCCGCTTCGGCGGCGAAGCCGACGATCGTCTGACCCTCCGCCCGCCTGGCAGCGAGCGAGGCGAGGATGTCCTCGGTCGGCTCAAGGCGGAGGTCGAGGGCGCCCTCGCGGCGCAGCTTCTCGGTGGCCGCCGAGGCGGCGCGGAAGTCGGCCGGCGCCGCCGCCATCAGCAGGACGTGAATGCCGTCGAACTCCTCCGCGGCGACGCGGGCGAGGTCGGCCGCGGTCTCGACGTCGATCCGCCGCACCCCGGGCGGAGCCGGCAGCGCCACGTTGGCGGCGACCAGCGTCACCTCCGCCCCGCGGCCGGCGGCGGCCGCGGCGAGGGCGATCCCCATCCGCCCGCTGGAGCGGTTGCCGATGAAGCGCACCGGGTCGATCGGCTCGCGGGTGCCCCCGGCAGTGACCAGCACCCGCAGGCCGTCCCAGGGCCGCTCGCCCGCCGGCAGGACGGCCTCGACCCGGGCGAGCAGCCGCTCGGGGTCGGGCAGGCGCCCGCGACCGTGCTCCCCGCGCGAGGCGAGCCTCCCCTCCTCGGGCTCGATCACCTCGATCCCGCGGCTGCGCAGGGTCTCCAGGTTCGCCTGCGTCGCCGCGTCGGCGTACATGCGGTCGTTCATCGCCGGCGCCACCAGGCGGGGAGCGGCGCAGGCGAGGAAGGAGGTGGTGAGCATCGAGTCCGCCGCCCCGCCGGCCAGCTTGGCGATCGTGTTGGCCGAGGCCGGGGCGACGAGGTAGGCGTCGCAGCGGCCGGCGAGCTCGAGGTGGCCGATCGGGTCGTGGGCGACGGTCTCCTCGCCCGGGAAGGCGCCGCGCAGCGGGTCGCGCTCGAACTCGGAGACCAGCACGGGGGCGCCGACGATCCCCTCGAAGGAGGCGGCGCCGACGAACCGCGTCGCGGTCTCGGTCATCAGGACCCGCACGCCGTGGCCGGCGAGGGTCGCCAGCCGCGCCAGCTCCAGCGCCTTGTATGCGGCTATGCCGCCGCTGACACCGAGGAGTATCCGCGCCATCGCTCGGTTTTAAAGCACGCCCGCGCCGCGGGCAAGGCGGGCGCTAGGCGCGGTACTCGTATTTCAGCTTGCCCTCGGCGAGCTCTTCGAGCGACATCGAGAGGTAATTCCTCTCGCCGGCCGTCTCGACCATCGGCGGCGGGTACTCGCCGAAGCCGCCCTCACCGAGGTTGTGGAAGTAGGTGTTGATCTGGCGAGCCCGCTTGGCCGAGACGACGACGGCGGCGTAATGGGAGTCGGCGTGCTCGAGGAGCTTGTCTACGCGTGGTTTGATCATCGGCGGGCGAGTCTAGAGGATCGGGCCGGCGCGGCCCCCGACGCGCGTCTCTCAGGCCTGGCGGCCGAGCTCCGCGCGGACGACCGCGACCAGTTCGTCGGTCGCCGTGGCGACGTCCTCGTTGACGATGCGGTGGTCGAAGTCCTCCTGCGCCGCCAGCTCCTGCTCGGCGACCTTCAGCCGCTCGTCGATCGCCTCGGTCGAGTCGGTCCCCCGGCCCAGGAGCCGCTCTCGCAGCACCGCCGGGTCGGGCGGGGCGATGAAGATCTGCACGGAGCCCGGTTCGGCTGCCCGCACCTGCTGCGCCCCCTGCACCTCGATCTCGAGGACCACCGAACGGCCGGCGGCGAGGCAGCGCTCGACCTCGCTGCGAAGCGTCCCGTAGCGGTTGCCGCTGTAGGTGGCGAACTCGAGGAAGTCCTTTTCCTCGACCCGGCGCTCGAACTCCTCCGGGGTGAGGAAGTGGTACTCGCGGCCGTCCACCTCCCCCTCCCGCGGCGCCCGCGTGGTCGCCGAGATCGAGAGCTCGAGGTCGGGGACGCGCGCGAGCAGCTCCCTGATCAGGGTTCCCTTGCCGACCCCCGACGGCCCGGTGATGACGAAGACCTTGGCCACGCGGCCGCGGATACTGACCGCTGCGGCGGTCGCTAACGACGAAGCTGGCTGATCAGCTCCGCGCGCTGGCGGTCGGAGAGGCCGCCGATCGTCTTCGACGGGGAGATCCGACACTGGTTGAGGATCCGGTTGGTCTTCACGCGTCCGTACTTGGGTACGGCAAGGAGCATGTCGAAGACCTTCGCCGTCAGCACGTACTCCGGCGGGTCGAGCAGGATCGTCTGGATGCTCGCCCGGTTCGCCTTCAGGTCCTTCTTCAGCTTCGCCCGGGCGGTGCGGATGTCATTCGCTCGCTTCAGGGCCTCCATTCGCTGGTCGAGCGACCGTTCGGGCGCCGCGAGCGAGGATTTGACTGGTGGGGCAGGCATGTGGGCGGCGAGTATAGCCGCGGCTCGGGGCCGCGCAAGCCGTGAACCCCGAAAAGACCCAAAATTCGCGTCAACCTCTACTGGAGGTCGAGGGTCCGAACGGGGGCAGGTGCCCCATACAGCCCGGTTTCCAGCTCATTTGCGATCCGCGTGCCCGCCCGGGGGTCGCGGAAGCTCTCGGTTCCCACCGCCACGAGGGTCGCTCCGGCCGCCAGGAATTCCCCCGCGTCGGCGCCGCTGGAGATCCCTCCCATCCCGATCAGGGGTATCTCCGTCACCGCCGCGACGGCCCGCAGCTGCTGGACCGCGATCGGCCGCACCGCCGGCCCGGAGAGGCCCCCGTGGCCCGCGGGCAGGGCGGGCTCCCCCGTCACCGGATCGATCGCGCTCGCCTTCAGCGTGTTGATCAGGGAGACCGCATCCGCCCCACCCTGTTCCGCCGCCACGGCAACCGAGCCGGGGTCCGCGACGTTCGGGGTCAGCTTCACGATCAACGGCTTCTCGGTCAGCGGCCGCAGCGCCTCCAGCAGCGCCTCGGTCTCGGAGGGCTGCTCGCCGACGATCAGCCCGGAGTGGACGTTGGGACAGCTGACGTTGAGCTCGACCGCAGCCACCTCGTCCCGATCGGAGACCGCACCCACCAACCGCGCGAACTCCTCCCGGTTCGTCGCCATCACCGAGACGATCAGCGGCACCGGCAGTTCCGCCAACTGCGGCAGGTCTTCGGCGAGGAACCCCTCGAGCCCCTTGTTCGGCAGCCCGATCGAGTTGATCATCCCCGCCGGCGTCTCCCAGATCCGCTGCGGCTCGTTCCCCGACCGTGGCTCCGGAGTGATCGTCTTCGAGACGAAGGCAGCGAATGGGAACGTGTCGAGCAACTCGTCGCCGAAGACTTTCCGCGCGGCGATCGCGTCATAGGTGCCCGACGCGTTGATCACGGGGTTCGCCAGCTCGATCCCACAGAAGTCGATCTTGCTGCCCCGTCCCCCAGCTTGCGCTCCTCCGGCGGGTGGCGACGATCGGGAGGACTCTCCCGGTAGGGAGAGCCCCCGATCGGAGACAGGACCCGCCGGCCCGGAGCCCAGGACAGGACCGTCTACGCAGAGCCGCAGGTAGCCGCCTCCGGGTTTCGGAACGGCGCAGCCATAACAGGCACCGAAGCCGCAGGCCATCGGGGACTCCTCGGCCAGTTGGCAAGGGACGCCGCCGGACTCGCAGAGGGCAGTTACCGCCTCCAGCATCGCCGGGGGGCCGCAGGAGTAGACGACGGCCGAGGCAGCGTCGTCGCCCGCGAGCATCGTCGCGAGGAGGTCGGTTACGTAGCCCTGGTGGCCGGCGTGGCCGTCCTCGGTGGCCAGGCGGACGTCGGGGCAGAGGTTGTCGCCAGAGCAGAAGAGCTCGTTGAGGCCGCCGGAATGCTCTTGGTTGCGGAAGCCGAGGAGGACGCGGAGGGGGATGCCGCGTTCGACCAGGTGCCGCCGCCAGATCGCCAGCGGGGCGATGCCGATGCCGCCGCCGACGAGGATCGCTCCGGCGGCGTCGGGATTGACCTGCGTCGGAGTGGAGAACTCGTTTCCGAGGGGGCCGGTCACCCAAACCCCCTCCCCCGCCTCCAGCTCGCAGAGCCGATCGGTGCCGGGGCCGACGCCCTCGACAAGGAAGTCGAGCCTCACCCCGTGCTTCGCGGGGGCCGTCTCGGCGACGGAGATCGCCCGCGGCAGGTACGGACGATCGCCCGCCCCGCCCCAGCTGCGCTCGGCGGCGAGCATGTAGAACTGGCCAGGCAGGGGCGCCGGCCCCTCGCGGTCGAGCAGCGAGAAGATCCGGTAGCCGCCGGTCGCCCTGTTCTCGGCGACCTCGCAGAGGCGGCGGCCGAAGGGCGCGGTCATCGCGCCCCGGCGGCTCTGACCTGACCCTCGTGGATCTCCTGCAGCGAGCGCACCTCGGCGTCGCCCTGCCTGGCGGCGGCGATCGCCCTCGCCGCGGCGGTGGCGCCGGTCATCGTCGTCACGCAGGGAATCCCGTGGCGGACGGCGGCGGTGCGGATCTCGTAGCCGTCGGTGCGGGCGCCGGACCCGGTCGGGGTGTTGATGACGAGGTCGCATTCGCGCTTGCGGATCAGGTCGAGGACGTGCGGCGAGCCTTCCTGCAGCTTGTTGATCCGGGTCACCGGCACCCCCATCCGCTCGATCGCCTGGGCGGTGCCGCCGGTCGCGATCACCTCGAAGCCGAGGTCGTGGAAGCGGGTGGCGAGCTGGGTCGCCGCCGCCTTGTCGGTGTCGGTGACCGTGATGAACACCGACCCGGATTCCGGCAGCCGTACCCCGGCGGCGGCCTGCGCCTTGCCGAACGCGGTCGGGAAGTCGCCGGCGATCCCCATCACCTCGCCGGTGCTCTTCATCTCGGGCCCGAGCACCGAGTCGGCGCCGGCGAAGCGGGCGAACGGCAGCACCGCCTCCTTGACGCTGACGTGCTCGAGCGGCCCCTGCGGCAGGTCCTGGTCGGCCAGCTTCTCCCCCAGCATCAGCCGGCAGGCGAGCTTCGCCAGCGGCACCCCGATCGCCTTGGAGACGAAGGGGACCGTGCGGGAGGCGCGCGGGTTGGCCTCGATCACGTAGAGCTCGCCCCCGGCGATCCCGTACTGGATGTTGATCAGCCCGACGACGCCGAGCTCGAGCGCGATCCGCTCGCTGGTGGCGCGGATCCTCTCCAGCATCTCCTCGCCGAGGCTGAGCGGCGGGATCACGCAGGCGGAGTCGCCGGAGTGGACGCCGGCCTCCTCGACGTGCTGCATGATCCCGGCGACATACACCTCGCTGCCGTCGCCGAGGGCGTCGACGTCGACCTCGATCGCGTTCTCGAGGAACCGGTCGAGCAGCAGCGGGTGCTCCTGGTCGGCCTTGACGTGCTGCTTCAGGTAGCTCGCGAGGTCCTCGGTCGAATAGCAGATCTCCATCGCCCTGCCGCCGAGGACGTAGGAGGGCCGGACCAGGAGCGGGAAGCCGACCTCGCCGGCGATCACCTCCGCCTCCTCGGCCGAGAGCGCGGTCCCGTAGGGCGGGTGCTCGACCCCGAGCCGGCGCAGCAGGGCGCCGAAGCGCCCCCGGTCCTCGGCGAGGTCGATCGCGTCGACGGGCGTCCCCAGCAGCGGCACCCCCGCCTCTTCGAGGGTGCGGGCGAGCTTCAGCGGGGTCTGGCCGCCGAACTGGACGATCACGCCCTCCGGCCGCTCCTGCTCGCAGACGGCGAGCACGTCCTCGGCCGTCAGCGGCTCGAAGTAAAGGCGGTCGGAGGTGTCGTAGTCGGTGGAGACGGTCTCCGGGTTGCAGTTGACCATGACCGCGTCGCGGCCGAGCTCGCGCGTCGTCATCGCCGCGTGGACGCAGCAGTAGTCGAACTCGATCCCCTGCCCGATGCGATTCGGCCCGGCGCCGAGGATGACGACCGAGGGGCGCTCGCCGCGGCGGATCTCCCCGGCCGGGGGTGAGCCGTCGTGGCGCCGGCGCTCGTGGGCGGAGTAGTAGTAGGGCGTCGCCGCCTCGAACTCGGCGGCGCAGGTGTCGACCGCCTTGTAGGTGCGGGCGAGGCCGTCGGTGCCGTCGCCCTCGGTGGCGAGCGCCTGCAGCTCGCGCAGGAACCAGCGGTCGACCCTGCAGGCCGCGTGCACGGCCTCGAGGTCGATGCCGCGCTCGAAGGCGGCGAGGATCTGGTCGAAGCGCTCCGCACAGGGCACCTCGATCGCCGCCAGCAGCTCCTCGTCGGAGGCGGGGATCTCCGGCGGGCTGTCGAGCTCGCGCGAGCGCATCGCCTTGGCGAAGGACTCGCGAAAGGTGCGACCGATCGCCATCGCCTCGCCGACGCTCTGCATGTAGGTCGAGAGGCGGCCCTCGGAGCCGGGGAACTTCTCGAAGGCGAAGCGCGGGATCTTGGTGACGACGTAGTCGATCGTCGGCTCGAAGGATGCGGGCGTGGCGCGGGTGATGTCGTTGGGGATCTCCTCCAGCGCGTAGCCGACCGCCAGCTTCGCCGCCATCTTCGCGATCGGGAAGCCGGTCGCCTTCGACGCCAGCGCGGAGGAGCGCGAGACGCGCGGGTTCATCTCGATCACGACGATCTCCCCCGACTCCGGGTCGACCGCGAACTGGACGTTGGAGCCGCCGGTCTCGACCCCGATCGCCCGGATCACCTTGATCGCCTGGTCGCGCAGGTCCTGGTAGAGCGGGTCGGTCAGCGTCTGCGCGGGCGCGACCGTGACCGAGTCGCCGGTGTGGACGCCCATCGGGTCGACGTTCTCGATCGAGCAGATGATCAC
>JBKPOX010000143.1:0-8793 GCA_046733335.1 Actinomycetota bacterium | reverse complement strand
TCTATGCGGCCTACCTGGACCTCGCCGAGCCGGGTCGACGGTCCTGCTTGGCCTTGCACCGGGCGGGGTTTGCCTGGCCGCCGCGTCACCGCGACGCCGGTGCGCTCTTACCGCACCATTTCACCTTTGCCTGTACGCGGCTCACGTGAGGCCGCGCCATCGGCCGTGTTATTTCTGTGGCACTTTCCCGCGGGTTTCCCCGGGTGGGCGTTACCCACCGCCCTGCCCTGTGGTGTCCGGACTTTCCTCGAGGGGTTTTCTCTCCCCCCGCGGTCGCTCGGCCCGCGCACCGATGGTAGCTCGCCCGGTCCGCCCCTGTCGACTTTGTTCCCTCAGAGGGAACAAAGTCGACACGCCGCTCAGACGGCCCGGAAGACCCCGATGACCTTGCCCAGCACCCTGGCCTCGGTCGTGAGGATCGGCTCCATCTCCTCGTTCTCGGGCTGGAGCCTGATGTGGTTCTTCTCGCGGTAGAGGCGCTTCACGGTCGCCTCCTCGCCGATCAGGGCGACGACGATCTCGCCGTCGTCGGCATGGTCGCTTGGCCTCACGATCACGTAGTCGCCTTCGAGGATCCCCGCGTCCTTCATGCTTTCGCCGCGGATCTGCAGGATGTAGTCGCCGTCCTCGCCGCCGATGACGTCCGGGATCTCCAGGTACTCCTCGATGTTCTCTTCGGCCAGGATCGGCGCGCCGGCGGCCACCTGTCCGACGAGAGGCAGACCGCTTTCGGAGCTGATCGCGCTCTTCGCCCTGTCGAAGAGCAACTCGATCGCCCGCGGCTTCGACGGATCGCGCCGGACCAGTCCCAGCTTCTCCAGGTTCGCCAGATGCGCGTGCACGGTCGAGGACGAGTGCAGGCCGACGGCTTTGCCGATCTCCCGCACGGTTGGGGGGTAGCCCGTCTTCGCCGCGTATTTGCGGATGAAGTCGAAGATCTCCTTCTGCCGTTTGGTCAGGTCCAGGTCCATGGTTCTTCCACTTCCTCCGTTACCGGGTCAAAGGGCCGCAACTCGCCTCCGAACACTTGTTCGTAGATTAGACCCTCCTCCGGACACCCGCAACGTGCACCCTGCCGCTGCACGCGAACATCTAGAATCGGCGGCCCTCGAGCGGCTGTGGCGGAACTGGTAGACGCGCAAGGTTGAGGGCCTTGTGGGTGGAAACACCCGTGGAGGTTCGACTCCTCTCAGCCGCATCAAAACCCCCGCTATCAGCGGTCTCCGTGCTTTCGCCCCACATGAACGCGGCAACACCGCTCCCCTTCGACGTGTCCTCCCTGCCCTGTTTACTCGGCTCAGCCGCCACGCAGCACGACCCCAACTCGCGCGGCGGCGGCCTCAGATCAGACTTGCGGGCACCGGTCGCGTGCCCGCCGAGGACCGGGCCTGAGCTGTTACCCGGGGCCCGAGCCCAACGCCTTGTCGATGAACGGGCCCAGCAGCTCCGCCACCGCCCGCGCCGTCTCCTCGGCCGAGTCGCCCGGGGTCGTCACGTAGCTGATCCCCAGCCGCACGAGGCTCTCGGCGAGGGTCCCGACGTCGCCCGCCGGCGCCTCGGGCCAGCCCTCTTCGATCACCGAGGTGAGCCGGGCGGTCGCCCACTGGACCACCGGCAGGCCGCGGGTCGTGACGAACGGCAGCATCCCGCCGGTGCCGTCGTCGCTGAGGAGGATGCGGATCAGCGGGTCCTCGCCGGCCGTGCGGAGGAAGAGCTCGAGGGCGGCCAGCACGGCGGCCCGCGGGTCGTCCCGGTGCGCCAGGACCGCCTCCTCGACACCGTCCATGAACCGTTCCGCCTCGTGGATGACGAAGGCGAAGCCGAACTCGTTGCGGTTGCCGAACTCGTTGTAGAGGGTCTGGCGGCTGACCCCCGCCCCGCTGGCGACGTCCGCCATCGTGATCTCCGACCACGGTCGCTGGCCCAGCTGGTCGCGGGCGGCGTCGAAGACGGTCTGGCGCAGGAGCTCCCGCGCCGCCTCCTGGTAGGGGGTTCGCGAGCTCGACATCCCCCCTATCGTCGCAGCGAGGGCGCTCAGGCGTCAGCTTCCAGCGGCTCGAAGTCGATCTTGTCGCGGACGCCGCAGTCGGGACAGGGCCAGTCGTCGGGCACCTCGCCCCACGGCGTCCCCGCCGGAAAGCCCTCGCGGGGGTTCCCCGCCGCCTCGTCGTAGACGTAACCGCAGCTCGGGCAGTGCCAGGCGCTCACGCAGCCCGCCCGTATCGCCCCAGCACCCGCCCCAGCCGCGGCGGATGGATGTTGCAGCGGGTGACGTCGCCGTCGTAGTGCTCGAGCAGGCGCGGGTCCATGACCCGACGCCAGAGCGGCGGGAACCAGGCGAGGACGATCATCCCGGCGTAACCGGTCGGCAGCTGCGGCGCCTCCTCGACGTGCCGCAGCGCCTGGTAGCGCCGGGTCGGGTTGGCGTGGTGGTCGCTGTGGCGCTGCAGGTGGTAGAGGAGGACGTTGGAGGCGACGTTGTTGCTGTTCCAGCTGTGCTCGGGCCGGCAGCGCTCGTAGCGGCCGTCCTCCTTGCGCTGGCGCAGCAGGCCGTAGTGCTCGAGGTAGTTGACGACCTCCAGCAGCGAAAACCCGATCACCGCCTGGAGCAGCAGGTAGGGCAGGACCGCGGCGCCGAAGACAGCCGTGAGCCCGGCGAAGAGGCCGATCGTCATCGCCCAGGCGGTGAGGATGTCGTTGTGGATGCCGAAGCGGCCCTCGCCGAGGCGGTCCAGGCGCGCGGCCTCGATCTCCCAGGCCGAGCGGACGCTGCCGAGGACGGTCCGCGGCAGGAAGGCCCAGAAGCTCTCGCCGAGGCGGGCGCTCGCCGGGTCCTCCGGCGTGGCGACTTTGACGTGGTGGCCGCGGTTGTGCTCGATGAAGAAGTGCCCGTAGCCGGTCTGCGCCAGGGCGACGCGGCTGAGCCAGCGCTCCGAGTTGGCGCGCTTGTGGCCGAGCTCGTGGGCGGTGTTTATCGCGATGCCGCCGACGACCCCCATCGTCAGCGCCAACCCGATCGATTCCACGGTCGAGAGCTCGCCGCTGGCCCAGATCCAGCAGGCGAAGACCAGCCCCGCGAACTGGATCGGGATGAAGAGGTAGGTGCACCAGCGGTAGTAGCGATCCTGCTCGAGGAACTTGAGGACGCTGTCGGGCGGGTTGGTCGGGTCCATCCCGATCGCGATGTCGAGCAGCGGGAAGACGACGAAGACGAGGACGGGCCCGAGGAACCAGAAGCCCCCGAAGCCGGTGAGCGACCAGTAGAGCCAGGCGAAGAACGGCCCGAGCGGGACGATGATGCCGAGCAGCCAGGCGAAGCGCTTGCCATCCGTCCATGCCGCCGGGTTGACCTCCACCTCGTCGTGGTGGTGATGGTGATGCGCGTGCTCGGCGTGAGCCTCCAACCTTCTCTCCTTTGTCAAACCAGACTGTTGCGTTGCGCAGTTTGACAGGAATGCGCTCTGTGTCAAGGGCTGATACAGAAAACCCCGTTTTGTCGAGGATGGCGTTTCTATATAAATGGCGTTGATCACCGCGCTGCCGGCAGTGCCGCGGCGCCACCCCGCGGGAGGAGGTGAAGCTAGTGGCGATCAAGAGCACGCGGGTTCTCCCCGCGATCAACGTCACCAAGATCGGCTAGGTAGGCGATCGCGCCCCGTCGGCGCGGGGCCGCTGGTCGGCCTCGTGCTGGCGTGGGCAGCTGGCTAGATCTTCAGCAGCAGGAACGTGTTCAGGACGAAGAGGATCCCGAAGAAGACCGTCGCCCGGTCCAGGTTTCGCTCGACCATCGAGCCGCCGCCGATCGAGCTGCCGCCACCGCCGATGCCGAAGGCCCCGGAGAGGCCGGCGTCTTTGCCCGAATGGAGCAGGATCAGGAAGATCAGCACGGCGGCGATGATCACCTGGAAGATGCCGAAGAGCGTGAACACGAGGGAGAAGTCTAGCCCTGCTCGATCTTTTCCGGCTCGCGGGCGACGGCTCCGTTGCCGTCGACCGCGCCGTTGGCGCCGCCGGCCGGAGCTCTGAGGGCGTTCTCGCCGTCGAGGATCTCCAGCGCTTCGCGGCGAAGCTCGGCGTCGACGGCGGCGAAGTCCTCGTCGGAGAGCTTCCCGGCAGCGTGGTCGAGCTCGGCGTCGCGGATCTCGCGGTACTTCGCTTCCTTGCGCGGGTCGGCCTCGGCGCGGACGAGAGCGCCGCGGCCCCTCCCCCGCGCCGGCCAGATCGCGATCAGCGCTCCGGCGAGCGCGATCAGCCCGCCGACCCAGATCCAGGTCACGAGCGGGTTGACGATCACCTTGAAGGTTGCCGGCGCCGTGTCGGCGAGGTAGCTCCTCGCAACCCGCTCGGCCGCCAGACCCTGTAGCTGGGAGATCTGCTCCAGGGCCCGTGGCCGCAGCGCCGGGTTGGCGCCGGCGGCGCGCATCAGCGTCCCCAGCGCTTTGCATTGCGGCGGGGTCCCCGGCGCTCCTTCGACGCAGGCTTCGAAGCCCTTGTCGGCGGCCCGCGCGCGCCGCTGCACGGCGGCGACGTTCGGCCGCTCGGCGATCCAGAGGTCGGCGCCGGGGCCCGCCCGCAGCCCCACCTCGCTCGTCGCCTCGCCCGCGAAGAAGCTGCCGATCGTCCCCGCCGCCTGCCCGGTCGGCCGGAAGAACCGCTGGCTCGGACGCAGGTAGCCGACGACCTCGCCGCCTTCCTCGACCCGCAGGACCGAGCCGAAGGTGAACTTCTCCTCGTCGACGGCCACCGTCGGCTTCACGTAGGTGACCGTGCGCCCGTCGACGGTGGTGCTCTCGCCCGGCGCCAGGTTGACGTCGCGGTTGGTCTGGAAGCTGGAGGAGGCGGCGATCCCGATCAGCAGGATTGCGATCCCGACGTGGACGACGTAGCCGCCGTAGCGCCGCCGGTTGCGCGCGACCAGGCCGACCAGCGCCACCGCCGCCGGCTCGCCGGAGAGGCGACGGCGCGCCGCCGCCCCGGTCCAGAACTCCTGCGCCAGCCCCGCCAGGGCGAAGGCGGCGAAGGCGAACAGCGCCAGCGCCCAGGGCTTGTGCGCGGCGTCGCTGAAGAGCGCCAGCGCCACCGTCGCCGCGGCCGCGGCCGCGAGCGGCAGGCGGAAGACGCGCCTCGCCGACGCCCAGCTGACGCGGCGCCACGCCAGCAGCGGCCCGATCCCGGTGAAGAGGACGAGCAGGATCGCCAGCGGGGTGCTGTAGCGGTCGAACCAGGGCGCCGCCAGCGAGGCCTTCTCGCCGGTGAAGAGCTCGGAGATCAGCGGGAAGAAGGTCCCCCAGAAGATCACCGCGCACAGTCCGACCAGGAGCAGGTTGTTGACGAGGAAGATCGCCTCCCGGGAGACGAGCGAGTCGATCCGCTTCGGCGAGCGCAGGTCGTCGAGCCGGCTGACGATGAGGGCGGCCGAGCCGACCAGGACGACCCCGATCAGCCCGAGGATGTAGGGCCCGACGGTGTTGTCGCCGAAGGCGTGGATCGACTGCAGGACGCCGGAGCGGACGAGGAAGGTGCCGAGCAGGGCCATCGAGAAGGTGCCGACGACGAGGCAGGCGTTCCAGACCTTCAGCATCCCGCGCTTCTCCTGGACCATGATCGAGTGCAGGAAGGCCGTCCCAAGCAGCCACGGCATCAGGGCGGCGTTCTCGACCGGGTCCCAGGCCCAGTAGCCGCCCCAGCCGAGCTCGGTGTAGGACCAGCGGGCGCCCAGCAGCAGGCCGAAGCCGAGGAAGGCCCAGGCGATCAGGGCGAAGCGGCGGGTGGCGCGGATCCACTCGGCGTCGAGGCGGCGGGTGACGAGGGCGCCTATCGCGAAGGCGAAGGGGACCGTGAAGGCGACGTAGCCGGAGTAGAGCATCGGCGGGTGGATCATCATGCTCGGGTGCTGCAGCAGGGGGTTGAGGCCGACGCCATTGAGGGGAACGGGCGAGACGGTCGCGAACGGCTGCACGCCGGGTGCGAACAGCATCAGCCCGGTGAAGAAGGCGGCGACGCCCATCATCGTCGCGGTGGCGTAGGGGAGGATCTCGCGGAGCCTGCCCCGGGTGGCCCACAGCGCGGCGCTTGCCGCGATCGAGAGCACCCACGCCCAGAGCAGCAGCGAGCCTTCCTGGCTCGACCACATCGCCGCCAGCTTGTAGAAGGACGGCGTCTCGATCGAGGAGTGTTCCTGGACGATCCTGAAGCTGAAGTCGTCGCCGGCGAAGGCGATCTCGATGATCGCCACGCAGGCGGTGAGAAGTCCGCAGAAGCCGTAGACGACCCGCCGCGAGAGGTCGGCGCGGCGGCGGTCGCCGCCGCGGCCGGCAAGCGCCAGCCCCGCTGCGGTCAGCGCGGAGACGAAGGCGAGCGCCAGCAGGGCGCTGCCGAGGCTAGCCATCGGACTTGGTCGTGAACTTCGACGGGCACTTGGTGATCAGCGTTTCCGGTTCGCCGACGAAGGTCCCGTTCTCGAGCGCCCCGGTGAGGACGATCTCGCGCCCGCCGCGGAACGGGTCGGGCACCGTGCCCTGGTAGGTCACCGGCAGGCTGCGGCCGCCGCCGTCGCGGTCGACCACGCGAAAGGCGATCCCGTTGTCGACGTGGCGGATCGAGCCCTTGACGACCCGGCCGGTCATCTCGTAGCTGGTGCCGGGGCTGGCGCCGAGCAGCTGCGAGGGCTCCTTCGCCTCGGTCGAGGCCGAGAACGAGGTGTAGACGAGCGCCACCGCGAGCAGCACGGCGACGCTGAGCGCGACGACGAGCCGAATCTTCCGCTTCCGCTGGGGATCCACGAGGACTGGGGATTATCGCAAGACGGGTTGGCCGAGCGGCCGAAGCTGAGAGAATCGGGAGCGTGAACGACGACCCAGTGCTGCTCATCACCGGAGCTTCCAGCGGGATCGGCGCGGCGACCGCCCGCGCGGCGGCCGGCGGCTACCGGCTGGTGCTGGCGGCGCGGCGCCGGGAGGAGCTGGAGGAGCTCGCGACGGAGCTGGGCGGCGCGGAGCGGGCGACCGCGGTCCGCTGCGACGTCACCGAGTGGGACGAGGTCGAGGCGGCGGCCGAGGCGGCGCTGGACGGCTTCGGCCGCATCGACGCGGTCTTCGCCAACGCCGGCTTCGGCGCCACCCGCGGCTTCCTCGAGGAGTCGGTCGAGCACTGGCGCTCGATGGTCCTCACCAACGTCTACGGGGTCGCCCTGACGATCCGCGCCACCCTCCCCCACCTGCTCGAGCGCGGCGACGGGCACTTCCTCGTGACCAGCTCGGTGGCGGGCCGGCGGGTGCTGGCCGGCTCCCTCTACTCGGCGACGAAGTGGGCGGCGACGGCGATCGGCGAGGCGCTGCGGCAGGAGCTGCGCCAAATGCACGACAACCACGGGATCCGGGTGACGCTGATCGAGCCGGGGATGGTCGACACCCCCTTCTTCGACAACCGGCCGGGCAAGGCTGCGCTGGCGGACGACGACATCGCCCGCGCGGTGATGTATGCCCTCGAGCAGCCGGAGGGCGTCGACGTCAACGAGATCCTGATCCGACCGGCGAGTCAGTCCAGCTAGCGCATCCGGTTCTAGACACAGCCCGCTGTGTCGAGAGCGGTCAGCGCGGCAACAGAGCCCGCACCAGACGCCAGTAGGCGCGCAGCAGCAGCCGCGCGGGTTGGGAGCGGGCGAGCGGCGAGATCAGGTCGGAGTCGAGGTCGGGGGTGAGCCAGGAGGCGAACTCGGCGGCGCTGACGGCGCGCCGGCGCTGGGTCGCCCGCCTCTCCCGCAGGAGACGCGGCAGCCAGGCGATGACCTCGCGGTTCGCCTGCCGCTTCTGCGCCCCCCAGCCCCCCGCGGCGGAGACGACGAGGAGCGCCAGCTCGGTCGCCAGCAGCGCCGGCGTCAGCAGCGCCAGAAGCGCCGCCGGGTAGGTCCTGAGCACGAAGGCGAGGCGGTTGCGCTCGAGCCAGCGCCACTTGTCGGCGCTGGCGCTGAAGTCGTAGTCATGGGCGACCACCGCGGCGGGTTCGATCCCGACCGTGCCGCCCGCCATCCGCAGCCGCACCGAGAGGTCGACGTCCTCGTGGTACATGAAGAACTCGGGCGGGAAGCCACCGGCTCGGCGCCAGTTCTCGAGCGGGATCGCCAGGCAGGCGCCGGAGAGCGCCGGCACCCCGTGGGGGGGCGGCGCGGTGGCGATCGGCCTGCCGTGGCCGCCGGCCCAGACGATCCCGGTGAAGTGGATCGGGTTGCCGGCCGAGTTGATCGTCTCGACGGCGCCGTCGGCGACCAGCGCCTGCCAGGCCGACCACCCCCGCCCCTCGCGCCAGGGGCGGCGGATCGCCTCGCCCCAGCCGGGCTGCGGCACGGCATCGGGGTTGAGCATCACCAGCAGGTCGCCCCGCGCGATCTCCGCTCCGGCGTCGACCCCGCCGGCGAAGCCGGCGTTGCGGCCCATCCGGACGATCCGGGCCCGCGGCGCCAGCTCCCGCACCACCTCGGCGCTGCCGTCGCCGGCCTTGTTCTCGACGACGATCAGCTCGTCGCCCTCGCCCAGCTCAGGCAGCAGGGCGGGAAGGGTCCTCTCGAGATCGCCGCTGCTCTCCCAGGCGACGATCAGGACTGAGAGCGTCGGTCGCACCGGCGCGGAGGCTATTGGGACCTCCGCGCCGGCGCTCGCGACCGGCTGGATCGGCGCTGCGGGCTACTTCTTCTTGCCCTTCCCGCAGGAGACGATGTTCAGCTTCTGGCGGTTGTCGTTCTTCTTCTTGCCGTTCTGGCCCTTGATCTTCACGACCGCACGCTGCGAGGCGGCGCAG
>JBKPOX010000142.1:0-11999 GCA_046733335.1 Actinomycetota bacterium | reverse complement strand
GCCGTCGGCCAGCGAGGCCGCGCAGAGGAGCCGGTCGGCGAGCGCCCGCGCCAACGGCGCGCCCGGCACCCGCGCCCCGGCGGCCGCCAGGCCAACCATCGCCAGGGAGACGACCAGCAGCACCCCCACCCACTCGACCGTCCCCTGGCCCCGCTCCGAGCGCATGGATCGAAGCTATGGAGGCAGAATTCACGCGTGTGAGCCTCGGGTGCCGATTCTGCGCCGCCTGCCTCGCGGCTTCGGCGCTTGCCGCCGGGACGCTGGCGATGGCCGTCGATGCCGCGGCTGCCGACCGGCAGGCGATCGGCCACTCGGTCCAGGGTCGGCCGATCGTCGCAATCGAAAAGGGCCGAGCGGACGCAGCTCTGGACGTGCTCGTCGTCGGCGCCATCCACGGGAACGAGGATGCGGGGATGCGGATCGCGCGAAGGTTGATCGCGGCGCCGGCGCCTCAGGGGGTGAGGCTGACCGTGATCCCGACGATCAACCCCGACGGCGTCGCCGCCGGCACGCGCGGCAACGCCCGCGGCGTCGACCTCAACCGCAACTTCCCCTTCGGCTGGCGGCCCCTCGCCGGCGGCGAATACTCCGGCGCTGGACCCCTCTCCGAGCCGGAGTCCCGCGCCGCCGACCGCTTCGTCCGCCGCACCCGGCCCGACCTGACGATCTGGTTCCACCAGCCGTTCGGACTCGTCGACCGACCCAGCGGCAACCCCCTCGCCGCCCGCCGCTTCTCGGAGCTGAGCGGCCTCCCCCTCGTCAAGCTCCCCGGCCCCTACCCCGGCAGCGCGACCCGCTGGCAAAGCCACGCCTTCCCCCGCAGCACCGCCTTCGTAGTCGAGCTGCCGCAGCATGTGAGCAGCTCTCTCGTAAGGCGAGGCATCGCCGCCGTACGCACCCTTGCATCCGAGTTGGCGAGTCCGGCAGTGACGCCCCTCCGGCGGGTGGCGACGATTCCGAGGACTCCGCCGGCAGGCGGAGCCCGGAATCGGAGACAGGACCCGCCGGCCAGCGCGCCCCGTCCCTAGCTAGCTCGTCCTACAGATTCCCGATCTCGGCGGCGATCTCGCTGGCCGCCGCTTTGGCGTCGGCGAACAACATCGAGGTATTGGGTTCGTAGAAGAGGTCGTTGTCGATGCCGGCGAAGCCCGGGCTCAACGACCTCTTGATCACGATCACCTGCTGGGCCTCGGAGACCTCGATGATCGGCATCCCGGCGATCGGCGAGTCGGGGTCGTTTTTCGCCGCTGGGTTGGTCACGTCGTTGGCGCCGACGACCACCGCCACGTCGGTGCGCGGCAGTTCCGGGTTGATCTCCTCCATCTCCTTGAGGTTCTCGTAAGGCACGTCGGCCTCAGCGAGGAGGACGTTCATGTGGCCCGGCATCCGGCCGGCGACGGGATGGATCGCGTAGTTGACGGTGACGCCGCGCTTCTCCAGCTCGTCGGCTACCTCCTTGATCGCGTGCTGAGCCTGGGCGACGGCGAGGCCGTAGCCCGGCACGATCACGACGGAGTCGGCGTAGGCGAGCTTGATCGCCGCGTCCTGAGCGCCGATCGAGACGTGGGGCTTTTCCTCGCCCCCACCCGCGCCGCCGCCGGAGGGCGCGCCGCCGAAGCCGGAGAAGAGGATGTTGCTGACCGAGCGGTTCATCGCCGTCGCCATCTCCAGGGTGAGGATCGTTCCCGAGGAGCCGACGAGGGTGCCGGCGACGATCAGGGCGACGTTGTCGAGGGCGAAGCCGGCGGCCGCGGCGGAGAGGCCGGTGAAGGCGTTCAGCAGCGAGATCACAACCGGCATGTCGGCGCCGCCGATCGGCAGCACGACGAGGTTGCCGAGGATCGCCGCGAGGACCAGGAGGAGGATGAAGAGGCCCTGCGAGGGCGACTCGTGGTCGATCGCGAGGATCACGCAGATGGCGACGATCGCGATCAGCAGCAGGGCGTTGATCGCCTGCTGGCCGGGCGCGGCGATCGGCCGCGTCGGGATCAGGTCCTGGAGCTTGGCGAAGGCGATGTTCGAGCCCCAGAAGGAGACCGACCCGACGACCCCGGCGAAGAGGACCGGGATCAGCGAGTCGAGCGGGAAGTCCTCGCCAATCGAGATCCCGTGGCGGATCTCCGACCAGGCGATCAGCGCCACGGCGCCGCCGCCGACGCCGTTGTAGAGGGCGACCATCTGCGGCATCTCGGTCATCTGCACGCGGATCGATGCGATCACGCCGACGGCGGTGCCGACGCCGAGGCCGAGGACGATCAGGCCCCAGTTGCCCATCCCGTCGAGGAGCAGGGTGGTCACGACCGCGACCGCCATCCCGCCGGCGGCGATCAGGTTGCCGCGTTTGGCCGTGGTCGGGTGCGTCCCCTGCTTGATCCCGATGATGAAGAGCGAGAAGGCGACGATGTAGAGGGCGGTGGCGGCGTCGCCGCCGGGCTCGAACACGGCCTGGATCATTTGCCCTCGCCCTTGGGTTTGGGTTTGCGGGCGAACATGCCGAGCATCCGGTCGGTGACCATGAAGCCGCCGACGATGTTGATCGCGCCGAAGGCGATCGCGATCGTGCCGATCACGTACTCGAGCCCGTCGTCGGCGAAGCCGACGACGATCAGCCCGCCGAGCATGACGATGCCGTGGATCGCGTTCGTCTGCGACATCAGCGGCGTGTGCAGGGTCGTCGGCACCTTCGAGATCACCTCGAAGCCGACGAAGACGGCGAGCACGAAGATCGTGATCTCGGTCATCAGGTCCATGGCTACTTGGCTGCCCTCTCGTTCTTGATCTCGCCGCCCTGGGTGATGCAGGCGGCGGCGATGATGTCGTCCTCGAAGTCGACCTTCACGGCGCCGTCGTCGCCGACGATCAGGCCGAGCAGGTTCTCGAGGTTCTTCGCGTAGAGCTGGGAGGCGGGCGCCGGCATCTCCGAGGGGAGGTTGCGCGGCCCGATCACCTTCACCCCGTTCTCGACCACGGTCTGGCCGGGCTGGGTCAGCTCGCAGTTGCCGCCGGTCTCCGCGGCGAGGTCGACGATCACCGAGCCGGGAGCCATGTTGCGGACCCCGTCGGCGGTGATCAGCAGCGGCGCCGGGCGGCCGGGGATCGCGGCGGTGGTGACGATGATGTCCTGCTTGGCGGCATTCTCGGCGAGGGCGTCGCGCACCTGCGCGTTCTCCTCGTCGGTCAGCGGCCGGGCGTAGCCGCCCTCGCCCTCGGCGTCGGGGATGAAGTCGAGTTCCAGCGGCCGGCCGCCGAGGGATGCGATCTGCTCCCAGGCGGCGCGGCGGATGTCGAAGCCGGTGACGATCGCGCCGAGGCGCTTGGCGGTGGCGACCGCCTGCAGGCCGGCGACGCCGGCCCCGAGGACGAGAACCTTGGCCGGCGGCACGGTTCCCGCGGCCGTGGTCATCATCCCGAAGAAGCGGCCGGACTCGCGGGCGCCGATCAGGGTCGCCGCGTAGCCGGCGGCGGCGGCCTGCGAGGAGAGCGCGTCCATCGCCTGGGCGCGGGTGGTCCGCGGGATCGCCTCCATCGCGAGGGCGGTGACGCCGGCGCTCGCCAGCGCCTTGTTGGTCTCCGCGGCGACCCAGGGGTTGAGGTGGGAGACGAAGAGCTGGTTGCCGTTCAGCCGGGCGATGTCCGCGGCGGACGGGACGGCGACGTGGAGGACGACGTCGGCGCCCCAGGCGGACTCGGCGGAGCCGACCTCGGCCCCGGCCTCGCGGTAGGCGGCGTCGGTGTGGCCGGCGGCATCGCCGGCCCCGGCCTCGACGAGCACCTCGACGTGCTCGTTCTTCTTCAGCGATTTGACCACGTCAGGGACGAGCGCGACCCGGCGCTCCCCATCGGCGGTCTCTTTCGGCACTCCGATCTTCATGACGCGGCGCGGAAGATTATGGGATCGGGTCGGGAACGCGTCTCGACCCCCACCGCTCAGGCAGAGACTCCCGCCAGCTCAGAGAGCCGCTCCAGCGTGTGCACCTGCTCGCTGCGCTCGACGTGCACCGGCGAGACGATCAGCCGGTCGATGCCGGCGCCGCGGAAGCGCTCGACCCGCTCGGCCACCTCGGCCTCGGTGCCGACCAGCGAGGTCGCCTCGACGATCTCGTCGGGCATCGCCTCGAAGGCGCCGCCGCGGTCGCCGTCCTGGAAGCGGCGCTGGACCTCGTCGGCGACCTCGCCGAAGCCGAAGCGGTGGGCGAGGTCGACGTAGAAGTTGGTCTTGCGGCTGCCCATGCCGCCGAAGTAGAGGACCAGGCCGGCCTTGACGACGCTCTTAGCCGCCTCGAGGTCACCGTCGATCGCCACCTGCAGGGACGGGCTGACCTCGAGGTCGGAGCGCTGGCGGCCGCCCTTGGCGAAGCCCGCCTCCAGGTGCTCTCCCCAGGTCTGCTCGAAGGCGTCGACGCTGAAGAAGATCGGGATCCAGCCGTCGCAGATCTCCGCCGCCATCTCGACCGATTTGCGCCCGATCGCGCCGACGAAGACGGGGATCTCGTTGCGCAGCGGGTGGAAGTTGAGCTTCAGCGGCTTGCCCTCGCCGCCCGGCAGCGGCAGCGTGTAGTGCTCCCCCTGGTGTTCGACCGGGCCCTCACGGGCGATGATCTCCCGCACCACTTCGACGTACTCGCGGGTGCGGCCCCAGGGCTTCGCGTAGGGGACGCCATACCAGCCCTCGGAGACCTGCGGGCCCGAGGGGCCGAAGCCGAAGAGGAAGCGTCCGCCGGAGAGCTTGTCGATCGTCGCCCCGGCCATCGCCGCGGCCGCGGGTGGGCGCGCCGGCACCTGCATGATCGCGGCGCCGAGGTTGATCCTCTCGGTCCGCGCCGCCAGCCAGGCGAGCACGCTGACCACGTCGGAGCCGTAGGACTCGGCCGCCCAGACCGACTCGTAGCCCATTCCCTCGGCGGCGAGGACGAGGTCGGCGGCGTCCTCCCCGGCGGGACCGATCCCCCAGTAGCCGAGGTTGAGGCCGAGCTTCAGGCTCATCGCTTCCGCACCCTATTGAATAGGGCGATGGGCAATGGCCGACCTTCCCCCGAGCAAGGGCTCTCCAGCAAGGAGGCCTCGGCGCGGCTGCGCAAGCTCGGGCCGCCGCCGGAAAGCTCCTCGCGCTCGACCGCGAGCATCGTCGCCGGCAACGTCTTCACCCTCTTCAACGCGATCATCGGTGCCTTCTTCCTCCTCGACCTCGGGCTCGGGCTCTACGCGGACTCGATCTTCGGCCTGATCGCCGTCGTCAACTCCTACATCGGCATCCGCCAGGAGCTGAAGGCGAAGGCGACGCTCGACGAGCTGGCGGTGCTGGTGGCGCCCCACGCGCGGGTGCTCCGCGACGGCGCCGAGGTCGAGCTGATCGCGACCGAGGTGGTGCCGGGCGACGTGGTCCAGGTGGGGCCCGGCGACCAGCTGGTCGCCGACGGCGAGGTGGTCGGCTCGCGGGGGATGACGGTGGACGAGTCGCTGCTGACCGGCGAGTCGGACGGGATCGGGAAGGGCGAGGGCGACCGCGTCCTCTCCGGCTCCTTCTGCGTCTCGGGCTCCGGCAGCTACCGCGTCGACGCGGTGCGCGAGGAGAGCTACGCGGGCAAGGTGGCCGGCGAGGCGAGGACCTTCCGCCACCCGCCCTCGCCGCTGCAGGAGGAGGTCAACCGGGTGATCCTCGCCTCCACCTACGTGATGCTGCCGCTGGCGGCGGTGCTGATCCTCAGCCTGAAGATCCGCGACGTCGGCCTCGAGGAGGCGGCGCAGACGGCGACCGCCGGGCTGGTGACCCTGATCCCCGAGGGGCTGGTGCTGCTGATGAGCGTCACCTTCGCGGTGGCGGCGGTGCGGCTGGCCCGGCGCGCGACCCTGGTCCAGCAGATGAGCGCCACCGAGAGCCTCGCCGCCGTCGACACGATCTGCGTCGACAAGACCGGGACGCTGACCGCGGGGGAGCTGCGGCTGGCGGGGGTCGAGTACGCCGACGGGATCGACCCCGAGGCGGGGGCGAAGGCGCTCGGCCGCTTCGCCGCCAGCGCCGGCGACCGCAACAAGACGCTGGAGACGATCGCCGAGGGGTTCCCCGGGCGGGCGGCCGAGGTGCGGGGGGAGGTGCCGTTCTCTTCGGAGTGGAAGTGGAGCGGGGTCTCGCTGGACGGCGGCGGCGGCGCGACCTTCGTGATGGGGGCGCCCGACGTCCTCACCGAGTCCGGGGCGCTGACGCTGCCGCCGCGTCTCGCCGGCAAGCTGGAGGAGGAGACGGCGGCGGGGCGAAGGGTCGTCGCCTTCGGCCAGACCAGCGAGTCGCTGCCGGAGGACCCGGCGGCGAACGGCGCGCCGCGGCTGACCCCGCTGGCGCTGGTCGTGCTGGAGGAGACGCTGCGCCCGGACGCGGCGGAGACGATCGCCGGGATGCGCGAGGAGGGCGTCGACCTGAAGCTGATCTCCGGTGACGCCGCCGCGACGGTGACCGCGGTCGCCTTCGCGGTCGGGGTGCCGCGCGACGCCGGCGTGATCGAGGGGCCCGACCTGCCAGAGGACGAGGAGGGCCTGAAGCAGGCGGTGGTGGCGAACACGATCTTCTGCCGGATCAAGCCCGAGCAGAAGAAAGCGCTGGTCGGGGCGCTGGTCGCGGCCGGTCGCTACGTGGCGATGGTCGGCGACGGGGTCAACGACGTGCCGGCGCTGAAGCGGGCGCGGATGGCGGTGGCGATGGGCTCGGGGACGCAGGTGACCAAAGGGGTCGCCGACGTGGTCCTGCTCGAGGACCAGTTCTCGCGCCTGCCCGAGGCGGTCGGCGAAGGGCGCCGGATCGCCCGCAACATCCATCGCCTCGGCCGCCTCTACCTGACCAAGACGGTCTACGCGGCGGCGCTGATCCTGCTCGTCGCCGTTCCCGGCCTCGCCTTCCCCTTCCTCCCCCGCCACCTCACCGTCGCCGCCTTCCTGACGATCGGGATCCCCTCCTTCGTGCTGGCGCTGATGCCCTCCGACGGGCCGCTCTACCGCGGTCGCCTGCTGCGGGCGCTGGCGGCGTTCGCGGTGCCGGCGGGCCTCGCCACGGCGATCGGGTCGATCCTCTCCTTCTTCCTCGTCGACACCGTCGCCGGCGCCAGCCTCGCGGCCGGCCGCACGGCGGCGACGACGACGCTGATCGTCCTCGGCCTCTGCTTCATCCTCCTGCTCGAGCGCGGCCCCGGCCGCGAGCACATCGCGATCCAGAGCAACATGCTGGCGATGGTCGCCGCCCTCGGCGCCGCCTTCGCCGGCATCCTCGCGATTGCCCCCCTGCGCGACTTCTTCGACATGGTCCTGCTGAGCGCGCCGGAATGGTTCCTCGCCCTGCTGGCGGCGGCGGTGGGCCTGACCCTGGCCAGCCTGTTGTGGAAACTGCCCCAGATCGAAGCCCTCGAAGTCCCCGAGGAACGGGTAGAGACGGGGGGGTGAGCGCTCCCGCCTACGCGCTGGATCCCGACTGCCTCGACGAGGCCTACGCCGCGGAGGGCGAGCCGCGGCCGCACTACCGGGAGCTGCTGGAGGCGCTGGGCGGACGGGACCTGAAGGAGCTGCGCGGGCGGGTCGAGGCGCGGGTCCGCGAGAGCGGGCTCACCTTCGGGCCGGGCGAGCCGATCGCGGTCGACCCAGTCCCGCGGCTGATCACCGCCGAGGAGTGGGAGCGGCTGGCGGCGGGGCTGGCGCAGCGGGTGCGGGCGCTGAACGCCTTTCTGCTCGACGCCTACGGCCCCCAGCGCATCTTCGACGCGGGAGTCGTGCCGCGGCACCTGCTGGAAACCGCCGAGAACTACGCGCCGGCGATGGCGGGGCTGCTCGACCCGGGGGCGCCGCCGGCGACGGTAGCCGGCCTCGACCTGGTCCGCGGCCGCGACGGCGAGCTGCGGGTGCTGGAGGACAACCTGCGGATGCCCTCGGGCGCCGCCTACGCGCTGGCGGTGCGGGAGATCGTCGAGCCGCTGCTCGAGGCGCCGCCCCGCCCGCGCGGCCACGGCGACTACCTGGAGAGGCTCGGGGCCGCCCTGCGCGCCGCGGCGCCGGAGGGGCGGGACGACCCCGTCGTCGTCCTCCTCTCCGACGGGCCGCAGAACGGGGCCTGGTGCGAGCACGAGCGGATCGGGCGCGAGCTGGGGCTGCCGATCGTCAGGCCCGACCAGCTGGAGCTGAGCCGCGAGCGGCTGTTCGCCCGCCTCTCGCGCGAGCGCCGCCTGCAGGTCGACGTCGTCTACCGCCGCCAGGACGCCGACCGCCTGACCGGCGAGGACGGCGGCCTGACCGCGCTCGGCGAGCTGCTCCTGCCGGCCCTGCGCGCCGGGCGGCTGCGCTGCGCCAACGCGCTCGGCAGCGGCCTCGCCGACGACAAGCTCGCCCACGCCTACGTCGAGCGGATGGTCCAGTTCTACCTCGGCGAGGCGCCGCTGCTGCGCTCGGTCCCCAGCTACGACCTCTGCGACGAGGACGATCGGGCGGAGGCGATGGAGCGGCTCGGCGAACTGGTGATCAAGCCCCGCGGCGGCTTCGGCGGCCACGGCGTCACGATCATGCCGCGGGCGAGCGAGCCGGAGCGCAAGCGGGCGCTGGCGGTGGTGCGGCGGCGACCCGAGCGCTTCATCGCCCAGGAGCCGGTCGAGATCTCGACCCACCCGACCGTTCGCGGCGGCGGCCTGCGCCCGCGGCGGATCGACCTGCGGCCTTTCGTGGTCAGCGGGCCCGACGGCGAGGTGGCGCTGGTCGGCGGGCTGACCCGATTCGCGCAGGGCGCCGGGGAGATGGTCGTCAACAGCTCGCAGGGCGGCGGTTGCAAGGACACCTGGGTGGTGGAGAATCCGCAGGGATGAAGAAAGGCGCAGAGCACGGCAGGCCCCTGATCGGGGTCACCACCTCGGAGGTGCGGGAGCCGAAACGGATCCAGCAGACTCCCGAAAGCGAGCCGAAGGTCCGCGAGATGGTCCTCGGGCTCACCTACCTGCGCGCGCTCGAGGCCGCCGGGGCGATCCCGATGGTGATCCCGCCGCTGCCGGAGGAGGCGATCGGCCCGCTGCTCGACCGCCTCGACGGGATCTGCCTCTCCGGTGGGCCCGACCTCGACCCCGCCACCTACGGGGCCGAGCCCCACCCCCACCTCGGCCCGACCGAGCCCGACCTCGACCGCTTCGAGCTGTGCGCGGCGCGCTGCGCGGACGCGCGCGAGCTGCCGATCCTCTCGATCTGCCGCGGCACCCAGGCCCTCAACGTGGCCCGCGGCGGCTCCCTCCACCAGCACCTGCCGGACGTGACGCACGAGGTCTCCCACCGGCAGTCGGCGCCGGGGGACGAGACGAGCCACCCGATCGACGTCGAGCCGGGGAGCAGGCTGGCGGCCGCGCTCGGCGACGAGGAGGTCGTGGTCCCCGACGAGCTCGACGTCAACTCCTTCCACCACCAGGGGATCGAGCGCCTGGGCGAGGGGCTGAGGATCAGCGCCCGGGCGCCGGACGGGACCGCCGAGGCGATCGAGGACCCCGCGCGGCCCTTCCTGATCGGCGTCCAGTGGCATGCGGAGACGCTCGTCCACCGCCCGTACGAGGCGGCGCTGTTCAGGCACTTCGTCGAGGCGTGCCGGCTCAGTCCTGTGGCGGCTTAGCTGCCGCTCGGCGGGAGGACGAACTGGGAGACGATCAGGTTGGCAGCCAGGCCCGGCTGCTTGCCCTCGCGGCGGCGCTCGATCCTCACCTCGACCACGACCGTGCTCTTGCCGACGTGCAGGGGCTCGGCCCGGGCCTCGATCTCGTCGCCGAGGATTCCGGCGGCGAAGACGTTCAGCTTGAGCTCGATCGTGGTGAAGTTGTGGCCCGGCTGGATGCAACGGAAGGTCGACCAGGCGGCGACGGTGTCGCCGAGCGCGGTCCAGACGCCGCCGTGGACGAACCCGCCGGGGTGCAGGTGGCGCTTGTCGACGACGATCCGGCCGCGGGCGTGCGAGTCCTCGACCTCCAGGGGCTCGATCCCGAGGTCCCCGGGGAAGCTGCCGGGGAGGAAGTCGCGGACGGTCTCCGCGGTGATCGCCGAGGTCGGATGCGGGTCGCTCATCGCCGCGGCAGCCTAGTCGCCGGGGCCTAGGAGCCGAGGCCGAAGCCGTCGAGGCCGTGGTCCCCGTAGGGCTCGTCGCGCTCGCGGACCGCCTCGCGGAAGCCGGATTCGGTGGCGCGGCGGACGAAGGCGTGCCCCTCCTCGGTGTGGCGGGCGATCCCGTCGAAGAAGGTGCCGAGGACCTGGGCCTGCGCGAGGCCCTGCGCATGGACGGTTTGGTTGACGAGCAGCTTCATCATCACCAGCTGGTTGATCGGCATCCGCGCGACCCGCTCCAGCAGGCGCTCGAAGCGCTCGTCGAGTTGCGCCGCGGGGGCGGCCTCGGTCGCCAGCCCCCACTCCGCCGCCTCGGCGCCGGTCAGCGAGTCGCCGGTGAGGAGGAGGCGCTTGGCCCGCATCGGCCCGAGGCGGCTCGCCCACATCGCCGTCGTCGGCGAGCCCCAGACGCGCGCCGGCGGGTAGCCGATCTTGGCGTCCTCGGCGATCACCAGGAGGTCGGAGCAGAGCGCCATGTCGGTGCCGCCGGCGACGCAGTAGCCGTGGACCTTGCAGAGGACGGGCTTCTCGGAGTGAAAGAGGCTCATGAAGCCGCGGACGTTGCGGGACATGAACTGGTAGTCGGTGACTGGGTCCCAGTTGCTGTCGGGAGCGTGGTTGGCGGCGATCGTCGCCGGGTCGAGCGGCGAGCCGGGCGGCGCCTCGCTGCCCAGCTCGCTCATGTCCCCCTCGGCGGAGGCAACGAGGTCGTAGCCGCCGCAGAAGCCGCTGCCGTTCCCGGCCAGCGCGATCACGTGCACCTCGGGGTCGAGGTTGGCTCGCTCGACGGACTCGGTCAGCTCGACCGGCATCCGCGCCGTGATCCCGTTCCCGCGCTCGGGCCGGTTCAGGGTGATCCGCGCGACCCGATCGCCCGTTGCGTAAGTGAGGGTCTCGAGCTCCATCGCCATTGGCGAGTTGTGGGGTCTATAGCCCCCACAACTCGCCAGTCGCTGCTCAGTTCATGCGTTCCACGAGCATCGCCTTGCCCTGACCGCCGGCGACGCACATCGTCTCGAGGCCGACTTGCTTGTCGTCGGTCTCGAGCACGTTCAGCAGGGTGCCCATGATCCGGGCGCCGGTCATCCCGAAGGGGTGGCCGAGGGCGATCGCGCCGCCGTGGGTGTTGAGCTTGTCTTCGTCGATCCCGCATTCGGCCATGATCGGGATCACCTGGGCGGCGAAGGCCTCGTTCAGCTCGACCCGGTCGACGTCGTCGATCGTCATCCCGGCGCGGTCCAGCACCTTCTTGATCGCGCCGATCGGGGCGACGCCCATCAGCTCCGGCTCGTTGCCGTGGGTGGCCGCGGTGATGATCCGGGCGCGCGGGGTCAGGCCCAGCTCCTTGGCCTTGGTGTCGCTCATCAGCAGCACCGCGGCGGCGCCGTCGTTGAGCGGGCAGGAGTTGCCGGCGGTGACGCCGCCGCCGCCGAAGGCCTCCGGCAGTTCGGAGAGCTTCTCCAGGGTCGAGGAGGCGCGGGGGCCGTCGTCCTTGGTCACCTCGCTGCCGTCGGGCAGCTTGACCGGGACGATCTCGCGGTCGAAGAAGCCGTCCTCCTGCGAGCGCACAGCGAGTTCCTGCGAGCGCTGCGCGAACTTGTCCATGTCGGCGCGGCTGACCTCGTACTTCTTGGCGACGTTGACCGCGGTCTCGCCCATCGCGATGTAGGCGTTGGGCTGGCCGTCGTTGCCTTTGAGGTTCTCGTTCTGGTCGGCCTCGCCGGCGGGCTCGGTGCGCTCGTTGTAGCGGCTGACGAACTCGACGCCGACGGCGAGGTAGGCGTCCCCCTCGCCGGCCTTGATCGCGTTGCCGGCGTGGCGGATCGCGTCGAGGCTGGAGGAGCAGTAGCGGGAGACGGTGACCCCGTTGACCTCCTGCGGCAGCTTCTCGCTGAGCAGGGAGA
>JBKPOX010000141.1:0-2706 GCA_046733335.1 Actinomycetota bacterium | reverse complement strand
CGGCGACGACCCACGACGAGACGATCGTCACCCTCCACAGCCTGCTCGACCGCGACGTCTACCGCGGCGGCGCGATCGTCGTCGGGCCGGTGCGGCGCGGGCGCGGGCGCAAGGTCCGGGTCGAGCGGCGGATCGTCCCGGTCTCCGACTCCGAGGAGCGGCGGATGGAGGTGCTGGAACGGGAGATCTGGCGGATCGCCGTCGAGAACCTCGACTACCCCGAGCAGCACGCCTGGGCGGCGCTGGCCGGGGCGCGGGTCAACACCCAGGGCTGGCGGCGGGCCCGCGCGATGCTGCAGAACGACCGCACCAAGGAGCTGCGCCGGCGCTTCCTGCTCACCTGCGTGCAGCGCAACCGCAACGCGCAGCTGCGGCTGAAAGCGCTGGGCGAGATCGCCGACCTCGGCGACGCCGACGCCTTCGACGACGCGATCGACATCGTCGGCAGCTGGAGCCGCGAGGACAAGCGGGCGGGGACGAAGACGCTGCTGCAGGCGCTGATCGACAAACGAATCGGGCGGCGCGACCAGGCGCAGGCCTGGGTCTGGCGGCTCGCCTCCTACACCCGCGAGCTGCACGAGGAGTACGCGGTGCAGCGCTGGCCGGAGACGAAGCGCCTGCTCGGCCTGCTGGTCAACTCCTCCGGCCGGGCGCACGGCCGCAACGCCCGGCGGCTCGTGCACGCGGCGCGCAAACAGGACCGGCGCCTTGCGGTGGCGCTGCTGGCGGCCGCGGTCTCGCACACGCCCGAGGGCGAGGAGGTGCTGCGGGGCGCGCGGATGCGGATGGCGCGGAAACCCTCGGCGGTCGCGCGGGAGCTGCTGAAGAACTTCCCCAAAGGCGGCAAGCGGCGTCGCAAGCGCAAGCGCAATAAAGACCAGAACGGGAGCGGCAGGCCCGAGTCAGTAACGAGTCAGGTGGACCTCGCCGGCGCCGACGGCGATCCGGTCTCCGCCGGGGGTGACGACGACGAGGTAACCCCGGTCGTCGACGCCGTCGGCGACTCCTGAGCCGCCCTCCCACTCGATCTCCCTTCCCTTCAGGTAATCGCGGGAGCGCCAGGCGGTCAGGACTTCGTCCGGCTCTGCCTCGGTCCAGCGGGCGAGGTGGCGGCTCAGCACCTCGGCTGTGGCGAGAGGACCCAGGGGAGGGGGTCCGGCGGACAACAGCGGGGAGGGTCCGGCGGACCCCCTCCCCTGGGTCCTGTGACGGGGGTCGAGGAGCGAGATCGCCGTGCTGCGGAGCTCAGGCGGGAACTCGTCTTCTGAGATGGAGAGGTTGAGGCCGACGCCAATAACCGCCCAGCCGTCCTGGGGGCGCGCCTCGATCAGGACGCCGGCGAGCTTGCGACCTTCGACGAGGACGTCGTTGGGCCACTTGACTCCGCACCCGAGATCGGGCTGCAGCTCCTCGGCGGTCTCGCAGACGGCGAGCGGCGCCGCGAGGGGCAGCATCACATGGCGCTCCTCCAAGGGCCGCACGATCGCCGAGTAGAGGAGAGCTTTGTTCGGAGGGGCGGTCCAGGTGCGCCCTTGGCGGCCGCGGCCGGCGGTCTGCTCTGCGGCGCTGACGACGGTTCCGTGCGGCGCCCCGGCGGCGGCGAGCTCGCGGGCGCGCGAGTTGGTCGAGTCGGTCTGGCGGAAGTGCCTATGCGGGGTGCCGAACGTCATCGAGGAGAGCTTCGAGGAGGCCGTCGACGTCGTGGCGCTCGGCCTCTACGTCGACCTGGAGGCCGGCGGCGCGGGCGGTCTCGCTGGTGACGGGGCCGATCGAGACCACGCGGGCACTGCTCGGGAAGCGGTCGCCGAGGGCCTCGACCAGGTTGGTCACGGTCGAGGAGGAGGTGAAGGTGACGTAGTCGGCGCCTTGGGCGCGCTCGACCTCCGCCTCCCCGGGCTGCTCCCGCACGGTCTCGTAGAGGGCGACGACGTCGACCTCGGCGCCGCGCTCGCGCAGGGCGTCGGGGAGGACGTCGCGCGCCTCGGCGGCGCGGGCGACCAGGACGCGACGGCCCTCGACCTCGACCTCCGCCAGCGCCTCGACCAGCGCCTCGGCGACGAACCGCTCGGGGACGACGTCGGCGACGATCCCGCGCTCGGCGAGGGCGCGGGCGGTGCCCGGCCCGATCGCGGCGACGGTGGCGCCGGCGAGGGCGCGGGCGTCGCGGGTAAAACCGTCGCCCGCCCCCCCGGGCCCCCCCGCGGTCATCGCCTCGAAGAGGAGCCGCACGCCGTTGGGGCTGGTCAGGCAGACAAGACCGTAATCGCCGATCCTCGCCACTGCCTCCCTCACCTCGCCGCTCTCGATCCGCGGCTCGATCCGGATCGCCGGCAGCTCGACCACGTCGCCGCCGAGGTCGCGCAGGGCACGGGCGAGGCCGCTGGCCTGGGCACGGGCGCGGGTGACGACGACCCGCCGCCCGTGCAGCGGCCGCCGCTCGAGCCAGGCGAGCTGCTCGCGGCGGCGCGCCACCTCGCCGACGTGGTGCCCGAGCGCTTCGTCGCCGAGGGGCTGATCGAAGCGCTGGAGGACGAGGAGGTCGCCGGCGCTCGCGTCCTCATCGCCCGCGCCGCCGAGGCCCGCGACGTCCTCCCCGATGCCCTCCGCGAGCGCGGCGCCGAGGTCGACGTCGTCGCCCTCTACGAGACGCTCGCCGAGACGCCCGAGCCGCAAGCGGTCGAAGCCGCCAAGGGCGCCGACTACGTC
>JBKPOX010000140.1:0-46648 GCA_046733335.1 Actinomycetota bacterium | reverse complement strand
CACGTCCGCTACTCGACCACCGGCGGCGGCTCCTGGGAGAACGCGCAGCCGATCTGGCGCGACGACGGCCGCGAGGTCGCCCTCGCCCACAACGGCAACCTGACCAACGCGGTCGAGCTCTGGGGCGAGCTGAAGGAGCGGGGGCTGGAGTTCCGCGGCACCTCCGACTCGGAGATCATCGCCGCCCTGCTCTCCTCGCACGAGGGGAAGATGATCGAGGACGCTGTCGCCGACGTGATGCCGCGGCTGCGGGGGGCCTACTCCACCGTCGTGATGACCAAGCGGGCGATCGTCGCCTTCCGCGACCCGCATGGGATCAGGCCGCTCAGCCTCGGGCGCCTCGGCGACCGCTTCGTGGTCGCCTCCGAGAGCTGCGCCTTCGACATCATCGGCGCCGAGCTGATGCGCGAGGTCCACCCGGGCGAGATGGTCTCGCTGACCGAGCGGGGGCTGGAGACCCGCCAGGTCGTGAAGAGCGGCCGCCGCGCCACCTGCGTCTTCGAGCACATCTACTTCTCCCGTCCCGACAGCCGGCTCGAGGGCAAGGTCCTGCAGCAGGCGCGCGGGCGGATGGGCGAGATCCTCTGGCGCGAGGCGCCAGTCGAGGCCGACCTGGTGATCTCGGTGCCCGACTCGGGCAACCCCGCGGCGGCCGGGTTCGCGCGCGCCTCCGGGCTGCCGCGCGACGACGGCCTGATCAAGAACCGCTACGTCGCCCGCACCTTCATCCAGCCGGGGCAGGAGCTGCGCAAGCACGGGCTGCGGCTGAAGTTCAACCCGCTGCCGGAGATCGTCGCCGGCCAGCGCCTGGTCGTCGTCGACGACTCGATCGTGCGCGGCAACACGACGAGGCAGATCATCGGCATGCTGCGCGACGCCGGGGCCAGCGAGGTGCACCTGCGGATCTCGGCGCCGCCGATTCGAAACCCCTGCCACTACGGGGTCGACATGTCGACCCGCGAGGAGATGATCGCCCACAACCGCTCGATCGACGAGATCGCCGATGAGCTCGAAGCGGACTCGCTGGCCTACCTCTCGATCGCCGGCGTCTACGAGGCGATCGACGGCGACCCCGGCGAGCACTGCGACGCCTGCTTCACCGGCAACTACCCGCTCGGCGACCCGGACGAGGCCGACGGCAAATTCGCCCTGGAGACTCTGTCCGCTGGCTGAGCGGCGCGGTCCAAACGCATCCGAGTCTGAGCACACCGGGTGTGCCCAAAGCCGGATGCGTCGCCTCGCGAGCTAACCGCCGGTGGCCAGGTCCAGGCCGAGCCAGACGATTGCGAGCGAGGCGAGCAGGATCGCGCCCTGCAGCGCGTGCAGTTTCGGCCGGCGCAGGTGCAGCAGGGTCAGCCCGACGACGAGCGCGACCAAGCCCAGCTTCCACTGCAGGGTCGAGCTGTCCCAGAGGCCGTAGTGGGAAGCCATCGCCCAACCGGTGGCGAGGAGGACGGCGAGCGCGACCAGGGAGCCGTAGCCAAAGCGGCGGGCGACGCCGCGCATCCGCTCGCGCCCTGGATCGGCGGGGTCGTCGCGGAGCACCGGCACCACGGCGAGCCCGAAGACGAGCTGGCCGCCGACGAAGAAGGCCATCGCCATTAGGTGCAGGTAGAGCACCGCCTGCCAGAGGTCGTGCTCGCTCATCGCGGCGAGCCTACTGAGAAGATGCCGCCGTGAGCGCCTTTCGGATCGTCGTCCTCGCCTCGGGCAGCGGCACCAACCTGCAGGCGATACTCGACAAGCTCCATCGGCGCGACGGGATCGAGGTGGTCGGAGTCGGGTCGGACAAGCCCGGGGCGGGAGCGCTGGAGCGCGGGCGCCGGGCCGGGATCGAGACCAGCGTCTTCCCCGCCGCCGGCTTCCCCGACCGCGCCGCGCGCGAGGAGGCGATGGCCGCCTGGATCGAGTCGCGCGGGGCCGACCTGATCGTCCTCGCCGGCTACATGCAGCTGCTCGGCGCGCCCTTCGTCCAGCGCTTCCGCAACCGGATCGTCAACGTCCATCCCGCCCTGCTCCCCGCCTTCCCGGGGCTCGACGCGATCGGGCAGGCGCTCGCCGCCGGGGTCGAGACGACCGGCGTCACCGTCCACTTCGTCGACGAGGGGGTCGATACCGGGCCGGTGATCGCGCAGCGGGAGGTTCCGGTGCCGGCGGGGGTGCGGCGCGAGGACCTGGAGGCCGCCGTGCACGCCGTCGAGCACGAGGTGTACCCGGAGGCGATCCGCATGATCGCGGAGGGCGGAGTTAGGATCGACTCAAGCGATCCGGCGAGGATCGCGACCCCTTCTCCGATGAGCTCAGAGCCCGCCACCGATCCCACCACCGAGAGCCGCGGCGACGGCCAGGTGCGAGTGCGGCGGGCCCTCGTCTCGGTCTCCGACAAGACCGGCGTCGCCGACTTCGCCAGGGGCCTGGCAGCGCTGGGGGTGGAGATCCTCTCGACCGGCGGAACCGCGACGGCGCTGCGCGAGGCAGGCCTCGAGGTCACCGACGTCTCCGAGTTCACCGGCCAGGAGGAGATCCTCGGCGGCCGGGTGAAGACGCTCCACCCGCGGCTGCACGCGGCGCTGCTGGCGCGGCGCGGCGACCCCGAGCACATGGCGACGCTCGCGCGCGAGGGGATCGAGCCGATCGACGTCGTCTGCGTGAACCTCTACCCGTTCGAGCAGACCGTCGCCGGCCAGGACGTGGCGCCGGAGATGGCAATCGAGAACATCGACATCGGCGGGCCGACGATGATCCGCGCCGCGGCCAAGAACCACGAGAGCGTCGCCGTCGTCGTCAAGCCCGAGTCCTACGACGCGGTCCTCGCCGAGCTGGAGGAGAGCGAGGGGGAGATCTCGGCCTCGACCCGCCATTGGCTCGCCAACGAGGCCTTCGCCCAGACCGCCCGCTACGACGCCGCGATCAGCCGCTGGTTCTCGACCGAGTACGAGGATTTCCCGGAACACCTCGCGATCGCCTACGAGAAGGTGATCGACCTCTCCTACGGCGAGAACCCGCACCAGCGGGCGGCGCTGTACTCGGAGGCGGGGCTGCGCACCCATATCCTCGCCCGCACCTCGAAGCTTCACGGCCGCGCCCTCTCCTTCAACAACGTGCTCGACCTCGACTCGGCCCGCAACCTGGCAAACGAGTTCGAGCAGCCGGCGTGCGTGATCGTCAAGCACAACAACCCCTGCGGGGTGGCGATCGGCGCCGACGCCCGCGAGGCCTACCTGAAGGCGCTCGCCTGCGACCCGGTCTCGGCCTACGGCGGCGTGATCGCGATCAACCGGCCGATCGGTCGCGAGCTGGCCGAGGAGCTGCACAAGAACTTCGTCGAGGTGCTGAGCGCGCCCGGCTACGAGGACGGGGCACTTGAGGTGCTGCAGCAGAAGGAGGCGATCCGCCTCCTCTGCGAGGAGGAGCGGCGCGAGGCCGATCCCCGCGAGCGCGACGTCAAGCGGGTCACCGGCGGGCTGCTGATCCAGGACCGCGACGGCGACCCCGAGCCGCGGGAGATCATGGAGGCGGTGACGGGCAACCAGCCGAGCGAGGAGCAGTGGCAGGACATGCTGTTCGCCTGGACCGTCTGCCGCCGGGTTCGCTCCAACGCGATCGTGATCGCCAGGGGCGGCGCCACCCTCGGCATCGGCGCCGGTCAGATGAGCCGCGTCGACTCGGTCCGCCTCGCCGTCGAGAAGTGCCGCGATGCCCGCGGCGCCGAAGCCGAGTCACTATTGGAAGGGGCGGCCCTCGCCTCCGACGCCTTCTTTCCCTTCGCCGACGGACCCGAGCTGGCGATCGAGGCCGGCGCGACCGCGGTGATCCAGCCCGGCGGCTCCAAGCGCGACGCCGAGGTGATCGAGGCCTGCGAGGCAGCCGGGGTGGCGATGGTGTTCACGAAGCACCGGCACTTCCGCCACTAGGAGGCCTCGGACGACGGCACGGGCGCTGGAGCAGGGAGTCTCCCGGGCGCCTCGCCGAATCGCCGCAGCGCTGGTGCTGTCCAGGGTAAAGACAGGACCAGCGCAGATCATCGCGGCCATCGGTTCCCGCCGTCCGAGGCCGTGGTCACTGTAAAGTGCGGTACACGACCTGTCAAGCAGTGTTCCCGAGTCGTCGCGGCGGCCCCTCCGCCCGAGCCTTCGGCCTGAGCCTCAGCGGTAGAGCTCGACGAAGAAGCCGCTATCTACCGGCGCGCCGGCCGCCGTCAGCGTCGAGACCTGGATCGCCGATCCCGGACAGCTGCCGCCGATCCCCACCTGGGCGCTGACGGCTCCGCCGACCTGCGGCGTCGCCTGGGCGCCTCGCGGCGAGAAGGACGAGAGCGAGATGCAGTAGATCCCGAGCCCGGCTTTGCTCACGTTCGGCGAGGTGACGTTCTTCGAGTTGGGGGCGTCGACGACGCCGGTGGCGAGGACGTGCGCGAAGGCGCTCGGGTTGGCGGACGCCGCCGAGGGCACCTCGCCCAGGCTCCCCTCGTTCACCTTCTCGCCGGTAACCGCGTCGCCGGCAAGCTTGCCGGTGGAGACCGAGCCGTCGGCCAGCTTGTCGCCGGTAACGGCGGCTTCGATGATCTTCGTGGTCGAGACCGACCCGTCCTTCAACTTCGCGTTGTCGACGGCCCCGTTCTTGAGTTTCGCCGTCGTGATCGCCGAGGCCTTGATCTGCGTCGTGCCGATCTTCTGGGTCTTTTTCTTCGCGGCGACCGCACCGGCCCCGCCCAGGAGCAGGAAGACTGCCAGCGTGGACATCACGTTCGCGTAGCTGAGGTGGTTGCGGAGCTTCTTCATCGTCTCTCTCTTTCTCGTCGCCGTCAGCGGCCGGCGACCTTGCAGCTGCGGTTGATCTTGGTGGTCAGCACCTGGCCGGTCCCGAAGGAGTAGGTCGCCTTCCCGAAGGGGAAGACGGCGCCTGGAAAGCCCTTGGGGGCGGCGCAGGAGGCGGATATGAAGGAGTGGGACCTGCCGCCGGAGCGGAAGGTCCGCCCGAGGTTGAGTTCGAAGTGGGTGAGGTAAGCCCAGCCCTTCGCGTAACTCGGCAGTTCGGTCTCGATCACGTTGCCGTAGACGCCCGGATGCTTCTTGACCGTGAAGGTGAGGATGATCGATCCCGGCGGGTTCTCGGAGTAGACCTGGGCGAGGATCAACTTGTTCCCCTTCTGGCGGGGGCCGTTGAAGGCCAACAAGTTGTTGCGCGAGACATAGTCCGGCTGCGAGGGCAGCCGGACCACCAGGGTGACGTGGCCGTCGCCGACGATCGACCCGCCGCACTGCTTCCTTGCGGCTTCTTCGGTCGCCGGCTGGATCGACTCGACCCGGCAGGTCGGCAGGCCCTTGTCATACAGCTGGCCGGCGCGGTTGATCGCGACCGAGATCTTCCGCAGCTGCGGCAGCCGCGTGCCCTTGGTCGTTTTGATGTTGCCGGCGACCCGGACGGTGACGGGCGCGCCGCCGCTGCGGGGCAGGTGCTTGGGCGTGATCCCGCCTTCGAAGGAGGCGATCACGTTCCCGTCGCGGGTCAGCTCCGCCTGCGCCAACGTCGCCAGCCCGGCGACGAGGACGCCGGCGCAGAGCCCGATCTTCAACGCCCTCCCCATCAGCTGAACCTCGAGGGGTCGATCCGGCAGAACTTGAAGCCGAAGGCGAGGACGGTGTTGTTGGCGAGGTTCGAGTTGCGGTTGAGCCGCACCGAGAGGCTCTGCGCCTTGGCCTTCTTACCGGCGGCGAGCGCGTCGCCGATCCGCTTGAAGTAGTCGGACTCGACCTCCAGGTAGCCGATCCACTTCTGCAGCTTCGCTTCGTCGGTGGTCGGCTGCGGCACGCGCTTCAGCTGGGCGATCGTTCCCTCGAGCGCCGTCGCCGCGCGGAGGAAGTGCTTCGAGGCGCGCTTCAGTTCCCCCGCCTTGACCTCCTCTTTGGCGCCGTCGAAGATTCGCTTGTTCGCTTCGACGTTGCGCTTGCAGATCGGCTCCACCTGCGCGACGTATTCGTCGCGGCTGACTTCGGCGGCAAAGGCCGCCGGGACGAACAGGCACCCCGCCAGCGTCGCGGCGACGAACATCCGTCGCCAAGTTTGCTTCCTCCCCGTCATCTTTCCTCCGTTCGTCTCTTCCACGGCCATGTACTCGTAATTACAACACGCCTAAGCGGGATGAAGCTCGATCTTCGGCAAAGCCTTCTCCAGCGGCCGCGGCAGCCACCAGACCCGCTCCCCGATCAGCAGCATCAACGCGGGCAGAAGCAGGATCCGGACCACGGTCGCATCGAGGGCGACCGCGACCGCCAGACCGATCCCGAGCTGGCTGACGGTCGAGATCGGCGCCGCCGCGAAGACGAGGAAGACCGCCATCATGATCGCGGCGGCGCCGGTGATCACCGTCGCCGTCCGTTCCAACCCGAAGGAGATCGCCCCCTCGTGGTCGCCGGTCGCGTCGTAGTGCTCGCGCATCCGGGCCAGGAGGAAGACGGCGTAGTCGACCGAGAGCCCGAAGACGATCCCGAAGATCCCCGCCGCCCCGATCGCGTCGACGTAGTCGTGGCCGCCCAGGGGCCACCCCTCCGGAACCTCGAACAGCAGCACCAGCACCCCGAAGGCGACGCCGACGGTCATCAGGTTGAGCATGACCGCGAGGGCGGCAAGGATGACCGCCCGCAGCAGGAAGACCAGGGCGAGGAAGGTGACGACCGTCATCGCCAGGATCACCAGCGGGACCCGGGTCCTGGTGACGACGTTGTAGTCGGTCAGTTCGGCGGCGCCGCCGGCGACCCCGGTCTGCAGGCCGGTCTTGCCGGCGAAGCGGTCGGCCAGGTGGTTGAGCCGGTGGTCGACGGCTTCCGATCCCTCGGTGTTGAAGGTGTACTTGGGGATGACCAGGATCGCCGCCGCCTGGCCGCCGTTGTCGAGGTCGATCGCTTGACCGGCACGGGAGCGCTGCGCCCGGTGGGCGCCGTCGAGGGCCGAGAGGACGAAGTAGCCCGAGTCGAAGAGGTGCGGGGAGGCGCTCTTCAGGCGGTCTCGCTGCCGCTCGATCCCCGTGACCTGGGCGGTGACCTTGGTGCCGGCGCGGACCAGCCCCGACTGCAGCGGGGCGGAACGCTCGAAGCCTTCGCTGAGGCCGCTGGCCAGGGCCTCGGTCCCGCCCTCGAGGCGTCCGAGCCCGGCGGCGAGCGCATCGGAGCCGTCGGCGAGCCGGGAGAGGCCATCGCCCAGCTGGGAGGCGCCCGCGGCGAGGCGTTCGGTGCCGTCGGCGAGGCGGGTGCCGCCGGCGGCGAGGCGGTTGAGGCCGCCGTTGAGGCGCTGGGCGGTCGCCCGCAGCTTCCTCGCTTCGTTGCGGGCCGCGGCGAGGGTGAGGACGAGGACGGAGGCCTTGTTGGCGGTTGCGGCCAGGTCGGGGTCCGAAGCGGCCACCTGAGCCAGTTCGTCGCGGATCTCGCGGGCGCGTTTGAGCGAGCCTTTCCGCAGCTGCGGGACGAGGTCGCGGAGCCCGAGCGCGAGCGAGAGCGAACCGGCCTTGGCGGAGTGCTGACCTTCCGCGAGCCGCCCGGCTCCCGTCGCCAGCCTCTCGATCGCCCCGGTCGCGCGCTCGCCGCCCGCTGCGGCCCGGTCGAGTCCTTCGGCGATCCGCTGTGCTCCCTCCTCCGCCCTGCTCGATCCGTCGCCGAGCAGACCGGCCCCCGCGGCGGCTTCGGAGATGCCGGAGCGCAGCTGGCCGACGCCGGCGCCGGCGCGGTCGAGTTTGGGACCCAACTCCTGCAGGCGGTCGATCCGCTTCTGGCCAGGCTTGCCGAGCAGGTCGGCGCCTCGTTCGGAGAGTGGCTCGGTGCGTTCGGCGACCTCCTTCGGGCCGATCACCGCCTGCACGCCCGGCTGCACCGCGAGCACGTCCTGCAGCTTCGAGAGGTGGCGCAGGTCCTCTGCCGAGGTGATCGGGCCGTCGTCGGTGGCGGCGACGAGGACGAAGGGCGCGTCCCAGCCGGGGCCGATCTGGGCCGAGACTTCTTCGGCGTCGAGTCGGGTCTGGTCGTCGGGAGGCAGCTGTTTGGCCGAAGGGGGGCCGGTCTTGATCGCCAGCGCCGGCGCGCAGAGCACGATCAGCACGACGGAGATCGCGATCGCGATCGCGGCCGGGCGTCGCAGCGCCGCCTGCAGCAGCGCGTGCAGGGTGTTGTGCCGCTCGGGCGCTCGGCGCTGGATCCGCCACATGTCGACGCGGGGCCCGAGCAGCCGCAGCAGCGCTGGGGCGAGGAAGAGGGCGGTAGTCACCGAGATGCCGGTGACCATGATCGCGGTGCCGGCGAGCGAGAGCAGCAGCGAGCCCGGCAGGACGAGGACCGAGACGATCATCGAGACGAAGAGCGTGGTTCCGGCGAAGACGGTGGTGCGGCCGGCCGTGCGCCGGGTCGCGTGCGCGGCCTCGACCGGGTCCTTGCCGAGCGCCAGCTCCTCGCGGAACCGGGAGACCATCAGCAGCGCGTAGTCGACGCCGAGGGCGAGGCCCATCATCGTCGCCACGGTCAGCGCGAAGGCGTCGATCGAGACCCAGTTGGAGGCGACGTGGAGGGCGCCGCGGGACGCGACCACGGTGATCGCCCCGAAGCCGAGCGGGATCAGGGCGGCGATCGGCGATCGGAAGACCAGCAGCAGCACAAGCAACAGGAACGGGATCGCGATCAGCTCGGCCCGCTCGGTCGAGTCGATCGACTCCTCCTGGATCGCCCGCGAGAGAGAGGCGTAGCCGGTCTGCGTGGCCCGCACCGGCGAATGGATCTGCTGCGCCAGCATCCGGTCCAGCTCGGGAACCACCTCGTCCACCGCGACGGCGGTGGAGGTGTGGAAGTCGACGAGGATCAGCGCCTTGCGCGGGGTGGGCCGGAGCCGGTCGAGCTGCTGCCCGTCCCAGGGCGACAGGGTCGTCGTCTCGGGGTCGGCGCGCAGCGCCCGGATCAGCGCCGGTCCCTGCCGGTCGAGCGCCTGGGGCGGTCCCTGCAGCAGGATCGCGAACGGCGCCGAGGGCCCGAAGTGTCCCTCGAGCAGATCGGCGCCTTCAGCCGAAGGCGTACCGGGAACCTGCAGCGACGTCGGCGTCAACCGCTCCTCGACCCCCGACCCGAGCACGCCGAGGATCGCGATCACCACGACCGCGAAAGCGAGGGTTGGGAGGGGTCGGCGAAGGGTGAGGGGGAGCTTCATCTGTCTCGGTCCTCAGTTCCTTTCCCCCGCCTCGATCAAGCAAAGCCACCGGGCGACGACACGCCGCCCGGTGGCTTGAATACTACTGCTGGCTTATGTCAGAGTCAGGAGAACCCAACCCACTGAATATCGGCGCCGTTTTCATCGGTCGACCTGGTGAACACGCCTTCGATGGTGGCGCTGGCCGGACACCATTCGGTACCAGAGATCTTGCTGAGCGATCCGCTGAAGCTGACGTCTCCGGTGAGAGGGTTCAGCCCGAGCGTCAGGGTTCCCTGACGCACGCAGCTCCACAGAGCTCCCGAGCTCTCGCTGAGACGGATCGGGAGCGATCCGGTTTTGTTTGCGTACAGCGTCATCGCCGCCGTCGTTTCGATTCCTGAGTATTTAATCGTAGTCCCTCCCGAGCTTTTGCAGCCGGTGAGAGTGCTGGTGCCGCTCGACTGCAGAGTGACCGGGTTGGCTTCGTTTTTGGTGATCGTGGTCTGCAATTTGAATTCTTCGCAGACGAATTTGCCGTAGGCGTTGGTGATGATCGGGTCGGCGTCCCAGAAATCGGCTTTGCTTGCGGCTACGCCCGAAGCGTTGTCGAGCGTCGGGGGGACGGACCAGCCGATCCCCGATCCGAATTCGTCTTTCACCGATCCGAAGGTTCCGCTCCAGGTGAGGGAAGCGACACCGCAACCCCCGCTTTTGAGTTCTCCGCTGAAGCTGAATTGCAGCGGACTCGTCAGCGTCTTGGTGAGATTCAGGGTGCCTTCGCGTTTACAGGTCCACAGGACCGTGCCTTTGTCGGTGTATACCTCTTTGGCGCGGATCGGAAGGGTTCCGGTGCCGTCCGGTTTGAGCGTCATCGGAGCGGTGGATTCGAATTCGCTGTACGTGAGGTTTCTTTCGACAGCCGTTTTACAGGTACCGAGGGTGCCTCCGGTCACGTTCAGCGTGACTGGGTTGGCGGAGTTTTTCGTTATCGCGGTACTGAGATCGAAGCCTTCGCAATTCCACGAGCCCAGCCCGCTGCTTACCGTCATCGTGTTGGCGTGGAATTTCGCGGTCGACGCGGGTTCCCCGAGCACATTGGTGAGCGTGAGTTTGGAGGCCGAGGCCGAAGCTGGACCGACAAGCACGCCGACGAGCGCGCAGACCGAGACCAAGCTCACAAGTAGCTTACGTCGCATTTTTCGATGCCTTTCGTTGATCCTGAACTGGATGTCGTTCTCCCTGTCACCCGAATACGGTGACTCTTTTAGTCTGGTCCTCCGTCGGCGCGCTCGCCCAAGCAATCTGCACACTTGCGGACACCTGTTTCAGCAACCTGCTCATTGGGATTCACCTAGCTCTGCCAGGCGCAAGGCAACATCGAGCTCCCCGCCGCACTCCAGCAGGGGACGCCCGAAGGACTTCTCCACCGCCCGCAGCCTCGCTGCCACCGTGTTGCGGTTGACGCCAAGCGCGGCGGCCGCCGAGGAGGCGCTTCCCCCGGCGTCGAGATAGGCGCGCAACGTCTTGCGCAGGGCCTCCCCTCCGTCACGCTCCCCCGCCAACGGCTCGAGATAGAGCTCGCGTAGGGAGTGAGCCAGCACCTCGTCGCGGAGTGAGGCCGCCAGCAGCGCGACCTCCCCGTAGCGAACGACGCCTTTCGCTCCTCGCTGAGCGACCGGCAGGGCGGCCACCGCCTGACGATGGGTGGCGCGCCAGCCGGCGATCCCGCGCGCGGGCTCCCCGATGGCGATCGCCGCTTCGGGAACGGGCGAGGAACCCACTTTCAGCAGCCTGGCATCCGGCGCCCTGCGTGCGCCCAACCAAGCCCATACAGCCTCTCCCCCGGGACGAACCTGCAGCAACCTGTAGGGCAGCTCGCCGACCAGCTCGCCGATTGCATCCTTGGCGCGCGGACCCACGCCCACCAGCCCCAGGTGCCATCCCTCGAGGGGGTAGTCGAGATCGGTGGCGTCTACGAGCTCGCCCTTCAACAGCTGCTTTACCCGCTCGGCCTTGCGTCGCCCACTGGTCTTCAAGCGCTCCTTCGACTCGGCGGCATACGCCTTGGTCACAGCCGCCACCAAGCCGTCGAAGAGCTCTCCATGGGACCGCATCGCCTCGGCCAGGTCGCCGTAGCCGGCCCGGGCCTCGCTGACCAGGCAGTCGGTGAGCAGCGTGTAGCCGGCGAAATAGCGGCGAAGGACGGTGTCGAGGCCGACGCCTGCGCGGGCGGCGGCGCGCGCCTGGGCAAGGAGCTCCGCGGGAAGCGGCGGGCGGGCGGCCTCGCTCTGCCCCAGGCACGCAAAGGCATAGTCAAGGGCGGCGGTCAGCGCGGTGCGCAGACCGAAGGCGTATTCGGGGTCGCCCATCTCAGCCGGATCCGAGATCGCGTAGGTCCTCGTCACGAGCGTCTGCTCGATCTCCTCGCGCCGGGCCCGCAAGCGCTCGACCAGCTCCTCTGCTGTGCCGACCTTCGTCTCGACCACCTCCTGCCTACCGGACTTCCTGGTCCCTCGGGGTCGGACCCCTCCCGAGGGCCCGGCCTTCCCAGCTCTGCGCAGCTAGCGCCTCTTCTTGCCCTTTGCCTTCTTCTTGCCCTGCTTCTTGCAGCTATTGCCGAGCCTGGGCCGCAGTTCGAGGGATTTGTTGTTCTGTCCGACCATCCGCACCGTCAGTCGTCCTGGCTTCCCCTTGCAGAGGTTGCGGGAGTTGACGAGAAGGCCCCTCTTGCCGCCTTTCATCTTCAGCGTGAAGCTGGAGACGGGGACGTCGGGGAGGCCTTCGATCGTGTTCCTGATCTGGCCGTTGATCGAGTCGATCCGTCCCTGGAATTCGACCTCAACGGGTTCGGAGTCCGGGCCTTTGAGGAAGATCGCCAGGTCAGGGAGTTTGTTGTTCGAGGATTTGAGGAACACCGGGCCGGTGAGCTTGCCGTCGATGAGCGGACTCTCGGCTTCGGCGGTGCCGTAGATCGAGGCCTCGGGGCAGTTCTGGGCGATGGCCTGAACCCGCGTGCAGATGGTGCGGATGTGGGCCTGTTCGAGGAACTCCGAGTGCGGCAGGGTGACCTGCACGTCCTTGATGTTCGCCTCCGAGGTCTTCGGCACGGTGAGCTTGGCTTCGAATCCCGGGTAGCGGTTTCGCTTCGTGGCGCCAATCACCTTGGCGGTGAGCTGGGGCTTGAAGGCGAGGGCGCCGCAGCCGCCGACCTGGAAGCGCGCGCTTCTGTTGGCCACCGCGCCGTTGGCTCCCTTGGCTGAGAGCTCAACCGCCGAGGCCTCGCAACTGGTCGGGTTGATCGTCCAGTCCTTGCGGTCGAGCTTGATCCGCACGTCGCGGATGCGAAGGGCGACCCCCTTGAGGATCTGGGGTATCTCATCCGACTTGGCGAAAACCTGCGCCGTGTGGCGGTCGATGAACACCGCGCTGCGCACGACCACGTTGCCGAGGTCGAAGGGACCGGCGACGGCCGGGGTCACCGCCACGACGCTGACCGGGGCGCCCTTGTACGGGCCCGCCAGGTAGACGTCGCCGCTGACGTAATACGGGCTCGGGCCGCTGCCGGCAGCGGTGACCAGGGTGCCGACCTTGCTCCCAGCCGGGCAGGCAGAGTTCTGCTGCTCCTGCTTACCGGTCGAGTTGCGCGCCTGCGCGATCTGCGCCTCCGAGCAGCGCGGAACGCCCTTGAGCGATGCGCTGACCCCGGGTGGGGTTTTCAGCTCCAGGCCGGTGAGCTCCTGAGAGCCATCGGCGCGAGTGATGCGCATGTGGAAGGGACCGGAGGCCGAAGCCCTGGTCTTCTCCGCGCCGGCGGTCCAGCCGATGTCGAAGGGGCGGTCGCCTTTGGTGGGTGCGCAGGGCATCCCGTTCGGTCCCTGGTTGATCGTAAAGCCGTTGGCCGAGATCGTAGGCGGCCCGCTTTCGGGGGCCGACCAGGGCGTTCCGGTCGCGGTCGTCACGAAATCACCGCAGGTGGTAGGCGACGCGAGCGCCGAGCGAGCGCCACCCTTCAGGTTCAGGTCGAGACGGCTGAACGGAACCTGGGGCAGGTTGGAGAACGTGACCTTCATCTGCCCGGTCTGCTCGTCCGGATCCACGCGACCCGGCAGCTTGATGAAGATCCCGTGTCGGGGATCTTCGATCACCAGGTAGAGGGCGAAGAGCGAACCGTATGGATTCCCCTCACCCTGGGCCGCCAGGTACAGGGCGCCCTTGAGCGGTTCGGCGATCAACGGCGTCTTGAGTTCTCCGGTGCCGATCTTCGAGGCGTCGGGACAGGTCTGGGGCTCCCGATTGAAGCGGATCGGATTCGGCATCGGGAAGCTGTTGCCGCGGTAGCCGATCTGCTGCAGGGAACACGCCTCGAGCCCGTCGGCGCCAGAGGCGTTGAGGACGACGCCCTCCGGGAGGGTGACGACGATGTCCTTCAGCTCTGGCGTCGCGAGTTTCGAGGGGTCGGTCAAGCCTTCGGTCGGGACCGTCAAGCTGGTCCTGAAGGAGGCCGTGCTGTCCGACTTGGTATCCGAGGGTTCGAAGGTGAAGTCCGACGCGAATTTCAATTTCTCGCAGCCGGTCACGGGCGGAATGACGACGGAGTTGGTGAAGACGTCGCCCGGGTTCTGCCAGGTGGTTGCGCGGAGAGTAGTGACCGGCGCGCTGGTCGCCTGTTCGGAGCAGTTAGTGGAGTTGGTGAGGAACGCCGTATTCGGAGAGCTGCTCGTACCACCGCCTGCGCCACCGCGGGCGGCATCGTGCGAGGGGTCGGCTGGTGCTCCCCAGAAGGTGAAGAACGTCCCTTGGAGGGTCGCGATCTGCGGCGTGTTCAGCGAAGCGACGGTGACGCCGTAATCTTCGTCGCTGCGCAGGGAGCCGAGAGCGTTCAGCGGCTCGACGAAGATGTCGAAGCGGAACTTGGCGGGGTAACCACGCGGGGCTTCGGTGTTGGTCACCGGGAAGGTGAGAAAGAATTTTTCGCCGAAATTACCGAGCAGCGGATCGAGCTGGCCCACCACGGTGTCCCTGAATTCGACCGCGCATTCGAGCGATGGGATGCTCTCAGGACACGCCGGCACCGCGGTGGGATTGCCCAGGAACCCAGGTGGGAGGTCGACCACGATGTCCCGGAACTCGCCACTCGGGATGACATGGCCGAACGCCGAACGCCTGGTGTTCACCATGATCCCGGTGCTCGCCGAGTAGGGATGAGCGCCGGCGCGGGTGTCGGGCATGCCGTTTGAGGTGTAAGCGCCGGCGACGAAGGACTGGATGCCCGGAGGAGCGGGAATCCCGCTGACGGTGAGCGGCAGGTCGAAGGTTCTCACCCCGGAGGCGCCACCGCCGGAGATTTCGGTTTCAACCGCCCCGCTGCCGGGTGCGCCGGTCGAGGTGAGCGTCGCCTTGAGCACCGGCGCGGTAGAGCCTGGCTCCACCGGCACAGGCGGGAAGAACCCGAACGGGCCTTGGAGTTCGCAGGTGAATTCGCTCGTCGCCCCTGGGGTGCAGACCCAAGTAGCGAAAAAGCCATCGCCTCCGGTGGGGGTGCCCGTGGTGGTGACCCCGGGAGGCAGTTTGACCTTGTAGGTGACCGGCCCGTTACTGGGGGCACCGCCGACGTTCTGCGCGAAGAGCGCGAGCTTGCTCGTCCCGGCTCCGCCCGGGACGACCGTCGATACGGTTGCATTGGGGCTTCCGCCGCCGGTCAGGCCGGCGCTGTCGGTGGAGATCTGCGGTACGTCGGTGTTGGTCAGGGCCCCTTTGAACGCGATCGCGTATGGCGTTTTCGCGCCAGGGCCACCGGGCCCGTCGCCCACCTGGACGTTGCCGGTGAGGGCCGGCAGGGCGTCGAGAGCGGCTTCGACCGCGGACGCCGTGGCGTTATATGCGATCGGCAGCGTCGTCTGGGCTTCGTAGCTCAGCGTGTACGTGCCGCCTTCGGCGTCGACGTAGAGCTTCTGGACCTCGCTCTGGGCGGGCGGGATGTGGGTCGGACCAGTGGCCGCGATCGGCTTCCAGCCGGGCGCCGCCGCAATCGCCGTCGAGGCGAGCGCACCGGTTGCCAGGCAGACGAGAATGGTCAGGCCGGCGAGGAGCCGCTTGCGGGAATTCACTTTGCACCTCCGAGGTCGTTGCCGGCAGCTCGCTTGTGCGCCCTTGCCTTCTTGGTTTTCTTCTTCTTGCCGTGCTTCTTCTTCACGCACTTGCCGTGCTTGCGCACCTTGCCCTTGCGGCATTTATTAGCTTTTGGTTTCTCCGGAGCGGGGTTGCCGGAACCGTGGAAGCTCGCCGGGTTCGGAGCTGCCGGAGGTACGGCAGGAGCGCCCTGGCACTGGTCGGCGGCCGGGTCGCAGGGGACTTCCTTCGGCGGCACCGTAAACCCAGGGCTGTCGATGCGGAGGTCGTAGACGTCTGCCGCGAAGTCGATGTCCTCGGGAACGAGCTGATCGTATGAGCGGACGAACGCGTCCCTGCCGTCGTCGCCGATTCCAAGCAGCCTCACCTGTCCCGACGCAACGAGGGACAACTGGCCCCGGTGCCATTCGTACGCGTTCGTGGTCGCCGGAAGCCCCAAATTCCCTTCGCCCCCCTGGATGGCTCCGGGCGCCAGCGGGTCGGCGGAGGTGAAGAAGACCCGCCCGTCCTCGCTGAGCCCGCGGGGAGAGTAGGTTCCCCAGATGTCCTCCAGCCCGTTCGGGGATGGCATGTGAGCATCCTTTTCGAGGGTCCGGCCTCTGGGGCAGGAGACGCATTCGGTTGCGCCGGTCTGTGACGAATAGAGGTAAACCCGGCTCAGCCCTTTGGGATTGCTGCCGGCCAGGTTGACAGTCGAGGAAAAGGCAAGGAATTCCCCGTCCTTCGTCGTCTGCGCCTCCCATCCAATCGTGCTCCGCAGCAGCACGCCGCCGACGTCGTTTACCCCTTGCTGATCCGTGTCGTCCATCGAGATCGACGCGACGTAGCGGATGTCCCCATCGCGGTAGCGGTAGACGCTGGCGGTGTCTCGGTTGAGGTTCTGCGCGTAAGTCGGCCCCTCGCCTGGCACCAGCTGACCCCGAGCCGCGAAGTAGACGGTCTCGCCGTCCTCGGATATGTCCACGACTCCCAGCACCACCGCGCCCCTGGGGTTAGCGGAATCGGTGTTGGCCGAGATGTCGATGAGAGCGCCGGATTCGACGTCGTATCGATAGAGATCGCAGGCCCCGTTGGGCATTGCGGGTTGGCCGCCGATGCTGGGTACGCATTCTTCATCCGTCGGGCCGTGGCTCGAGGTCGCGGCAATTCCGTAGTTGGCGGTGAAGAAGACGTGGGCGCCATCCGGGGAAGCGCCCTGGTAGAGCGCCCCCTGGGTGGGGTTGCCATTGACCGGCTTGGAAGCGTTGACGACTTCACCCGGCCCCTTGCGGACGAACACCGCCTGCTTGCCGTTGTCGGCGGCTTCGTTGCTCGTCGCCATGAAGAAGGCGCGGCCGTTCCTCGAGACGGTGTAGCGGTCCAGGGCGACCCGGTCGCCGACGTTGCTGACGCTCCCATCCGGTCGCAGACCGGCGTCGCGAAGGGTGCCGTTGTCCCATTCGTAGAACCCGGAGGCGCCCGGGATGAAGCTGTAGAACGAGCGGAAGAAGACTCGCGAGCAGTCAGGCGTGACGCCCGCCACCTGGTAGTAGCTTCCACCACTGTCCGTCGCGGTTGGATCGAGAGGCGGGCGCTCGGTCACGAGTCGATAGCTGCCGACAGTGGCGCTCCAGAGATAGAGGTTCTTGACCCCGTTCTCGACGCTCACCGGCGGGGTATCGGCCGTAAGGGGATTGTGGGACATCACCAACCCGCAGGCGAGGTTCGAGCTGAATGCCCGGAGTTTGCCCGAGTCGGAGGCTCCGACGGATGGGGTCTGCGCCGGGATCAGCGCAGGAGCCGATACCTGCTGGTTGGTCCAGCCGGAGGCAGTCCGAGCGCCCCTGAAGATGAGCTCGCCGCCGGCATTGCTGCTTGCGAGCCCGTTCAGGATGGGGTAGGCGACCCCGTCACCTTCCTCGGCCACCTGGAAGTGAAGCTGGGCGTTCAGGATCCAGTTCACATCCCCCACCGGCTCCTTGTTCGCCGGCGATACGAGCTCGATCCCGCGGTTGCTGGGCAGCCCGAGGGAGTTCAGCGTCATCAGCTCCTGATCGGAGCTGGTGGTGGTACCCGAGGAGCTTTTGGCCACGATCCTGTAGTGGTAGGTCGTCGCGGGCTGCAGACCGGAGATCTGGACCGAAACAGGGATCGGCTGGCTGCCGCCGCCTGCGATCGCCTCGAGGTCGCCTGGCACACGGTTCCCGTAGGCGCTGGTAAGCCCCCACTCGAAGTGGTAACTGGTGACCTGGCCATTGGGCTCGAGGTCGCCGTTCAGGGCGGCCTGGGTCTGGGTGACCTCGGTCGCCGCCAAGCCGCTGATCCCCGGACCGGCGGCAGGCGTCGAGAAGGTCACGGGCGAGGAGACCGTCTTGGTGCCGTTGGAGACGACGAGGCGCACCAGGTAGGTGGTGCCGCCCTTGAGCCCGCCGACGGTCTGGGAGATGTTGCAGGAGGGGGGATTTCCGACTGGGCAGGTGTTCGGGTTGCCCGCGCCTGAGCCGTTGCCGATCTCGATCGCGTCGGTCGCGGTCCAGGCGACGTTGTCCGAGGAATATTCGAACCAGGCGACGGTCGCGAAGCCTCCTTCAAGGCCCGGTGGGGAAGGCTCGGCTACGCCGGTGAAGGTGGCTTTGGTCTGGCTGATCGCGCTCGGGGATTCGACGGTCGCTTTCGGTGCAGGTGGAATGCCGAGGATGCGTCCCGGGGGTTCGGTGCTCCGCCCGCCGGTAGGAATCAGGTAGTAGGCGCGGTCCGCAGTTCCCACGATGAACCCCTGGGGGCCCCAGGAGCTGCCCCCTCCGCTCGATAGGAGTCCAGCTTCCCCAGGGGGAGAGGAGTCGATGAACGAGCCGCTGCGGGTGAACTCGAAGATCTTGAAGGTGTTGGGTGAGACCTTTTTGACGACGAGGACGTGGTCGTTGGCGGGATCGACAGCGACCAGCCGTGAGGCTCCCTTCGTGCTTTCGACTAGAACAGCAGCGCTCAACTGGTCCGGCGCGAAGGGTTCTACGGAGGTGGCAGAGGCATTGAACTTCTGAACGCCGCAGCCGCCCAGAACACAGAAGCCGGGGTGCCCGGCAGCGTAGATCGAGCCCTCCGAGTCGATCGCGAGGCTCGACGGAGGGGAAATCCCGCTGGTGAACTCGTCTGCTCCGACTTTGCAGCCCGTCGCCACGGTGCAGGTCTCGAGGCCGGTTCCGGGCCCGTTGGCGCCGTCCTGGGTGGTGGCGATGGCAACGGAGGGCGTCGTGCCGGTGAGCTTGGAGGCGTCAGCCGTGATCTGAGCGAGGTCTTCCCCGGCGAATTTGCCGGTGAATTCGATGGTGTAGGGCCCCCCGTCGGAGCCGCTGACGCTGACGTTTCCGGAGCCGATGCTGGAGAGCCCCTGGAAGGCTTTCTGGACCGTGCTGACGCGAGCGTCGAACGGCAGTGCGGCGTCGAAGGTGACGCCGGTCGCCGTTGCCGTTGCGGCGTTGCTGAGGGTGAGGCTGTCGAAGGTGACGGCCGTGATCCGGGTCCCGGCCGGGATGCCGGGCCCGCTGATCTGTTCGCCGGCAACGAAGGCACGGTCGTTGGCTTTGAAGTTGGTGACTTCGTTGGATCCTGCTTCGAGGTCGCCGGTACCGGCGGTGTCGGTCGATTTGCCGCCGAAGGAGAGGGCGAAGGTGCCGCCGGTGGCTCCATTCAAGGTGACGGTCTGTACCTCGTTGACCGTGGGCACCACATCCGGGCCGAAAGCCTTGATGAAGGCGGCGCCGGTGACTTCGCTGCCCGAAAGGGTGAGGCTGAACACCGAGATGCGGCGGTTGCCTGGTTCAGGTACGTAGAGATGTCCGTCGACGGGGCTGAGCGCCGGTGAAGACCCAGCACCCGCTTCGCCGGCCATCGCCCCGAACTGACTGGCGGCGCTACCGGCGGAACCTTCCTGGCAGCCGGTGGCGAGGGTGCAAAATTGCAGTTGCTCTTCTGGGCTCGTCGCGTTGACGTTCCAGCCGAAGGCCCCCTGGAACTGGCCGGTGGCCGAGAAGACGTCGATGCGCTTATTGCCGTTGCTGACGACGAAGACGTTGCCGGTCGCGGGGTCGACGGTAAGTCCCTGCTGGTCGGAGAGACCGCCCGCGACCGCCTTTTCGACGCCTCGCTTGCAGACGTCGACAGGGCTCGATTCGGCCTCGCAGATCTCATAGCCACCGCCGGCCACCTGGGTAGACGCTTCGACTGAGGAGAACGAGCTGCCGCCCGTGAGGTCGACATCGGTCGCCGTCATTTCGACGTCGTTGTGGGACAGAGGGCCGTCGCTGAAGGTGACCTGGTAGGGGTCCGAGCCTTCGGCGTCCCCGGGACCGCCGGTGACGGTGACGTCGCCCACTCCGGGCAGCGCCTCTAGCGCAGCTTCGACTTCAGCGGCGGTGGCGGTGGCGGAGATGTTGGCAGTGGTCTCCCGGCCGGTCAGAGCAAATGCGCTCGGAAACGTATCCGTTGCGTTATTAGAGATGGTCAAGGTCGAGCCAGAGACGCCGGTAACCGTCGTCCCTTCGGGGATGCCGAAGCCCAGATTCAACACGTCGCCGACGTGAAAGGTCCCGAGGCTGGGCTGGATGTTGGTGATCTGGTTGGAGCCCTCGGTCACAGAACCGCTGCCTATAACCGTGGTCACCGTCAGCCTGAAGCTGCCACCGGTCGCCCTTACGGTGACTTTCTGCTGCTCGTTGGCGCCGGTGTTGTGCTCGCCGCTGGCGACGACGTCCCAGCCCCAGCTGCGGACGAAGGCGCCGTCGCCAGAGAACTGGGAGATACGGCGGTTGGCGGAGTCACTGACGTAGACGCTCCCCGCAGGTACACCACCGGCGCCGGTGGTGTTGACAGCCAGACCCTGGGAGCTTTCTCCGATCTGGCCGGTTCCTCCCCCAACGGTCCCCGTGCCCAACACGCCGAAGCCCGGGACTTTGCCGGCCTGCGCCGCGGGAACGAGAAGGAGGACGGCGAGGCAGCCGATCGCCAGCGCCAGGAGCAGAAGACGGCCTGAGGGCGCACCACTCCCGTCGGCGTCGCGGAAGGCACCACGGGGAGCGAAGGCACGGCCGAGCAGGCCGCGGCTGTTGCCGGCGACCGGGTTGGAATCCGCGAACGTTGCCTTCGCTTGGCGTCTCACGTAGCTGTCTCCTTCGTTGCCGTTGCTGGTGGTGGCGAAGCTCATGCGGCTGCCTCCGCAAGTGGGAGGGGCCGGAAGGTCGGGGGTCGACGGCCCTGGCAGGCCCGTCGGTGCGGTGCCATCGGTGCGCCCGCGCACGAGCGGCGAAGCGATGATCTCCATGTCCCCCTCCTGTTTTTCCCCTGGCCTCCGCGCTGCTCGCGGAGCCCCTTCATAAGCCCGCGCTCCCACGGACCCGGAGGACTAAAGCAAGCCTGAGCAGCCCTGTCAAGAGCGGTACACAAAGGGATGTAAAACTGGGTACTAGTCGCGAACTGGGGTGTATGCCGCTTCAGCTCTTGATTATTTCCCCTGAGCATTGGTCGGTTGACCCGGCCGACTATCGTGAGCTGGATGGCGCCAACCGACTCTGTTCGCAAAACGACCGGCCCCCTGTTCCCGCGGCTCACCGGCGGCCCACGGCGGATGCCGGCCGACCAGGTCGCCCAGCACCAAAAAGCACGGCTCCAGGGGGCGATGGTCGAGGCGGTCGCCCGCTACGGCTACGCCGGCACCACCCTGCGCGAGCTGGTCGCCTTGGCGGGCGTGTCCAAGAGCACCTTCTACCAACACTTCGACAGCAAGGAGGATTGTTTCCTCGCGACCTTCGACGCGATCGTCGAGGTCCTCAGCGCCCGCGTCGGCGAGGCATGGCGAACCGAAGGTGACTTCCGTGATCGTCTGGTCGCCGCCCTGAGCGCGTTCATGAACCTCGCCGTGGAAGAGCCGAATGCCGCAGCGCTGGCGACGGTCGAGTCGCTCACCCTGGGCGCTGCCGGCGTCGCCCACCGTGACCGAGCCTCGCAGGGGTTCGAGGCGCTGGTCGAGCAGAGCTTCAAACACTCCCCGTCCGCCCATCGGGTTTCTCCGGTGATCGTGCGGGCAATCGTCGCCGGGATCCGCGGAGTCGTTTACCGGCGTCTCCGCTCAGGCCGGGTGCAGGAGCTGCCCGAGCAAGTCGAGCCTCTTGTCGACTGGGGGCTGAGCTATCAACTGGCAGGTGGCGAGGCGGTCGCTCGCGCCGTCGCTGCCGCCGCGGCGCCCAGCGGAGCGACCGTCCTGCACGATGGCGAGAAGCCGGACTGGGACGAGCCTCCCGACAGCCCTCTCAGCAGAAGCGTCCTCACCCAGCGGGAGCGAATCGTCAGGGCTGCCGCAAGGGTCGTCGTCGAGCGGGGCTACGAGGCCCTCAGCATCCCCACCATTTCGGCCGCCGCCGGAACCTCCAACCAGACCTTCTACGAATGTTTCGACAGCAAGCGAGACGCCTTCCTCGCCGCCTTCGAGGTGCTCGCCGGGGAAGCGTTCGCCTACTCGCACTCAGCCTTCACTAGTGCCAGCGGGGGGCCGGAGGCCGTGGGGGCCGGGCTGCGGGCGCTCACCGAGCACATCGCCGCCAACCCGATCTTCGCCCGCGTCGCGTTCTTCGAGCTGCTCACCGCTGGGCCGGCGGCGCGCGATCGCGCCGACGCGATCCTCGATGCGTTCACCGCGTTCATCGGCCCCGAGCAGGCGCCTGAGGAGATCGGCGCGCCCGCCTCGGCCATGGTCATGGAAGCGATCGGGACGGGAATGTGGTCCGTGATCCAGCACGAGATCGCGCACGATCGCCGCGAGTCGTTGCCGGAGCTGGCTCCCGAACTCGTACGGATCGCCCTCGCCCCGCTCGGCCGCTAGCCGCTTCAGGTGCCGGCGAGCTGCTTCGCCTCGTGAGGGCCGACATAGGGCACCAGGATCAGCTCGACCAGTTCGGGCTCGATGGCAGACAACGCCTGCGGCTCCTCGGCGAGGAGGAAACCGGAGATGATCGAGGCGATGCCGCCGACCACTGCCCGCTCCGTCACCGGCGGCAGCGAGGAAGCGGCGGGGTAGTGGCGCCGCCCCTGGCCGAGGAGCTTCGCGAACCCGTCGAGGACGGCCAGCTGCCGCGCCGCCGCGGCGAAGCTCGCCGCTGGCGCTTCGACGGTGAATACGCGCGCGAGGCTGTCGGCTTCGACCAGCGAGGCGATCACCGCGCGCAGTGCGGCGCCCACCTTCGTCGGCCACTCGTCCGCCTCATCACAGGCGTCGAGGACGTCGAGCCAGAGCTGATCCAGGAAGGCATCCTGGGCGGCGACTAGACCCTGCTCCTTGTTCCTGAAGTGGGCCTCGATCTGGGTTCGCGAGGTGCCGGCATAACGCGCGACCTGGTCAATGGTGAGGTCCCGATACCCATGTTCGGCCGCCGCCTTGCCGAAGGCGGCGACGAAGCGGCCCCGCTCCGGGTCGCCCCCCCCGTAGTCCGACACCTCCGCCTGATTTGATTCGCCCCTGGCCACTCGACGTGAGCTTAGGCCTATGGGAACTTCCGCGTCAAGCACGGTACATGCGGTCGCGGCTCGTTCCCGGGAGCTCCGGGCTCGTCGTGGTGAGCGCTTGCTGGCAGGAGCTTCTGGCGATGGAGCCAGGCCGCTTCGAACCGGCGACCTCCTGGGTGCGATTTAGGGCGCTGGTTACTCGCAGGTCGCCTGAGTTCCGCATGATAAGCGGCTTTGCGGCGCTCGCGATTCGCGGCCGATCGAGCCCGATACGCGTGGATATGCGGCGATTGCCGGGGTGTTCAGGCAGAAACGCAGATTTCTGCCTGATCGGACCGTCTCGGGTTCAAACCACTGGCAAGAGGTTTCTATTCGTCGGAGAACTCGCTCTCGACGCCCGCGATCATCTTCTCGAGGAAATCCAACTCCTCCGCCTCTACGCCTAGATTCTCGATCACTTCCTCCACCATCTGCTGCTTCATCGCGGCGTAGTTGGGATCCATCCGCATCCAAACGATGCCCTTGGCTAGTACGACAAACAGCACCCTGATGAGTGCATCGTCGTCTTCTCCGAGGTCGGCGGTGATGCTGCGGAGGGCGCAGGTCACCGCAGCAGCCTGCAGCGAGAGGGCCTCCTCGATGTCGCCTCCAGCCGCGATTAAGGCTTGTCCGCAATCAGCAAGCTCTTCTGCGCAGTTGCGATCCCAGCCGATCCTGCCACTGAGGTCGATAAGACGCTGGAGCTCCTCATCGACAACCTTTCCACGAGAGGCTCGGCTCAGCGCTAGTCCGCCAAGATCCTCGACCAGCGCAGTCGAGACGGCGTCACCGTACCTTCTTATCGACTGCTCGAAGCGCCGCTCGGCCTCCCCATAGCGACCTCGGCGAAAGGCGATTCCCCCTAATCCACCGAACGCGTCAGCCTGAGTCCTTTTGGCTTTTAGCCGCTTACCGATCTCCAGTGCATCTTTGTATGCGCGTTCAGCACCATCTAGATCGCCTATGTCGACACGCATTAAGCCCAACAAGTTCAATACCGCCGATCGGTCGAGGTCGTCGTTGGCTCTGCTGGCTAGCTCTAGGGCGTTTTGCAGGTGCGCCTCGCTGGAGTCAAGGTGCTTACGGCGCCGCTCGAGCTCACCAAGATTCATCTCGGCCTGGAAATGCAATCGCCAATCGCCGATCTCCTGCGCAATCGCAAGGGCGGCCTTCATATCGTGTACCGCAGCCGTTAGAGCGCCGGTATTACTTAGCGCGATGCCGCGATCGTTGCGCGTGTAGAAGGCCCTGCGGCGGTCTCCGTTTCGGGCAAAGACACGGAGTGCGAGCGTGAAGTACTTGGGGGCCGTGGCGGCCTGAGAGGAGCCACTTAGCTGAGCCCCAATCATTGCTGCGCGCCAAGCGGCATCGACGCTAGTTCCCGTTTCTCGTTGCAGATCAAGTGAGCGCTGCAGGAACCCATCAGCCTGACTGCCCAGCCCTGGATGTGCGAGCGCTATCTCGGCACCTCGCTGGAGAGAGGAGTCCTTCAACTCGACATCCTCGGCGAGACGCGCGGCTTCGTCGAGGCGTTGCAGCGCCTCCTCGGGCTTTCCGAGTCGTTGAAGCACCTCCCCCAAGTTGCGTAACTGACTCGCTCGCGAGTCGGCCGATCCGCCAGCTTGAGGGTTAGAGAGTGCCTGATCAATGAGCCGCAATGCCTCCTCAGGTCGGCCGAGTTGCATCCAGCAGGCGCCGACGTTTGCCCAGGCTTGTACTTCGGAGGGTACGTCGCCGAGGCTCTCGGCAAGACGTGCAGCTCGGGCGAACTGTTCGGCCGCTTCCTCCCACTTTTCCCCTTTCGCAAGAGCACTGCCCATCGCGTCGGCCAGGATTCGTAATCGGTAGCGATCACCGAGGCTTTGCGCAATCGCATCGGCTTTTCGATACCAGCGCATAGCCTCATGCGGCTTCCCTCTATCGATCGAGTTTGCCCCGAGGTTTTGGAGCGCGAGTACCTGACGGCCTCCAGACTGCGCTCTTCTCGCGTGTCGGAGCGAATTGCCAAACTCGGTTCTGGCCTCATCGAAGCGCCCTTCACGGGAGAGGATCAGCCCACGCTGGCCGCTGATGCTGGCCCGAAGGCCCGCGCTTTCGGGTCCGCGGATGTACGGCTCGAGGTCGTCGAGTAGATCCCGGGCCACCTGGAATGAGCCTTCATCGAGAAAGACATTGCACATGTTGAGGGCTATCTGAATTGAGCCGAAGGCATCGCCGGTCTCCCGCTTCAGCTCGAAACTGCTTCGGAAATGCTCTTTGGCTGCAGCGTGGCCGCCGGCAATCACCGCCTGGACTCCTAGGTTCTGGTGCGCGGTGGCCACTAGTTCGGGCTCGTCCGTCGCTTGCCCAATCAGGCGCATCTGCTCGAAGTACTGGGCGGCGCCGTCGGCACCACGACCACTAGCGATCCTGCCTTCGAGGTTGAGAATCCAACCCCGGGCTACTTCGTCAATTGACTCTGAGGGGATGATGTCTCGCAGCTGTTCTAGGAGAAGCGCGGCCAGCGGGAAGTGGTCCTCATCAGTGGCGGTCGCAGCCCAGCCGTAGACCTCCCACAGGGCCTCCTCTGCGTTCCCCTTCTCGACCTCGTCTCGGAGCCGCTCCAGTTCGTGCCGGAGATCGCCCATCGACCCGTCGCGAGTAAGTTCGGCTGACTCCAGAAGCGAGAGATCGGCGGAGGCCCGTCGCTGCTCCTGAACCTGAAGTCCGAGAGTTCGTCCGCCTCTAACGAACCACTCCCAGAGTGCAAGGTCGACCTCGGCCTTTAGCTCGGCGAGGTCGGAGAACTCTTTCGTTATCGTCCGCCCCCGCATGTTGTTGATAAATCGCGTGAGGTCGGGATTTCGTTTAACTCCCCGTCGAGCGAGCACGATGACGGTGGCAGTCCCTTTCTCCGCGGCTTCAAACTCTTTCCGCGTGACTGGCGTTAGCTCGTCCTCGACGATTAGGACTAGGGCATCGCTGGTGCGCGCCCGTTCTACGCACTCCTCCTCGGAGTAGAAGGAGCCAGCTGGCGCATCCTTCTCCCAAGCCCAGGCGCGCGCCGGACGAAACTCTTCTACCGCCGCGATTGCTGCTTCCCGCTCGGATGTAAGTGCTCCGCCCGCCATCTTCGACGAGATGAAGACGATGAAGGCGCGTGGACGGCCATAGAGACTGTCGCGAGACTCATCCTGTTTGAACATGACTTCAGGCTGCTGGGACGTGAATTCTTCAGCGAAGTTATTTGAATGAATTCTCGGAAAGGCTTCTTGGGCGGGCTAACCGGCTACTAGAGAGAAAAAATTCCCGTTGGTGCCTTCGGCACTATGACACGGTAATGAACTCTCGCTGTTGGGGCAACTGATCAACTTTGACCTCAGCTACGGAGGTCCTTTGAGAAGCAGGAAGGCGCGAAGCACCTCAAGCGTTTTTCGTACCTGATCGCGGTCGCTCTCCCTCTCGGCATCTGACAGCTCGTCATACGGCGTTGTGAACTGAGCGGACCACCGTCTGACGAGCTCGGCCGGGATCGTCAGGCTCCCGTCGTCGCCCGGGATGCACTTAGAGTGTAGGTAGCGCTGCCAGTGAGACCACCGCTCATGCTCAACTGCGGCTAGTGCCTCCAGCAGCTCCTTGTGGGCAAGCGCAGCGGATATCTCTTCGCCCGACGATGCCATTCAGATCTGCCCCTCTTTGACAAGGCGCCAGTAATGTTGACCTAGAACCGTGAGCTCGCAGCTTTTGCTCTGCATCGCGGCGTGCCACATGTGTGGCGCGCCTACGGGGCGGACGAGGTTGACGCGCACGTAGTTCTGCAGGATCTGGAACGTGGCAGTGTTTTGGGGATCAGGTGGTGGGATCAACGGATCGTCTGCCTGCTCTTGGGAGCGCTCGGGCTCAAACGATGGGTCGAGCTGCAGTGCATCGGCCGGCGTTGGAAAGATCGTCGTCACCGCCTGCAGGTCTTGTAGAGAAATCGGTGGGTCGCCCCTTCGAAGGGAAACAAAAGTCTTGACGTTGGTCTTAAACACCGGGCGCTGCGCCCATGGACCTAGCGACTGGTCAATGTGGGCGTAGACGCTACCCGGGGTGATGTCGCCGACGAGGTTGGCGGCCGCGCCACCGAGCGCATCGACAAAGAGACTCGTGTATACGCCTCCGCTGCCGTCGGGGTTCTCTAGCGCGTACTGACTAGCGGTAGAGGCAGTCAGGATCGTCACACCGTCTTCGATCTCTGCATAACCTCCAAGCGGGTGGTCTCCGGCGACCCCACTGTGGCAACTGTCAAGAACTATGACCTTGTTGCGCGCGGGCGAGTTGTTCGCGAATGACATCACCTCTGCCAGCGCCACCCCATCATCCCCGGTATTAGAATCGCTGGCGCAGAGATACCCACCAGTCTCCTCGACGTGACCGTGTCCAGCGAAGTAGAGGAGGGCAATCTCTGCGTCATCGGCGAACAGGGTGCGAATCGCGTCCTTTAGCTCTTGCTTTGAAACCGCTTGGTCGGAGGCGGTCCCGACCAGGACGTGTGCCGCAAAGTTGACCGTGCCGTCGGCATGGCGCTCCAGCACACCTTTGACCGAGTAGGCATCACTCACGCATCCCGAGAGACAACCGACGTGCTGGTAGTAGTCGACTCCGACAATCAGCGCCTTTCGCATGGTTCAGAGCGAATCGATGAAGTTGGCGACGTTGACGTCGGTCCAAATGACGGTCCTGACGCCGTCGAGATTAGTCCGGTCGTCCCTGTATGCCCAGATTCCCATTACCTTCTTTCCCTCTTCCCTGGCACACTGAATCTCCCACTTCTGGCCACTGGAAGTCAGCGAGTTCTTACTCACTAGCACGATCACGCCGTCTGAGCGGCGGATACGAGTGCGGACCTTTTCTTTCCATTCAGTCTCATACGCTTCCTTGACTGACATGTCGACGAAGGTGTACGGCTGCCGGGGGTGCAGTGACTGCCCTTTCAGGAAGTCACGTTGACGCTCGTCCTCGATCGCAAACGCAACGAACACCACTTTCTCCTGCGTCATCCTCAGCTCCTTACTTTCTGTCTGATCCGGTCTTCGATGTCCCTCGAATGCTTCGGACACGTACGCCGGTTACGCTCAGTCCAATCGGGGCATCGCGGAGGAACCGCTTCATTTATGGATCCGCTTCAAGCAGAACCCATAGCCGATGGCCTGCGTACCCCTGTCGCAGCATATCCGTGCGGTCAATCAGGAAAGGTCAATAAATAATGGAATCCCAAGAGTAAAGCGCTGGCCAGGGTGGATGGAGTTCTTCTGGCCTCCGCTCAGTAGCGACGAACGGCCATGACTCGATCGAGCATGATCCGGCTGGGCGCTCTCGCTGCGGTGGTGCATACCGCGATCTTCTGATCCTGGGGAGACGCTCCCATGTGAAGCCGATACGACGTCTTAGCTCTGGTCGCCGGGCCAAACCAAGCGGAATCCAGAGCAATCGCCGCACGTATGGCCCCATCAGGCAGTTTCTGCCTGATGGGGAGCGGGATTTGGGCCTCGGTTCAAACGACTGCCGGAACCCGATCTTGCGACATGCAGGCACTTCTGCCGATGGAGCTAGGCGGATTCGAACCGCCGACCTCCTGGGTGCGATCCAGGCGCTCTGCCAGCTGAGCTATAGCCCCGGGCGGTGCGGGATGGGAAGTTGGTCCCATTGCCTCGCAAGCGAAAGGATAACCCCATAGTCTTTGGAAGCCTGCTGAGGGAGTGACGAGCATGAGCATCCTCGACGACGCAATTCGAGAGCATCTGGAACTGAAGCGCGCCCATGGCGCGGACGAGGCCGAGCTGAAACGGCTGGAGGACGAGGCATTCGGCCCCCCGGGGCGGCCGGAGGAGCCGGATCCGTTTGCCGAGGCGCCCACCGAGTTCATGACCGCGCCTGAGGGGGCGGGCGGCGAGGACGCGGAGACCGGCGGGCGCCGCATCGACATCGCGGCCCTGCAGGAGCCGCCTCCGGCCGAGCCGCGCGAGTTGCAGGTGGAGGAGGCGGCGGCGATCGATGGCGATGCCGGACACCCCGCCGTGCCCCTCGAGGACGCCGCCCAGGCAGCTCCCCCCGCCGAGGAGGAGGCCCCGGCCGAGGATTCCACGGTCGGCTCGCCCGGCACCGACGAGCGCCAGGCGATCGCCGAACAACCGACGGAGCTCTTCGACGTCGAGGCCGAGGCGGGGAGCGAGGACGCACCCGCGGCCGCCGCCCCGAGCCCAAGCGACGAGGAAATCGTCGACGCCGAGCAGAGCGAGCCGACCCTCGCCCCGGTCGAACCGAGCGCCGGGATCCAGGCCTCCCGCACCCAGCCTCCCGAGGCGGCCCCCGTCGAGGAGGAAGAGGACGAGGAATTCTGGAGCGACCAGCGCCTCTCCGAGGAGCTCGACCAGGCGCTCGAGGCACCGATGGGCGACGAGCGGGAGACGCCGATCCCGACGGAGGAAGCTTCGACGGGAGGCCAGGAGTCGGGAACGGCTTCCGCTGAGGCCCCCGAGGCTGGAGAGGACGAGGCCAGGCGACCCGACTACGACCCGGATACCGGTCACGAGGACGTGCTCGAGGACACGCCCGAGTTCCTCGAGGACGCCCCGGAGGACGACGAGCTCTGGTTCGAGCAGCGTCCCCCGAAGGACTTCGATTTCGACGACTGAGCCGGTCCCCGCCTAGACTTCAGTGCGAGGGGGCCATAGCTCAGCTGGCAGAGCGCCGCCTTTGCAAGGCGGAGGTCGCCGGTTCGAACCCGGCTGGCTCCATCGCTCAGGGCTGGGTCGCCGCGACCAGGCTCTCGGCCCGGTGCGACTCGGGCAGGTTCTGGTCGGCGTGGTAGCTCGACCGCACCAGCGGACCGGCCGCGACCGACTCGAACCCGAGCTCGTAGGCGGCGCGCTCCAGGGCCGCGAACTCCTCCGGGTGCCAGTAGCGGACGACGGGCAAATGGTTCTCCGTCGGGCGCAGGTACTGGCCGACGGTGAGGACCTGGACGCGGTGCTCGCGGAGCAGGCCGAACGTCTCGACCATCTCCTCGAACGACTCGCCGAGGCCGACCATCAGGCCGGACTTGGTGACCACCCCCTCACCGCCCATATCCTTGGCCATCTGCAGCACCCGGGCCGAGCGTAGGAACTCGGAGCCCCGGCGCGCCAGCGGGTACAGCCGCGGCACCGTCTCGACGTTGTGGTTGAAGACGTCGGGCCGCTCGTGGACCACCTTCGCCAGCGGCATCTCCTGGCCGCGGAAGTCGGGGGTGAGGACCTCGACCTTGCAGCCGGGCGCGAGCATCCGAATCGAGCGGATGACGCCGACGAAGGCGCCGGCGCCGTAGTCGGGCAGGTCGTCGCGGTCGACCGACGTGACGACCGCGTGGCGCAGCCCCATCGCCTTCACCTGGTTGGCGACGCGCAGCGGCTCCAGCGGGTCGTTCCAGGTCGGCTTGCCGGTCTGCACGTTGCAGAAGCCGCACCGCCTCGTGCACACGTCGCCGAGGATCATGAAGGTCGCGGTGCCGCGCTCCCAGCACTCGCCGACGTTCGGGCAGTTCGCCTCCTCGCAGACGGTGTGGAGGTTGTCGGAGCCGATCTCCTCCTTTAGCCGCCGGTAGTTGGGCCCGCCCGGCGCCGGCACCTTCAGCCACGGCGGCTTGCGGGCGCGGCGGAAGGGAACAGCGCCCGCGGCGCTGGCCGCGGTCCCGCCGGGCTTTGCCCGGGAGCGGGTGACGTGGATGCGCTCGGTCGACGGCACGCTCCAACGTTAACGGGCCGCCCTCGGCGCCGACCCGGATGCCCTTCTGGCGGGTCTTGCCTCCATCAAGAGACAAGACCCCTACCGCCAAGCGCGAAAAGGCGGCGCGGCCTGGCATTCCCGCAGGGATTTGCCTGGAAACGACGACCTCGGCGGCAACTTCACCTCCGCGCCGGGGATCTCCAGCTGGGGCAGCGGCCGCCTCGACATCTTCGCGCGCGGCGCGACCACGAATCACCTCTTCCACAAGGCCTGGACGGGGACTGCATATACCGGTTGGGAAGACATGGGCGGCACCCTCGAATCCGGCCCGGGCGCCGTCTCCGCACCGGAGATCTCAGCCGGGACCGACAACCACCTCGACGTCTACTACCAGCAAGCCGGCGGCGCCGTGCAGCGGAAGGTATGGAATGGATCCACCTGGGGGAGCTGGCAGAGCACCGGGTTGACCGCGGCCTCCGGGGTGGGGACGGCCTCATGGGGGCCCGAGCGATACGACATGGTGGGTCTCAACGCCAACAACAGCAAAAAGGTCCAGCACTGGTACTGGGTCGGGCCCTGACGTCCGGCCACTGAACGCCTAATCGGCGCCGCCACGCTCTCCGGGCGTGGCGGTCGCCGGCAGGGCAAGAGCAGCCGGCTCGACGGGGCGCGGCTCCCGCTCGTAGATCTCGGCGTAGCGGGCAACAAGCAGGTCGGCGAAGGGGCCGATCTCCTGCTCGGCCCCCAGCTCGCGAGTCAGCGAGGTCATCGCCACCCCCTCGATTCCGCAAGGGACGATCCACTCGAACGGCTGCAGGTCGTTGTTGACGTTGATCGCCAGTCCGTGGGTGGTGACGCCGCGGCTGACGTGGAGCCCGATCGAGCCGATCTTCCGCCTGCCCACCCAGACACCGGTGAGGCCCTCGATCGTCTCCGCCTGCACGCCAGCCTCGCCGAGCGCCTCGACCATCACCCGCTCAAGACACCGCACGTAGCGGTGGACGTCGTCGCCGTAGGCGCGCAGGTCGACGATCGGGTAGGCGACCAGCTGGCCCGGCCCGTGGTAGGTGACCAGGCCGCCGCGGTCGGTGTCGCGGACCTCGATCCCCTGCGCTTCGTACCACTCGACCCCCATCGGCAGTTCCTCCGCCCGGCAGCGGCGGCCGCGGGTGTAGACCGGCGGGTGCTCGAGCAGCAGCAGCAGGTCGGGGACCTCCCCGCGCTGGCGCCTCTCCGCCAGCCTGCGCTGCAGACCGCGCGCCTCCTCGTAGGGAACGGTGCCGCAGCGCGCGACCAGGATCTCGTCGGCCATCCGCGAATCGTTGCAGGAGGCGGCCATATCCTTTGGCCGCTCCCAATGGTCCAGTCCAAGCCCCTCCGACCCGAATGGCTACCGGCAGTCGCGCTCAGCTTCGCGCTGGCGCTGGCGATGCTGATCTGGAGCCCCCCCGTCGGCGACCTCGCGGCGCAGGTCTTCCGCGCCGAGCTCTTCCAGCGGGCGGGCCTGGCGATCTGGAACGGCAGCTGGTACGGCGGCCACTACACCCTCACCTACAGCCTCCTCTTCCCGCCGCTCGCCGCGCTGCTCGGACCCCAGGTTGTGGGGATGCTCGCGGTCGTCGCTTCCTCCTACCTCTTCGACCGGCTCGTCCGCGACCGCTGGGGCGGCGAGGCGCGCTGGGCCACCCTCTGGTTCGCCGTCGGCGTCGTCACCCTGCTCGCCGACGGGCAGCTCACCTTCGCCCTCGGCGTCGCCTTCGGCCTCGCCTCCCTGCGCTGCCTGCAGCTCGACCGGGGGGCGCCGGCGATCATCGCCGCCGCCGCCTGCCCGCTTGCGAGCCCAGTGGCCGGCGCCTTCCTCGCCGGCGTGCTGCTGGCCGGGACCCTGGAGCCCGGCCGCCGCCCGAACCGGCTCGCGCTCGCGGCCGGTGCCCTCTCCCTCTCCCTCGTCCTCGCGCCCAACCTCGCCTTCCCCGAGGCCGGGCACTTCCCCTTCGTCTTCTCCTCCTACGTCGCGATCCCGCTCTGGTGCGCCGGGGTCCTCGTCCTCACCCACGGCGCCCGCGAGGAGGAGCGGCAGCTGCGGCGCGTGCTCGTCGCCTACCTGCTCGCGTCGACCCTGCTCTGGCTCACCCCCAACGCGCTGGGCGGCAACGCGGTGCGGCTGGGGGCGCTGTTCGGCGGGCCGGTCCTGGCGGCGGTCCTGCTTTCCCGCCGCCCGCGGCCGGCGGTTCCGGCCTGGGTCTTCGCGCCGCTGCTGGTCCTGGCGATCGCCGGCAGCCTCTACTGGCAGCTCACCGCGAGCGTCGCCCAGATCGCCCGCTCGGTCGGCGACCCCTCGACCGCCTCCGCCTACTTCCACCCGGCCTCGCGCTGGCTGCGCGAGCACGACGCGCAGGGGATGCGGATCGAGGTGCCGCCGACCGCGAACCACTGGGAGTCGGCCTACCTGGCACCGAAGTTCGAGCTGGCCCGGGGCTGGCTGCGGCAGCTGGACACGACCCGCGACGACCTCTTCTACGAGGACCGGGCGCTGAGCGCGGCCAGCTACGGGGCCTGGCTGCGCGCGAACGCGATCTCCTATGTCGCCCTCCCCGACGCCCCCCTCGACTACTCCTCCCAGGAGGAGCGCCGGCTGATCCTCGCCGAACCGCCCTACCTCGACCTGCGCTTCCGCTCCGAGCACTGGCGGATCTACGCGGTACGCGACCCGAAGCCGCTCGTCACGCCGCTCGGCGCCGCGGCCGCGGAGACGCTCTGGTTCGGCCGGCAGGGCTTTGCCCTGCGGGTGGAGCGACCGGGCGAGTTCCTCGTCCGCGTCAACTTCACCCCCTACTGGTCGATCTCCCGGGGCGCCGGCTGCATCCTCCGCCGCGGCGACTGGACGATCGCCCGCGCCTCCCGCCCCGGCGTCTTCCGGGTCGGGGCCGACTTCTCCGTCGGCCGCGCCTGGAATGCAGTCACCGGCGCCCGCAAGACCTGCTGAGAGGGCCGCTCAGGAGCCGACCAGGGTGGCGAGCGCAGCGCTGACCACGTGCTCCTCGTGCGGGATCGCCGCCTGCTCCAGCCGCTTCGAGTACGGCATGTGGACGTCGGCGCCGGTCACCCGCTGGACCGGGGCGTCGAGGTAGTCGAAGGCCTGCTCGGTGATCAGCGTCGAGAGGTTGGCGCCGACGCCGCCGTGTGGCCAGCCCTCCTCGACGATCACCGCCCGGTTGGTCTTGCGGACCGAGGCGAGGATCGTGTCGAGGTCGAGCGGGCGCAGCGTGCGCGGGTCGATCGCCTCCGCGTCGACACCGTGCTCGCTCGCCAGCTGCTCGGCGGCGCTCTCGGCCACCTGCGCCATCTTCAGGACCCCGACGATCGTCACGTCGGAGCCCTCGCGCCGCACCGCCGCTTCGCCGAAGCGCAGCGGCTCGGAGCCGTCCTCGCCGTCGGGCACCTCGCCGCGCGTCCCGTAGAGGCTCTCGTGCTCGATGAAGACCACCGGGTTGGGGTCGCGGATCGCCGCCTTCAGCAGCGCCTTGCCGTCGGCCGGGGTCGAGGGGCAGGCGACCAGCAGCCCGGGCACCTGCAGGTAGAGGGCCTCGAAGCTGTGCGAGTGGGTGGGGCCGAGCTGGTGGCCGCCGCCGCCCGGCATCCTGATCACCATCGGCACCCGCGCCTGGCCGTTGAACATGTAGGGGATCGCGGCGGCGTGGTTGACGATCTGGTCCAGCGCAAGCAGGCTGAAGTTGACCGTCATCAGCTCGACGATCGGCCGCAGCCCGTTCATCGCCGCGCCGACGCCGGTGCCGACGATCGTGTTCTCGGAGATCGGCGTGTCGCGCACGCGGCGCTCGCCGAACTCCTCCAGCAGCCCCTCGGTCACCTTGAAGGCGCCCTGGAAGACGCCGACGTCCTCGCCCATCACGAAGACGCTCTCGTCGGCGCGCATCTCCTCCGCCATCGCGTCGCGCAGCGCTTCGCGCATCCGCAGCTGCGCCATCAGCGGTCCTCCCCCTCGTCGGCCTCGCCTCCGCCTTCCCTGACCTCCGCCTCCGCCCGCACCTCTTCGGGCTCGTCGTCGACCTCGTACTCGGCGCTGACGCGCGGCTCGATCCCCTCCTGCGCATCGCCGTGGGTGGCCGGATTGGGCCGCTCGCCCGCCGGCTGCCCCGCGTAGGCGGCGCCCGCCTCGGCCAGCTCGCGGGCGGCGTCGGGCATCTGCGCCTCGTCCTCGCCGCGATGCGGCTCCGGGCTGCGCTCATCGACGGCGTACCAGCCGCCCGGCTCGGTCTGCGCGTAGAGGTTTTCGTACATCGTGTCGAGCGGCGGCTCCGGTGAGGCATCGGCGAACTCGACCGCCGCCGTGACCCCCTCCTCGGCCGCCTCGCGCGCCTGCCCGACCTCGCGCTCGCCGAGGATTCCCGCCTCGACGCAGCGCCGCGCGAAGCTCTCGATCGGGTCTTTGCGCTGCCACTCCTCGACCTCCTCGCGCTCGCGGTAGACCTCTGGGTCGGCGGCGGAGTGGCCGCGGTAGCGGTAGGTGAAGGCCTCCAGCAGCGTCGGCCGTTGCTCCTCGCGCGCCAGCCGGATCCCCTCCGCGACGCTCTCCCGCACCGCGACCACGTCCATGCCGTCCACCCGCCTGCCGGCGATCCCGTAGCCCTGGGCCTTCGTCGAGAGGTCGGTTTGGGCCGAGTGCCGCTCGACCGAGGTCCCCATCCCGTAGAGGTTGTTCTCGACCATGAACAGGACGGGCAGCTTCCACAGCGCCGCCAGGTTCATCGTCTCGCCGAAGTTGCCGGTGTTGGAGGCGCCGTCGCCGAACATACACACGGTGACCGCGTCTTCGCCCTTGTACTGGGAGGCGAGGGCGAGCCCGGCGGCGATCGGCAGGTTGCCGCCGACCACGCCGTAGCCGCCCATGAACCGCTTCTCCCCGTCGAAGATGTGCATCGAGCCGCCGCGGCCGCCGCTGGTCCCGTCGACTCGGCCGAACAGCTCCGCCATCACCCGCTTCGGCTCGGTGCCGCGGGCGATCGCGTGGCCGTGGGTGCGGTAGGTGCCGATCAGGAAGTCCTCCTCGCGCATCACCGAGGTGGTGCCGACGATCGTCGCCTCCTCGCCGATCGCCAGGTGCAAGAAGCCCCCCGCCTTCGCCCGCTGGTACTGCCGCCCCGCCTCCTCCTCGAAGCGGCGGATCAGCGCCATCCGCGCGAGCAGCTCGTAACAGGTGGCGGCGTCAGGCAGATCTGCCATCGGGGGTCACATTAGATGACCGGACTCCCCTGCCGAACTGCATCAAATTTCCGGCCTGACAGACCGGAAATTTGATGCAGTTCGGCGAGCGCGGCTGGGCTAGTGGTGACGCGACGCCGCTTCGACCGCGTCCTCGAGGCGATCGTCGCCCCAGAAGACCTCCTCGCCGACGACGAGCGCGGGAACGCCTTCGACGCCTTGCTCGGCGGCGCGGTCGGTCGCCTCCCGCAGCGCTCCTTTGACCGCCTCGGTTTCGACCGCCTTCAGCAGCGCCCGCGGGTGCAGCTCGCAGGCGGCGGCGGCGATCGCCACGTTGTCGGCGTCGGTGAGGTCGCGGCCGGCGGCGAAGGCCTGACGGAAGGCGGCGAGGGAGAAGGAGACGGTGCGGCCGGTCTGCTTGGCGAAGGTGGCCGCCCGCATCGCCACCAGCGTGTTGCCCGGCCACGGCTTCGGCCAGGAGATCGGCGGCAGCCCGTAGGCGGCGGCGCGGCGCTCGACCTCGGCCATCCCTTCGGCCCGCGCCGGCGTCTCGGCCCAGGAGCCGCGGTCGAAGCGCCGGAACAGGCCGCCGAGCAGGATCGGCTGCCACTCCGGCTGCTCGAGCCCGGCCTCGGTGAAGAGCCCGCTGATCCGCTCCGCGGACAGGTAGGCGTACGGGGACCCGAGGTCGTAGTAGAAGACGGCGTGGTCCGGCATCGCCTGGACCTTAAGGCTAGTCCCGGGGGTCCGGCTCTCCGTCTGCGGGCCCGCCCCCGTTGCCGTTCCCGTTGCCACGGTCCGAGTGCCCCTCGCCCTGGCCGAGGATCGCCCTCTCGAGGAGGCTCACCGCGAGCGCCCTGTCCCGCTCGGAGAGGCCGCGATAGGTGGCGATGCCCTCCGCGGTGGGAATGTGGAAGGCGGCCACCGGCTGTCGCTCTCTTGCCTTCTCGTCGGCGCTGGCGAGCCACCGCTCGGGAGCGAACCACCCTTCCACCAGCCGGTACCAATGTTCGCGCTGCTCGGTTCCGAGGCTTTCGACCAGCTCGATCTGGGCAGGAGTGAGCTCAAGCCGTTCGTTCAGCTCCTGGCGACGCTCGGCCGCGATGGGATCGGGGGTGGCGCCGTTGCCATCGCTCTTGCCCGTTTTCTCTCGGGACTCGGCTCCCATAACCACTCCTATCGACGGCGGTGCCTGTTGAAGTTAGCGTTTATCGTCACGAAGTCAATCGCCGAGGCCAGTCGCGGCCCGCTAGACGCCAGGCACCGAGCAGTATTCCCATCAGGGCGGTCGCAGAAACCAACAGGGCGGACCAGAGGAGCGGCTCGTCGCAGAAGGTCGTTTCGGTGCCGAGCAGGACGGCTGCCACCACCGCCACCCCGCCGACCGCCATCGCCAGCAGGCGCAGCCCGAAGACCATCTTCTGCGTGATCCCGTGATCGAATCGCTGACCCGCCACCGCTGCCAGCAACCCGGGGACCAACAGGAGGGCCGCGATCGGCGCGCGCGACGAGTCCTCGTCCGCGCCGTCGACCAGTAGCAGCGCGATCAACACCAGGATCCAGAGGGTAGTAGCCGCCAAAGCCGCTCCCCGGATCACGGTCGAGCTTTTCGGCTTGATGTACATCTGTCCTTCACCGTGAGCGCCGCCATGGTCACCGCCGAGGTAGAGGTGGGCGCGCGTCACGTTGCCGGCGTGGCGGGTCGCATGCTCAGCGCGGACGGCGGTCTTGACTCCTGGCTCGATGGCCTGCAGCTCCGCCCGCCGAAGTTGCGTTCCGAAGGGCGCCGTGACCTCCAGGTGATAGGTCCCGCCAAACCCGAGCCCGGGCAACACGAACGGGATCCGTTTCGCCCGCCAGCCGATTCCGCCCGCGAGCGCTTCCCAGAGCTTCTGCCGCGGCGGGGGCTTCATCGCAGTCCTCGGACGGAGCCACTCGTGGATGGAGCCATCATCGGACGAAAGTCCCTCGGCTCGGTCCTCGAGGCGCCGCAGCCAACCGGTCTGGCGCGGGTACTTGCTTCGAACTCCCCCGATGACGCGGAGCCCCGGCTCCCGGTAGTGCTCCTCGTACTCGAGCTTGATCACGCGTCGGCGACCGACTTCGGCGGCGATCGGCGTCGCCACCATGTAAAGGCGAGCGAGGTCGAAGATCAGCGTGGACAGATCGGGGTCCCGGATGATGCCGAGAACCCATTTCTCGTAGGCCTCCTCATCCGCGATCCATCCCTCGTCGGTCTCCTTCCAGGTCCATGAGCTGACCGGCTTCAGCGTGTCCGCTTTCAGCGTGTCGCTCGCGGTACGGGCCATCATCCACCTGTGAACGTCCTTCGCGGTCGGTCTGGGGCTCCCGTCCCTGCGCCGCTCGTACGGCAGGACGCAGAGATTGAGGAAATCGGCCTCGAGCTGGGGGTGCAGCTTGATCGATTCGATGTTGAACCCAGTGTCCGTTCTCGCCGCTCGGCCCATCTCGCTTTCCGGGGCATGCAGCGCCACCTCTTCGATGATCATCGCTCTCGTCGCAGCGCTCAAGGTTGCGGCGCAGATCGAGGACGTTTTGCGTTTGGTCAGCAGGGGAAGCGCAGCTCCTCCCTCGTCGCGCAGGTCGAAGTTGGAGACCGGTGCCTTTTTCAGCAGGGTCAACGGCACGTAGTAGACGGCTTCCTTGCCGTCGCTCTCGACCGGGTCTCCGAAGTGACTGCGGTGGAGGCGAAAGTCCACGCTGATCCGCCGCCGCGCGGCGGCGTCGCTGATCAACTCGATCTGCTCGATTCGGCGGTGAACCCAGCGGTCCCATTGGGAGATCAGCCGGAAGTTGACCGTTCCCAGCCGCCGGGCCCTTGCATCCAGGTGTTCGCCGACTTGACTGGGTTCGATTAGCAGCATGGTTCTCCGCCCCCGTTCGCTAAAGGCAACCGGAGCGCGAGAAAACTAACGAGCGGTTGAAGAAGTTGCGTTGCGGCTAGGCGTGAATGGCCCAGCCGTCGACGGCTCGGGCCGCGTCGAGGATCGCCTCGGAGACAGTCGGGTGGGGATGGACGGTGCGGGCGAGCTCCTGGTAGCCGCCCTCGAGCTCCATCGTCGCCACCAGCTCGGCGATCATGTCGCAGGCGCGGTTGCCGACGACGTGGGCGCCGAGGATCTCGCCGTACTTGGCCTCGACGACGAGCTTGACGAGCCCGTCTTTGTCCTCGTAGACGGTGCCCGCCCCCTCGCCGGCGATTTTCTGCTTGCCGACCTTGACCTCGTGGCCGGCCTCCTTGGCTTGCGCCTCGGTGAGGCCGACGCTCGCCACCTGCGGGTGGCAGAAGGTGGCGCCGGCAACCAGCTCCTGGTTGACCGGCTGCGTCTCGACCCCGGCCGCGGCCTCGACCGCGACCACGCCCTCCTCGGAGGCCTTGTGCGCGAGCGCCTTCCCGTTCACGAGGTCGCCGATCGCGAAGACCTTCTGGTTGCTGGTCCGCTGGAGCTCGTCGACCTTGACCCTGCCGTTCTCCTCCAGCTCGACTCCCGCCTCCTGCAGCCCGAGCCCCTCGACGTCGGGGGCGCGGCCGCCGGCGATGCAGAGGTAGTCGACCTCGGTCGTCGTATCGCCGTAGCTGAGCTTGACGCCGGCCTCGCCCGGCTCGACGTTCTCCACCGGCGCGCCGGTGGAGATCTCGATCCCTTCGCGCTTGAAGACCCGTTCGACCACTTTGGCCATGTCGCGGTCCTCGGCGGGGAGGATCTGGTCGAGCATCTCGATCAGCAGCACCTCGGCGCCGAAGCGGGCGTAGGCGGAGGCGAGCTCGGCGCCGGAGGCGCCGGCGCCGACGACGGCTATCCGGTTCGGCCGCTCCGAGAGCGACCAGGCGCCCCAGGTGTCGAGCACGCGCTCGCCGAACTCGACGCCGGGGATCGGCAGCGCCACCGAGCCGGTCGCCAGCGTCACCGCCTTCGCCTCGTAGACCTCCTCGCCGACCTTGACGTTGCCCTCGCCGGTCAGCGAGGCGTCGCCCTGGATGAGCTCGATCTTGTTCTTCTTCCAGAGGCCTTCGACGCCGCCGGAGAGCGTCGCCGAGACCTCCTCGCGACGCCTGTGCAGCGCCTCCCAGTCGAGCTTGACGTCGGACCCGACGACGCCGAGGTTCTCGCTGTTGCGGGCCTCGTGGTAGATCTCCGCCGTCCGTAGGACGGTCTTCGCCGGGATGCAGGCGTAGTTGAGGCAGCGCCCGCCGGCTTTGTCGCGCTCGACGACGGCCGTCTTCTGGCCCAGCTGGGCCGCCCTGATCGCGGCGACGTAGCCGCCCGGCCCGCCGCCGATGACGATCTGGTCGAAGGAGTCGGCCATGCCCGTTTGAGCCTATAGAACGCGCCCGCGGCGCCGGCCCTCAGTCGCGCGGCTGGCGGCTCGGCATCTGGATCCGGGCCATCGCCTTGACCATGAAGTAGAAAAAGCCGCCGGCGACCGCCAGCAGCACCAGCGTGCCGACCACCTGCCCGACGCTCGAGGCGCCGACGAGGAGGCCGAAGAAGGCGCTGAAGAGGAGGAAGACGAGGATCAGCTGGAAGCCGAGCACGGCCCAGTAGCGGGCGTGCCACATCCCCCACGCCATGACGCCCATGATCAGCGCCGGGGCGAGGACCTGCGGCAGCTTCGGCACCTCTCCGTCGACCTCGACGCCGGCGAGATAGCCGCCGGCGATCGAGAGCGCGATCAGGGCCGAGACCGCGGCGCCGAGCGTGACGACGAGCGGCCGCTCGCCCTCGGCCAGCGGCTCGAGGGCCTCCCGCGCTTCCTGGTTGCGCCGCTCCGCCCGGGCGTAGCCGCGCGCCATCTGGCCAGCGCCGCGGCGCTTGCGCTTGACCGGCTCCTCAGCCACCCGGCGTCATGCCCCTCTCGCTCCCGGCGAACGCCTGGCGCAGCGCCGCGGCGGCGGCCTCGGGGTCGGCGGCGTCGCGGATCGCCCGCACCGCGCAGAGCCGCTCCGCGCCGGCGCCGACGACCTCCTCGGCGTTGCCGGGCTCGATGCCGGCGATCGCGAAGAAGGGATGCGGCGCCCGCGCGGCGGCGTGGCGGATCAGCTCGAGGCCGACCGCCGGTCGGCCCTCCTTCGTTGGCGTCTCCCAGATCGGGCCGACGCTGATGTAGTCGACGGGGCGGCCAGCGCTGGCGACGATCTGCTCCTCGGAGTGGGTCGAGAGGCCGACGATCGCGTCGGGCCCGAGGATCTCCCGCGCCTGCTCGGCGCCGACGTCGTCCTGGCCGACGTGGACCCCGTCGGCATCGCAGGTCCGCGCCAGCTCGGGGTCGTCGTTGAGGACGAAGAGGGCGCTGAAGGTGTCGGCGACGCGTCGAAAGGTGGCGGCGGCGCGCTCGATCTCCGCCCGCCCCGCCTTCTTCTCGCGCAGCTGGACGATGTCGGCGCCGCCGGTCAGTGCCGCCCGCAGCAGCGCTTCCAGGTCGGTCGCCGGCCGTGCCTCGCAGACGAAGTAGAGGCGGGCGGTCCGCAGGCGCTCGCGGCGCAGCGGTCCGTCTCCCTCGGGCAGCGACAAGCTCATCGACCGATTATGGCTGGGAAGCCCCGGAGGCACCCCGGCCCGCTCGGGCGGAGGGGTAGCATCGGAGGTGCACCGACGGTGCACGGGAGCCCGCGAGGGCTGAGAGGGTGGCATCGAGGCCACCGACCGTCTGGACCTGATCCGGGTAATGCCGGCGGAGGCAACGCAGTGACCGAGAAGCGAAGTTTCGACGTGGTGGTCGTTGGTGGGGGCGTGATTGGCCTGAGCTGCGCATGGCGATTGGCGCGGCGCGGCGCCCGGGTCGCGGTTCTCGAGCGCGGGGAGGCCGGCTGCGGCGCGACGCGGGTGGCGGCCGGGATGCTGGCGCCGGTGGGCGAGCTGAGTTTCGGCGAGCCGGCGCTGCTGGAGCTGACGCTGGCGGCGGCGCGGCTGTACCCGCAGTTCGCGGCGGAGCTGGAGGCGGCGAGCGGCGAGAGCACCGGTTACGAGCGGCTCGGGGCGCTGCACGTCGCCCTCGACCGCGACGAGGCGGCGCAGCTGCGGCGGGTGCACGACCTGCAGCGCTCGCTGGAGCTGGAGGCCGAGTGGCTGCCGCCGCGCGGCTGCCGGGATCTCGAGCCGGCCCTTACCCCCTCCTTCCACGGCGGCGTCTTCGCCCCGGGCGAGGCGGCGGTCGACCCGCGGGCGCTGACGCGGGCGCTGGTCGCGGCCTGCGTGGAGGAGGGGGTGGAGGTCCGCGCCAATTCCGAGGTGACGGGTGGAATCGTCGCCGGCGAGCGGCTGATCGGGGTTCGCGCTTCGGCGCGACCCGCCGCGAGCGGTCATTTCGACGCACAGAGCATGTCCAATCGACCGCTCGACGACGAGGTCCGGGCCGACGCGGTGCTGCTCGCCGGCGGCGCCTGGTCCGGCCGCATGGGGTGGCTGCCGGCGCACGCCCGGCCGCCGGTGCGGCCGGTGAAGGGCCAGGTGCTCGAGCTGCGCCGCCGCGACGGCGAGCGGCCCGCCCGCCACATCCTCGCGTCCGAGCGCGTCTACCTCGTGCCGCGCGCCGACGGCCGCCTGATCGTCGGCGCCACCGTCGAGGAGGTGGGGTTCGACAGCACCGTCACCGCCGGCGGCGTCCACGAGCTGCTGCGCGAGGCCTACCGGCTCCTCCCCGACGTCGCCGAGATGGAGCTGCTCGACGCGACCGCGGGGCTGCGCCCGGGGACGCCGGACAACCTGCCGCTCGTCGGCCCGGGCGCGATCGACGGCCTCCTCCTCGCCACCGGCCACTTCCGCAACGGCATCCTCCTGGCGCCGCTGGCGGCCCAGGCCGTCGCCGATCTCCTCCTCGGCGCACCGAATTCCGATCGGCGTTCGTCCTTTGTCGGGGACAGGCCGATAAAGGACGAACGCCCGGCTCAGAGGGTCGCCCGATGAGGATCGAGCTCAACGGCCGGCCACACGAGCTGCCGGACGGGGCCACGCTCGACGCAGCCGTCCGCGCCAGCGGCGCCGGCGAGGGGGCGCGCGGGGTCGCCGTCGCCCTCGACGGCGAGGTCGTCCCCCGCGGCGAGTGGGAGCAGACGCGGCTGCGCGGCGGGCAGGCGGTCGAGGTGCTGGCGGCGATTCAGGGCGGCGCGCCGGAGGGCGACGCGGACGTCTGGGAGCTGGGCGGCCGCCAGTGGGCGTCGCGGCTGATCGCCGGCACCGGCGGCTTCCGCTCGCTGGAGCAGATGGAGGCGGCGCTTGAGGCCTCCGGGACCGAGATCGTCACCGTCGCCCTGCGCCGAATCGACCCGGCGGCCAGGGGCTCGGTCCTCGACGTGATCGACCGCCTCGGCCTCTTCGTCCTCCCCAACACCGCGGGCTGCTACACCGCGCGCGACGCCGTCCGCACCGCCCGGCTCGCCCGCGAGGCCTTCGGGACCGAGTGGATCAAGCTCGAGGTGATCGGCGACGACCGCACCCTCTTCCCGGACGCGGTCGAGCTCGTCGACGCCGCCGAGCAGCTGGTCGCCGACGGCTTCACCGTCCTCCCGTACACGAACGACGACCCGATCCTCGCCCGCCGCCTCGAGCAGGCCGGTTGCGCGGCGGTGATGCCGCTCGGCTCCCCGATCGGCTCCGGCGCCGGCATCCGCAACCCGTACAACATCGCGATCATCGCCGAGCGGGCCGAGGTCCCGGTCGTCCTCGACGCCGGCATCGGCACCGCCTCCGACGCCGCCCAGGCCCTCGAGCTCGGCTGCGACGCCGTCCTCGCCGCCAGCGCGATCTTCGGCGCCGCCGACCCCGTCGCGATGGCCACCGGCCTTCGCCGCGCGGTCGAAGCGGGCCGCTTGGCGAACCGCGCCGGCCGCATCCCCCGCCGCACCCACGCCGAGCCCTCGACCCCCTACGAGGGGCTCCCGGAGCTCTCCTGAAGATCCCGCGGCACGTCGGTCAGCCGGCCTCTACCATGGGCAGCTCGCCCCTGTAGCTCAGCTGGTTAGAGCGGCGGCCTTTTAAGCCGCGCGGCGCGGGTTCGAGTCCCGCCGGGGGCATGGCGGATGAGCGAGCAGCCGGTGCTGATCCTGACTGGCCCACCCGGGGTGGGGAAGAGCACGACGGCGGCGATCCTCGCCGAGCGTGCGGCGGCGGGGGTGCACCTCGAGTCCGACCTCTTCTTCGGCTTCATCCGCGGCGGGCACGTCGAACCCTGGAAGCCGGAGTCGCACGAGCAGAACCGGGTCGTGATGAGGATCGTCGGCGCGGCCGCGGCCGCCTACGCGGAGGCCGGCTACCTCACGGTCGTCGACGGGATCGTCTTTCCCCGCTGGTTCCTCGCGCCGCTCCGGGACATGCTCCGCGAAGCGGGGCACGAGGTCGCCTTCGTGGTCCTCGCCGCGCCGCTGGCGGAGTGCGTGCGGCGGGTCGACGAACGGGAAGAGGTGCCGCTCCCCGACCCGGTCGTCGTCCCCAGCCTGTGGTCCCAGTTCGAGGACCTCGGCGAGCTCGAGTCTCACCGGCTCGACGTCGACGGCAAGGGCCCGGCCGAGGTGGCCGACGCCGTCCAGCGCCTGCTCGAGAGCGGATCGCACCGGGTCTGAGCCGGGCGCCGGCTTTTGCTCTACTTGAGCGATGGCGGGCGGGGACCGCATCAAGGGCAACGACGGGGCTCGGCACGACGAGCGCCTGCTGCGCGTCCCGGTCGACAAGGAGACCGACGACGAGCGCCGCCTCGACCGCATCCGCAGGGAGATCGACGGCGCCTTCCACGCCCTTCGGGACGTCGAGGAAGGCGTCTCGATCTTCGGCTCGGCGCGGGTGGAGGAGGGGCACCGCTGGTACGGGCTGTGCAGGGAGATCGCGGCCTGCCTGGTCCACCACGGCTTCGGCGTGATCACCGGCGGCGGCCCCGGCCTGATGGAGGCCGCCAACCGCGGCGCCGCCGAGGCCGGCGGGCTCTCGGTCGGCCTCAACATCGAGCTCCCCCACGAGCAGCACGTCAACCCCTACGTCAACCGCCAGTTCCAGTTCCACTACTTCTTCGCCCGCAAGCTGATGTTCGTCCGCTTCGCCCGTGCCTTCGTGATCATGCCCGGCGGCTTCGGCACCCTCGACGAGATGTTCGAGTCGCTGACCCTGATCCAGACGCGCCGCATCCACGCCTTCCCGACGATCCTCGTCGACTCGGAGTTCTGGGACCCGCTGCTCGAGTGGATCGATCGCGGCCTAGAGGACCATGGCCTGATCTCCCCCGGCGACAAAGAGTTGCTGGTGGTCGCCGACGAGCCGATGCAGGTGTGCAAGCACGTGATGCGCGCCAGCGAGCTGCAGCGGGCGCTGGCGGACTGAGCTAGCCGCTGCTACGCCGGCGGCAGGCTCCGGTCCCACCCGCTTACAGGCGGATCTGACGGGTATGCCTGAGAGTGCGGCGCTACCCGAGCGCTCGAGCGATTGGAGGGCCTGATGAGGAACGCGATCGACCTGGTCAAGGGATCCCCCGGGAAGCCGATCCATCCGCCGCTGACCGACGCCAGCATCGGCGCCTACACCGTGGGGGTGGCGATGCTCGTCGCTGGGGCGCTCGGCCTGCAGGAGGAACAGATGGCGCACGGATCGCTGATCGCGATCTCCTTCGCCCTGATCCTCGCCGCTCCGACGGCGATCACCGGTCTGCTCGATTGGCTGGACCTGCCGAAGGGCGAGCCGGCGCGGGCCGCGGCCACGATCCACCTCTTCGCGATGGTCGCCGCGACCCTGCTCTTCGCGGTCGTCTGGCTGCTCCAGCGGCCTGGCTACGACGAGGACGAGGTGCGGACCGCCGCCCTCGTCGTCGGCCTGATCTCGGAGGCGGTTCTGGCGGCGGGCGGAAATGTCGGCGGCGCCAACGTCTTCGTCTACGGCATCCGCGTGCTGAAGCGCCCGAATACGCCGGTGGCGAAGGCCCTCAACCCGCTGGGCGTTCGCGAGGAGGATCGATCGGTGGACCCGCGCCGGCGCTGAGCCGGAATGCAAATTAGATTCATTCTCAATAACCTCCTGGCCAGGCGCGGGAGCGCGCGCGTCCACCCCCGAGAAAGGATCGTCCTTGCTGGACCCCTTCCAGCTTCCCTTCGTCCAGCGGGGCCTGTTGGAGGTCCTGATCCTCGCCGTCCCCGCCGGGCTCCTCGGCACGTGGATCGTCCTGCGGGGGCTCGCCTTCTTCTCGCACGCGGTCGGCACCGCCGCCTTCCCGGGCCTGGTGCTCGCCGACGGGCTGGGTTTCGCGGCTCCGCTGGGGGCTCTCGGCGCCGCGCTCCTCTTCGCGACGGGCGCTGCCGGCCTCAGGGGTCGGCGCGGGGACCAGGACGCCGCGGTCGCGCTGGCGCTGGTCGGCTGCCTGGCCGCCGGCGTGATCCTCGCCAGCGACGTCTTCGGCTCCGGCTCGAACGTCGAGACCCTGCTCTTCGGCAGCCTCCTGCTCGTCGACGGCGGCGACCTGGCGCTCGCTGGCGGGACCGCGACGGCCACGCTCCTCGCCAGCGCCCTCCTCGGTCAGCACGGGCTCCGGGCCGGCTTCGACCCGACCCTCGCCGACGCGGCCGGCGGCCGCGCGCGTCTCTTCGACGCGATCCTGCTCGGCCTCGTCGCGCTGGCGACGGTCGCGGCGCTGAGCGTGGTCGGAGCCCTGTTGGTCGCCGCCCTCTTCGTCGTCCCGGCGATCACGGCGCGGCTCCTGACCGAGCGGCTCTTCCGCTGGCAGCTGCTCAGCGTCGGCCTGGTCGCGCTCGAGGGGACGGCGGGGCTCTGGCTCTCGGTCAGGACCGACGCCCCGCCGGGGGCGACGATCGCCTGCGTCGCCGGCGCCGTCTTCGTCGCGGTCGCGGCGGCGAGGGCGCTCCTGCGCACGCCGCGGGCGGCCCTCGCGGCCGCCGCCATCACTGCGC
>JBKPOX010000139.1:0-16062 GCA_046733335.1 Actinomycetota bacterium | reverse complement strand
GGACGAGGTTGCGCCGGCTCCCGCCGCGACCCGCTACCGCGACGAGGGCGATCCGGCGCTGGCCGCCGCCGGCAACGGCCGCGGCGCGAGCGGGGGCGGGGGAGGCCGCCGGGGCGGTGGCGCTCTCGGGGCGATCGGCCGCCACCCGTTCCGCGTCTTCGCCGCGATCGCGGCGCTGTTCGTCCTCTGGTTCCTCTGGGCCCTCTTCCAGCCCTTCCACGGCGAGGGCAGCGGCAAGGTGCAGGTGACGGTGCCGAAGGGCTCGAGTGTGAGCGAAGTCGGCGACCTCCTCAGCGCCAGGGACGTGATCGCCGACTCGACGCTCTTCCAGGTGCGGGTGACGCTCGCGGGCAAGCGCTCGCAGATCTACTCGGGTCACTTCACGCTCGCCCACGACATGAGCTACGGCGCCGCGATCGACGCGCTCTCGAAGCCGCCGCTGAAGCGGACGCTCACGGTCACGATCCCCGAGGGCTACACCCGCTCGCAGGCGGCGCAGCTCGTCGAGGAAGCGGGGGTCCCGGGCGACTACACGGAGGCCACGGTCAGGTCCCCGCACCTCGACCCGGCCAGCTATGGCGGCAAGGGGGCGAAGACGCTGGAAGGCTTCCTCTTCCCCGACACCTTCGAAATGAAGCCGAACGCACCCGTCGAGGACCTCGTCCAGCTGCAGCTGCAGGACTTCAAGCGGCGCATCAGGGGGGTGGACATGGCCTACGCGAAGTCGAAGAACCTGACGGTCTTCGACGTCGTCACGATCGCCTCGATGGTCGAGGACGAGGCCGGTCTCGACAGCCAGCGCGGGCTGGTCGCCTCGGTGATCTACAACCGCCTGCACGAGGGGATGCCGCTGGGGATCGACGCGACGATCCGCTTCGCCACCGGCAACTACACGCGGCCGCTGACCGAATCGGAACTGGCGATCGACTCCCCCTACAACAGCCGCACCAACGCCGGCCTGCCCCCGGGCCCGATCAGCAACCCCGGCCTCGACTCGATCAGGGCGGCGGCGCACCCGCCGCAGACCGACTACCTCTTCTACGTGACCACCCCGGGCGCCTGCGGCAAGCTCACCTTCGCGGAGAACGAAGCCGAGTTCGAAGCCGCCGTCGACCGCTACAACTCGGCCCGGGAAGCGGCCGGCGGCAACTCGCCGGACAGCTGCGGGGAATAGCGGCAATGCCCCGCCTGGCGGTTCTCGGCCACCCGGTCTCCCACTCGCGCTCGCCGGCGATGCAGAACGCGGCGCTGGGGGCCCTGGAGCTGTGGGACTGGAGCTACGAGGCGATCGACGTCGCGCCGGAGGGATTCGCGGCGAAGGTGCGGGAGATGGCGGCGGGCGACTTCGCCGGCGCGAACGTCACCGTCCCGCACAAGGAGGCCGCGCTGGCGGTCGCCGGGGAGGCGAGCGAAGCCTCGCAGCAGATCGGCGCCGCCAACACGCTGGTCTTCGCCGAGGGCGGGATCGAGGCCCACAACACCGACGCCGACGGCCTGCTGGCGGCCCTGCCGATCACGCCGCGGAACCGCCACGTGCTGGTGCTCGGCGCGGGTGGCGCGGCGCGGGCGGCGATCTGGGCGCTGCTCTGGGAAGGCGCCGAGGTGGAGGTCTGGAACCGCACCGCCGAGAGAGCCGCGGCGCTGTGCGCCGAGCTGGGCGGAGCGGCCGTCACCGATCCCCAGCAGGACCGCTACGAGATCATCGTCAACACCAGCGCGGCCGGGCTGGGGGGAGAGGACCCCTTCGAGCACCTGCCGCTGGAGCCCGATCTCTTCGCGGCCGGCCAGACCGTGGTCGACATGGTCTACGGCGAGCGCCGCAGCCCGCTGCTGGAGGCCGCCGAGAGGGCTCGTGCGGAAACGGTCGACGGGCTCGAGGTCCTCGTCCAGCAGGGCGTCCGCTCGCTGGAAATCTGGACCGGCTGCGAGCCCGACCTCGAGACGATGAGGCGAGCCGCGCGCGATTGGTGAGTTGTGGGGGCTATAGCCACCAAAACTCACCACTGGCTGCGCCGATAGCCTTGCCCTGATGACGACGTTCCGTTTCACCACCGCTGGGGAGTCGCACGGGCCCGGGCTCGTCGCGATCGTCGAGGGCATGCCGGCGGGCCTGGAGCTCGACCGCGAGGCGCTCGACCGCGACATGGCGCGGCGCCAGCTTGGCCACGGCCGCGGCGGGCGGATGAAGATCGAGACCGACGCCGTCGAGGTCCGCTCCGGCGTCCGCCACGGCCGCACGCTCGGCAGCCCGATCGCCCTGCTCGTCGCCAACCGCGACTACGCCAACTGGGAGGAGCGGATGAACCCGTGGCCGGTCGAGGGCTTCGAGCCCGACGAGGTGCACCTGCCGCGGCCCGGCCACGCCGACCTCGTCGGGGCGCAGAAATATGGCCACGCCGACATCCGCAACGTGCTCGAGCGCGCGAGCGCCCGCGAGACCGCCGCCAGGGTCGCCGCCGGCACGATCGCCCGCGCCTTCCTCGCCCGGCTCGGGGTTGAGATCCACAGCCACGTCCTGCAGATCGCCTCGGTCCGCGCCCCCGAGCGGCCGGACCTGCGCCCGGAGGACTTCGCCAGCGTCGACGACGATCCCGTCCGCTGCCTCGACCCGGAGGCGAGCAGGGCGATGGTCGAGGAGATCAACCGCCTGCGCAAGGCGAACGAGAGCCTCGGCGGCAGCTTCGAGGTGCTGGCCTTCGGCCTCGTCCCCGGCCTCGGCTCCCACGTCTCCTGGGACGACCGGCTCGACGGGCGCCTGGCCGGCGCCGTCGCCTCGATCCAGTCGATCAAGGGGGTGGCGATCGGCGAAGCCTGGGACGTCGCCGGCCGCCCCGGCTCGGAGGCCCACGACGAGATCTTCTGGAGCGAGCCGCGCGGCTACCACCGCGAGAGCAACCACGCGGGCGGGCTCGAGGGCGGGATGACCAACGGCCTGCCGCTCTCGGTGCGGGCGGCGATCAAGCCGATCTCGACCCTGACCAAGCCGCTGCGCTCGGTCGACACCGAGACCAAGCAGCCGGCGCAGGCGCTGCGCGAGCGCACCGACTCGACCGTCGTCCCGGCCGCGGCCGTCGTCGCCGAGGCGATGGTGGCGCTGACCCTCGCCCGCTGCTACCGCGAGAAGTTCGGCGGCGACCACATCGACGACGTGGTGGCAGCGCTGGACGCCTACAAGCGCCGCATCGACTTCAAGGGCTGAGGCCGGTGAAGCCGGCGATCGTCTTCATCGGCTTCATGGGAGCGGGCAAGTCGACCGCGCTCGCCGCCGCCCGCGAGGCGGGTCTGGAGACGACCGAGATCGATGAGCTGATGGAGCGCGCGCTCGGCATGCCGATCCGCCAGGCCTTCGAAGAGGACGGCGAGGAGGCGTTCCGCGCCCGCGAGGCCGAGGTCGTCGGCGAGCTCCTCGAGGCGGCCGACGGCGGCGCGATCGCCCTCGGCGGCGGCAGCGTCCTCTCCGCGCGGATCCGCGCCGCCCTCGGCCGCCACGTCGTCGTCTGGCTGGAGATCGACGCCGCTGAGGCTTGGCGCCGGATCGAGGGAACCGAGCGACCGCTGGCGACGGACGAAGCCGACGTCGAGCGCCTCCTCGCCGCGCGCCAGCCGCTCTACGAGGAGCTGGCCGACGCGGTGGTGCCGGCGAGCGAGCGCGGCGTCGTCGCCCGGGCGCTGCCGGCGATCCAGGCGCTGGCGGGGATGCCGGAGGGCACGAAGCTGCTTTGGGCCGCCAGCGCCTCGGGCGAGTACCCGGTCCTCGCCGGCGCGGGAATCCTCGAGACCGGCTGGTGGCCGCTGGAGGGCCGGCGTTTCTGCGTCACCGACCGCAACGTCGCGGCCTACGCCGATCGGGTGCAGCCCCTCGCCGGCCTCGTCCGGCTCGACCCCGGCGAGGAAGCGAAGACGCTGCCGCACGTCGAAGAGGTGATCGGGCAGCTCGCCCGCCTGGAGATGACTCGCGAGGACCACGTGGTCGCCCTCGGCGGCGGCGTGATCGGCGACCTCGCCGGCTTCTGCGCCCACGTCTACCAGCGGGGCGTGCCGGTGGTGCAGGTGCCGACGACCCTGGTCGCCCAGGTCGACTCGGCCTACGGCGGCAAGACCGGAGTCGACGTCGACCGGCTCAAGAACTACGCGGGCGCCTACCACCTGCCGGCCGCGGTCCTCGCCGACACCGCCACCCTCGCCACGTTGCCCTCGCGGGACCTGGCCGCGGGCTTCGTCGAGGCGATCAAGACGGGCCTCCTGGCCGGCGGCCCGCTGTGGGATCGGGTCCGGGGGATCGACGACCTCCGCCCGCACGGGCTGGACGACGTCGTCTTCGCCTGCGCCCGCTATAAGTGCGCGGTCGTCGCGGCCGACGAGCGCGATGCCGGCCTCCGCCACGTCCTCAACCTCGGCCACACCGTCGGCCACGCGATCGAGGGGGCCTCCGGCTTCCTCTACCTGCACGGGGAAGCGATCGGCCTCGGCCTCCTCGCGGCGCTGCGGCTCTCCGACGCGCCGGAGCTGCGGGACGAGGTGGAGGCGATCCTCGCCCGCCACGGGCTGCCGACCAGGATCGAACGCCACGTGCGGCTGGACCCGATCCTCGACGCCCTCCAGCGCGACAAGAAGCGCACCGCGGCGGGGGTCGGCTTCGTCCTCCTCTCCGAGCCGGGCAGGCCCCGCGCCGGGCAGCTGGTCGACCCGGCTAAGGTCAGGGCGGCCGTGAAGGAGCTCTACCCATGACCGCCGTCCGCGACCGGGTCGCGGTCCTGCACGGGGTCAACTTCGACGTGCTGGAGCGGCGCGATCCGGAGATCTACGGCGGCCTCTCGCTCAGCGAGCTGGAGCGGCAGATCTCCGACTGGGCGCACGAGCTGGGCCTCGAACCGATCTTCTTTCAGACCAACGCCGAGGGCGAGTTCTGCGAGTACCTGCACCGCTCGGCCGATCTAGCCGACGCGGTGATCCTCAACGCCGGCGCCTGGACCCACTACAGCCGCGCGATCGCCGACGCGCTGGAGCTGACCGGGCTGCCCGCGGTCGAGGTGCACCTCTCCGAGGTCGAGGCGCGCGAGGGGTGGCGCAGGCTCTCGGTCTTCGACGGCCTGGTGCGCGCCAAGGTCTCGGGCAAGGGCCCTGACGGCTACCGGGAGGCGCTCGAGCTGCTCGCCCGCGAGCTGGGCGCCCCCTCCTGATGCGCGGCCGCAGCGACCGGCTGCAGCAGCGGCTCGCCGATCGCGGGCTCGACCGGATGCTGGTCACCAACCTCGTCAACGTCCGCTACCTGACCGGCTTCACCGGCACCAACGGCGCCTGCGTCTGCGGGCCGGAGGTTCGCCTCTTCCTCACCGACTTCCGCTACACCGAGCGTGCTGCGGCGGAGGTCGAGGGCTGGGACACCGTCACCGTCGGCGGCGACTGGCTGGGCGGGATCGCCGAGCACCTCCAGGGGAAGGTCGGCTTCGAGGACGACCACGTCTCGGTGCGGCTGCTGGAGAAGCTGAAGGCCAAACTGCCTGACGGCGTCGAGACGGTCGCCGCCGGCGGCCTGGTCGAGGAGCTGCGCCGGGTCAAGGACGCGGGCGAGCTGGCGGCGATCGAGGAGGCGGCGAAGCTGGCCGACGAGGTCTGGGGCTGGAGCGTCGAGCGCGGGCTGGCCGGGCGAACCGAGGCCGAGGTCGCGCGGGCCGCGGAAGCGCGTATCCGCGAGCAGAAAGCCGAGCCGTCGTTCCCCGTCATCGTCGCCGCCGGTCCGAACGGGGCGCTCCCGCACGCCGAGCCCGGCGAGCGGGAGATCGGCCGCGGGGAGCTCGTCGTCTTCGACATGGGCGCGCGGCTCGACGGCTACTGCTCCGACGGCACCCGCACCTACGCCACCGGCGACCCGGGCGAGGAGGCGACCGCGGTCTACGAGGTCGTCCGGCAGGCGCAGCTGGCGGCGCTGGAGGCGATCGCCGCCGGAGTGAGGGGCGAGGAGGTCGACGAGGTGGCGCGGAGGCTGATCGCCGCTGCCGGCCACGGCGAGCGCTTCGGCCACGGGCTCGGCCACGGCGTCGGCCTCGAGGTGCACGAGGCGCCGCGCCTCTCGCTGCGCTCCGACGACGTGCTCGCGGCGGGCGAAGTCGTCACCGTCGAGCCCGGGATCTACCTGCCGGGGCGGCTCGGCGTGCGAATCGAGGACCTGGTCGTCGTCGCCGAGGACGGCCTGCGCAACCTCAGCTCGCTGCCGAAGGAGCTGCAGATCGTCGATTAGGGCTCAAGCCGTAACGCTGCAGCGTCGATAGCGGCACATGAGCCCTAAGGGGGAGACCCTCGTCTCGATCCACGAGGAAGCGCGGCGCGAGCGCCTCATCGACATGGAGGAGCGGGTCAGGCGCTACCGCCTCGCCTGCTTCGGGATCCTGGCGCTGGCCCTCGCGGTCGGCGGCGGCGAGGAGGTCGGCTTCTGGTGGGTCCCCCTCCTGGTCGCCGGCCTCGCCGGCTTCTGGATCGCCGGTCGCTTCATGCGCAGGAGCGCCCGCCCGGCCCTCTGGGTGGCCGGCGCCTGGGCCGCCCTGCCGGCGCTGATCGCCGCCTCGGTCCTCGTCACCGGCGGCGTCGCCAGCCCGGTTCTCGTCTGGTTCGCGCTGCCGGCCGCCACCCTCGGCTTTCGCTTCGAGCCGCGGGGGATGGTCTTCGGCACGATCTACGTGCTGGCGATGTTCCTCGCCGCCGCCGTCCTGCCCGACCCCGAAGCCGCCTGGGCGCAGCACCAGGAGCTGATCGCGATCGCCGCGCTGATCGTCAGCACGGTGATCCTCTCCGGGGCCCTGGTCGAGTCCGACCGCGCCCACCGGCGCCGCTCGACGCTCGACCCGCTCACCGGCCTGCTCAACCGCAACGCGCTCGAGCAGCGGCTGTCCGAGCTCGACGGGCAGCCCTGCGATCCCAGCGAGGGCCTCTCGCACGCCTTCCTGCTCTGCGATCTCGACCACTTCAAGCGGGTCAACGACCAGTTCGGCCACGCGGCCGGCGACGCCGTCCTGCAGGACGTGGCCTACACGATGCGGGCCGCCCTGCGCGCCGGTGACTCGATATACCGCGTCGGCGGCGAGGAGGTCCTGGTGATGCTGCCGGGGGCGGGTCAGGTCGAGGCGATGGAGATTGCCGAACGTCTCCGCCAAGAGGTGCGGGAGCGCCGGCCGGTGGGTGTCGCCGTCTCGCTCAGCATCGGCGTCGCCGTGGCCGAACCGGGCCCGGTCGACACCGAGCGGCTCCTCCTCCGCGCCGACACCGCGCTCTACGCGGCCAAGGCCGGCGGCCGCGACCTGGTCTTCATCGACTAGGGGGAGGCCCAGCGACCGCCGCTGGGTCTGGTCAGCGACTGAGGTCGACGTCGGCGCTGAGGCGCGACCCGAACGCGGCGAGAAGCCGCACCGTCGCCTCGACGTCGCGCAGGTCGACCATCTCGACCGGCGAGTGCATGTAGCGGAGCGGGATCGAGACGACGCCGGTCGGGATCCCCGCGCGGGAGATCTGCAGCACGTCGGCGTCGGTGCTGGTCCCCCGGCCGCTGGCGCTGACCGAGTAATCGATCCCCTCCGCCTCCGCCGTCTCGATCAGCAGCTCGAAGACCTTGGGGGAGAGGGTGGAGCCGCGGCCGATTGCGGGACCCGACCCGAACGGGTGCGTGCCGATCTCCTTCTCGTCGACCCCGGGGGCGTCGGTCGCGTGGGTGACGTCGACGGCGATCGCGATGTCGGGCCGCAGCTGGAAGGAGGCGGTGCGGGCGCCGAAGAGGCCGATCTCCTCCTGCACGGCGGCGACGGCGGCGAAGGAGCCGCCGGGGCCCTCCCCCTCGGCGCAGCGGCGCAGGCTCTCCAGCGCGACGTATGCGCCGAGGCGGTTGTCCATCGAGCGCGAGACCAGCCGCTCGCCGGCCAGCGGCGCCGGCTCGGCGGCGATCACCACCGGGTCGCCGACGCGGACCAGCCGCTCGGCCTCCTCGCGGTCGGCGGCGCCGATGTCGATGTGCAGGCTCTTCAGCTCGACCACCTTCTTGCGCTGGTCCGGCTCCAGCAGGTGGATCGGCTTGCGGCCGACGACGCCGGGGACGAGGCCGTCCCGGCTGCGGATCTCGATCCGCTGCCCGACGAGGATCTGCGGGTCCCAGCCGCCGATCGGCGCGAACCAGAGGAAGCCCTGCTCGTCGACGTGGGTGACGACGAGCCCGATCTCGTCGATGTGGCCTACCACCGCCAGCAGCGGCGAGGCCTCGCCCACGCGGGCGATCGTCGAGCCGATCCCGTCGACGCTGACCTCGGCGAAGGAGGCCGCCCGGCGCCATACCTCGGCGGCCGGGGCCTCGTAGCCGGACGGCGCGCCGGTCCGCAGAAGTTCGTCTAGGAGCTCAGGAGTAGTCAAAAGGTCGGCGCAGTATGCCTAAAGCGGCGGCGCTGCCGTCGGCTGGGGAGCGGGGGTCGCGGATCAGCCGGCGGCGGCGGCGCGGCGGAGCTGCTCGCGGGTCGGGCCGTAGCCGCGGTGCTCGTACCCGATCATCGCCCAGATCAGGACCACGGCGAGGGCCAGGGCGACCAGCGCCGGCACCGCGGTCGCCGCCGGGATCAGGAAGAGGAGGCCGATCGCCAGTCCGAGCCGGTGGCGGTTGAGGGTGTGGACGTGGCGATAGCGGAACCCGACCAGGCCGAGCAGGTACAGCGAGAGGCCGCCGAGGAGGGCGAAGGCCGGGACCTCCTCGAGCTCCTCGCCGTGGTGGCCGATCGTCACCTTCATCCCGAAGGCGATGAGGACGATCCCGGCGATCATCAGCAGGTGGACGTAGGAGTAGGAGTCACGGGCGAGCTCGTTCTGGATACGGCCTGGCTCGGCTTCGCCGAGGCGGCGGGCGGAGATCAGCGCGACGACGTCGAAGTAGGTCCACCAGAGGGCGGCGGCGAGGAAGATGCCGAGGACCGCGGCGGTGCCGATGCCGAGGTCGAGCGCGCCGGAGGCGCCGACGCCGATCGCGACGATGCTCTCGCCGATCGCGATGATCAGGATCAGCCCGTGGCGCTCGGCGAAGTGGGCGGGGACGAGCTTCCAGCCCTCGGCGCCGAAGAAGTAGGGGCCGGCCATGTCGAGGAAGATCGCCAGCGCCCAGAGCGCGCCCTGGGCGACCCCGTCGAAGAGCGAGGCGAGGGTGAGGATGCCGACCGCGATCGCGGTGCTGACCGCGAGGCCGATCACCGAGCGCCGCAGGTCCTCGTCGTCGGCGCCGGCGAGCATGAAGAGGGCGATGTGGGCGGTGCGGAAGACGCCGATCCCGAGGGCGAAGGTCAGCGCGAGCTCGCCGAAGGCCTCCTGGACCGAGAGCGAGACGATCAGGAGCGCCGCCATCGCGACGAAGATGACGCCGCGGACCGCCCCCGCCTCGGGGTCGATGACGCTGGTCAGCCAGGCGTAGCCGACCCACGCCCACCAGAGAACGCAGAGGACCAGCAGTCCCTGCACGAGGCCCGACCAGCTCTGGTCGTGCGACATCAGCGCCGTGCACTGGGTGATCGCAAGGACGAAGACGAGGTCGAAGAAGAGCTCCAGCGGAGTCACCCGCTCCCCCTCGCGCCGGACCCCGCCGAGGCGGGAGCGGCGCCGCTCGCCCGAGGCCTCCATCGCCCCATCCTCCCACCCACCAGGCGTGTCCGATCTTTTGCATCCATAGGGAGGCGAAAAGTCGGACACGCAGTTGGAGGTGTGACGGCTTCGAATACTGTTGCGCGCATGGGTGTGGCAGTTGTGACGGGGGCCTCGAGTGGGATCGGGGAGGCGACGGCGATCCGCCTCGCCCGCGAGCCCGGGACCGAGCTGGTCCTGGTCGCCCGGCGGGAGGAGCTGCTGCGTGAGCTGGCCGGCTCGCTGCCCTGCCGCGCCACTCACGTGGCGGTCGACCTGACCGAGGACGAGGCGCCGCAGCGGATACGCGCCCACCTCGAGGCCGAGCACGGCGGCAAGCTGAGCCTGCTGGTCAACAACGCCGGCGCCGCCTGGCGCGCCGCCTTCGAGCAGGGCGGCCACGCCAACGTCCACCGCCACATGGAGCTGAACTTCGAAGCCGTGGTCCGCCTCACCGAGGCGCTGCTGCCGATGCTCCGCGCCTGCGCCCCGAGCGCGATCGTCAACGTCGCCAGCACCGCCGGCCGGGTCTCCCGCGCCCGCACCGGCGCCTACAGCGCCAGCAAGTTCGCCCTGATCGGCTGGTCGGACTCGCTCTACGCCGAGGAGCAGCCGAACGGCCTCCACGTCGGGCTCGTCCTGCCCGGCTTCGTCCGCACCGAGGGCTTTCCCGCCACCGAGCTGCGCGAGAAAGCCCTCACCCGCTGGATCGTCTCCGAGCCCGGGAAGGTCGCCGAGGCGATCTACGAGTGCGGCCCCGGCCGCAGGGCCGAGCGCTACGTCCCGCGCCCGTACGCCCTCGCCGCCGTCGCCCGCATCCTCTTCCCGTCGCTGACCAGGCGCGTCCTCAGCGGCGGCCGCGCATCGAGCCTGACGACGAGCACCGGCGGAGAATGATCTCCGTCGCGGCCATCGCCCTCGTCCTGGTGGTGGTCGCCGCGGTAGTCACCACCCTCGCGGTCGTCCAGGTGCGGCGGGTCAACCGCCGCTTCCAGGTCCTCGACGAAATCGCCCGCGTCGCCGAGGGCGGCGCTCCGCTGGAGGAGACCCTCGACGCGATCGCCGCGGTGATCGTCCCCGAGCTGGGCGACTTCTGCACGATCGACGTGATCGAGGACGGTCGGGTGCGCCGGGCGGCGACCCGCGTCAGCGGCCCCGACGCCGAGGAGATCGAGACGAAGCTGGCGGCCCGGACCCCCGCCCTGCAGGAGCGGATGGCGAGCGCCGGGAGCGAGGGGCGGCAGGAGCCGCGCTTCTTCGCGTACGTCGGCGAGGAGGACCTGCGGGACGTCGCCCAGGACGACGAGGACCTCGCGTTCCTGCTCAGCATGCGAATCCGCTCCGGGATAACGGTGGAGCTGCGGGCCCGGGGCAGGCCCACCGGGCTGCTGACCTACGGCGTCAGCCACTCCGGTCGCCACCTCCGCGCCGACGACGTCCGCTTCGCCAGCGTGCTGGCCGGGCGGGTGGCGCTGGCGCTCGACAACGCCGGGCTCCTCTCGCACCTGACGCGCAGCGAGCGGGAACGGGCCGAGATCTCCGAGACGCTGCAGCGGGGACTGCTGCCGCCGCCCCTGCCGCACATCCCGGGCTGGTCGGTGGCGGCGACCTACCGCCCGGCGGGCGCGGAGAACGAGATCGGCGGCGACTTCTACGACGCCTTCCGGATCGCCGGCGGCTGGATGGTGGTGATCGGCGACGTCACCGGCCGCGGCGCCAAGGCGGCGGCGATCACCGCCCACGCCCGCTACACCCTGCGGACCGCGGCCGCCCTGACCGGCGACCCAGTGGTCGCCCTGAGGACGCTCAACCGCGAGCTGCTCGCCCGCCGCGGCAGCGCCCTCTGCAGCGTCGCCGCGATGGCCGTCTCCGAAGATCCGCGGAAGCCCGTCCAGCTCGCCCTCGCCGGGCACCTGCCGCCGCTGCTGGTCGACGGCGGCTCCGTGGTCGAGGTCAGCGACCCCGCGCCCGTCCTCGGCGCTTTCTCCGAGGAGGCCTGGAGCCTGGAGGCGACCGCCGTGGAACCCGGGCAGCAGCTGGTCCTGGTCACCGACGGGGTGACCGAGGCGCTCGGCAGCGAGGGCCGCTTCGGCGAGGAGCGCCTGCGGGCGGAGCTGAGCGGGATCGCCAGCCCGGCCCACGCCGCCCAGCGGATCGAGGGCGCGCTGCACGAGTTCACCGGGGGAGCGCTCGACGACGACGCGGCGATCGTCGCCGTCGCCCCCGCCACCGCCCAAGTGGAGGCGGCGCCGGAGGAGGCGCAGGAGCTGGTCGACCGCCTCTACGCCGCCTTCAACCGCCGCGATCCCGCCGAGATCGTCGAGCTCTGCGACCAGGGGATGGAGTTCTTCCCGGTTGGGACGGCGGCGGAGATCGGTCGCACCGCGCCCTACGTCGGCCCTGCCGGCCTCCACGATTACCTGGTCGACGTCGATCGGGCCTGGGACGAGCTGCGGATCGCCCCCAGCGTGACCGAACGCCGGGGGGCGTCGCTGCTGGTCCGGGGGAGGGTCTACGCGCGCAGCCGCGCCCTCGGCATCCGCGACGTGCCGGTCGCCTGGATCTGGGACCTCCGCGACGGCGTCTTCGTCCGTGGCGAGGTCTTCCCGGACCCCGAGGCGGCGGTCCGCCGCCTCGCCGCCTCGCCTTAGGACCCGGAATAGGGCGGCAGGGCCTCGAACGAGACCACGTCGTCCCCGGGGGGGATCGCCACATCCGCCCGGAACTCGTGCTCGGGCGAGACGAAGGCGGTGAGGGATGGTTCCTGGATGCCGTGGGCGGCGATGAAGAGCTCGATCCCGAGCACGGAGAGTTCGTAGCCGATCCCGCTCGTCTCGACGCGGTGCTTGAAGTACCGGCTGACGCTATCGCCCGTCCCCCAGCTGAAGCGCCCGGCGATCAGGTCCTCCCGGGCCAGCCCGGCGCAGCAGTGACGGGCGAGATCCGCCCGCGCCCTGACTTCGCGCTCGGCCTCGGAGAGGTCCATGCCCTCGACCCAGGTCTCGTAGGGGATGAAGAACTGGCCGTGATCGCGCCGGGCGCGCCAGTGCCCGAACTGGTAGCCGGAGCCCTGCACCGCCCGCTGCGCGTAGGCGTACATCAGGTAGTGGGAGCGGATCTGGTAGGTCGAGAGGCGCCCGACCAGGGCCGCGAGGGTGGCTCCCCGGTCGTCGCGCTGGTTCTCCAGCTTCGAGGCCGCCAGGATTCCGCCGAAGTACTCGGCGCCCAGCTCGTCCTCGCAGAAGGAGGCCCCTTCGATCACCTCTTTGAGGACCTTGGGCGGAACGCCGCCGGGACGCTCCAGGCCCTCCTCGCCGAGCCGCCCGGCGGCCTTCTCGAAGACCCGCTCGACGTTCTCGACCTGTCGCTCGACGAGGTTCTTGATCCCCCCGCCGACGTAATCCGCGGTGGGGCCGACGATCTTGAGCACCACCGGGGCGGAGCCAAGAACGGCCATTCCAGTGCCCGGATCGACCAAAGTGGTACCAGTCTAGAGCCGCCGTCCGCCGTCGCCGTCGCTGCTTCGGTCTAGGATTCGCCGCCGATGACGATCAGCACCAACCAGTTCAAGAACGGGACCCACATCGAGATCGACGGGAAGATCTGGAAGATCATCGAGTTCCAGCACGTCAAGCCGGGCAAGGGCGGGGCCTTCGTGCGGACCAAGCTGCGGCGGATCGAGGACGGCTCGGTCATCGACAAAACCTTCAGGGCGGGGGAGAAGTTCCGCCCGGTGCGGACCGAATCGAAAAAGATGCAGTACCTCTACGACTCCGGCGAGGCGGCGGTCTTCATGGACTCCCAGGACTACGACCAGATCGAGATCCCCAGGGAGTCGCTGGGCGACGCGATGCAGTGGGTGCTGCCGAACGACGAGGTCGACGTCCTCTTCGTCGACGAGCGGCCGAGCGACGTGCAGGTGCCGAGCGCGATCGAGATGAAGGTCACCCAGACCGATCCCGGCCTCAAAGGCGACACCGCCTCCGGCGGCGGCAGCAAGCCGGCGACGCTGGAGTCCGGCGTGGTGGTCCAGGTGCCGCTCTTCGTCGAGGAGGGCGACGCGATCCGCGTCGACACCCGCACCGGCGAGTACATCTCGCGCGCCTGATCCGGCGCTGAAAGAATGTCATCATGCGCAGATCCGAGCAGCGGCGCGACGCCGTCTTCGCCAACTACCAGCGGGATGTCACCGGCCGGTCGCTGGAGGAGCTGCTGGGGGAGGCGCGGCCGCTGACGCGGGAGCTGGCGGAGGGGGTGGACGCCCACCGCGAAGAGCTCGACGACGTCATCGCCGCCCACGCGAGGGGCTGGACGGTGGACCGGATCGCGCCGCTCGACCTCAACGTGATGCGGGTCGCCGTCTTCGAGATGGAGTTCACGGCGACGCCGGCGGAGGTCGCGATCGACGAGGCGGTCGAGCTGGCGAAGGAGTACTGCGGCGCCGATGCGCCCGGCTTCGTCAACGGTGTCCTCGGCGCCGTGGCGCGGGAGCGGGAGGCGGCGTGAGGCTTCACAGCGAGGCGGAGGTCCTCCCATGAGCGCGCGCCTGCGCGAGATCAGCGAGCGCCTGCGCCAGATCACCGCCGAGCTGGAGAGCGCGGAGGCCCGCGACGAGCTCGCGGCCCAGCTCGCCGCCGAGGCCGCCGACCTGGCCGCCGAGGCCGTAGAGGAGGCCAACCGCGAGGCGCGCCGGCAGGCGAGCGCAGAGTGAGCAGCGCGTTCCCCTGTTCCTTTCGGTCGCCGTACGCACCTAAAGAACAGTGCTGATGAGCTATCCGGAGGATCTACGCGCCCTCGTCGATAGCGCGCTCGATCGACTGGCCTTCTCCGCCGCCGCGCCGACCGCCGGCCTGGAGGAGGCGATGCGCTACTCGCTGCTCGCCGGTGGCAAGCGGGTGCGGCCGGTGCTGGCCCTCGCCACCGCCCGCGCCCTCGGCGCCGAGCCCGAGCGCTTCCTCCCGGCCGCCTGCGCGATCGAGCTGATCCACACCTACTCGCTGATCCACGACGACCTGCCGGCGATGGACGACGACGCGCTGCGGCGCGGCCTGCCGACCTCCCACGTCAGGTTCGGCGAGGACGTGGCGATCCTCGCCGGCGACGGCCTCTTCGCCGAGGCGGTGCGCCTCTTCTGCGAGCAGCCGGGGGAGCCGGCGCGGGTGCTGGCGGCGCTGCGCGAGCTGGCCGCCGCCACCGGCGTCGACGGCATGGTCGGCGGCCAATACGTCGACGTCGTCGGCGCCACCGCCGACGCCGAGGGGCTGCGGGCGCTGCACGCGCTGAAGACCGGCCGGCTGATCGCCGCCAGCGTCGGCATCGTCCTCGAGCTCGACCCGCTGCCCGATCATGAGAGAATCCCCTATCGCCGTTTCGCCGACGAGCTGGGCGTGCTGTTCCAGATCGTCGACGACATCCTCGACGTGACCGAGTCGGACGAGCAGCTCGGCAAGCCCCATGGAAGCGACGAGAGACATGGCAAACTCACCTACGTCAGCCTTTTCGGGCTGGAGCGGGCGCGCGAGCTGGCCGCCCGGTCCCACGCCAAGGCGACCGCGGCGCTTGCCGAAGCCCCCGGCGAGACGGAAGACCTGAGGCGCATCGCCGACTACATCTTCACGAGGAACGAATGAGCGAAAAGCCCCCCACCCAGGGCCCCGAGGACGAGACGAGAGAGCCGCTGCTGCCGGAGATCGAGGGCCCCGAGGACCTGCGCGGCCTCGACGACGAGCAGCTGCAGCAGGTGGCGCAGGAGATGCGCACCTACATCATCGACACGATCGGCGAGATCGGCGGCCACTTCGGCGCCAACCTCGGCACCTGCGAGCTGGCTGTCGCCCTCCACAGCCTGCTCGACTCGCCGCGCGACAAGGTGCTCTGGGACGTCGGCCACCAGTCCTATCCGCACAAGGTCCTCACCGGCCGCCGCGACGGCCTGCCGACGATCCGCCAGTACGGCGGCCTGGCTCCCTTCTGCTCGATCGCCGAGTCCGAGCACGACATCATGGGGGCGGGCCACGCCTCGACCTCGATCGGCTACGCGGTCGGGCTGAAGGAGGCGATGCGAAAGGGGATCGGCCCCGACGGCAAGGTCGCCGCGGTGATCGGCGACGGCGCCCTCACCGGCGGTGTTGCTTACGAGGCCCTGCACGCGGCCGGCGGCCTGCAGACGCCGGTCGTGATCGTCCTCAACGACAACGGGATGTCGATCTCGCCCAACGTCGGCGCCCTCTCCCGCTACTTCAACCGGATTCGCCTCAACCCGCGCCTCTGGCACGCCCGCGAGGGGGTGGAGGACCGGCTGACGAAGCTGCCCCTGGGACTTGGCCGCCGCATCGAGCGCCTCGGACCGGAGATCAAGTCGGCGATCAAGGCCTACTGGGCTCCCGGGCTCTTCTTCGAGGAGCTCGACCTCGCCTACATGGGCGTGAT
>JBKPOX010000138.1:0-9567 GCA_046733335.1 Actinomycetota bacterium | reverse complement strand
GGCCGGCCCTGGCCTTCGCGGCGCCGCTGACAGCCCGCACCGCGGCGACGGTCGCGGCCCCGGCCAGGACCCCCCCGGCCGCGGCGAGGGCCGCGGTCCGCACCTCCGGCCGCAGGACGACGGAGGTCGCCGGCGACCCTTCGTAGCTGGCGGGGAGCGGCCGGATCGGGTCGGTGGCGTCGCGGGGGCTGGCGTCTTCTTCGGCGATCACCTCGCCGTCTAGCTGCAGCTCTTCCACCGTGGCGACTCTAGCGCGCCGGCTGGTCGCCCCCGCCGAGCGGCAGCTCGTAAACACGGTACTTCTTGACGATCTTCGCGCTCATCGCCTCCAGGCCGCGGTTCATCGCCTCGTTGGTCTCCAGGATCCACCCCGCCTCGCCGTGGTCCTGGCGCGCCCCTTCGGCGGTGTTGAAGTGCTCGATGTAGAGCGAGGCCGCTACCCCCGTGTGCTGGTGCTCGGGCTTGACGCCGAGGAACCCGATCCGCACCTGGTCGCAGATCCGGTTGCGCCTGAGGTAGTGCCACCAGCCCAGCGGCAGCAGCCGTCCCTTCATCCTCTTCAGCACCTGGTTCAGGTCCGGCATCGTGATCGCCACCGCGATCGTCTCGCCGTCCTTTTCGGCGACCATGAACCAATCCCGCGAGAAGGCCAGGTGCATGTCCAGCGTGTAGGTGTCGAGGTCCTCCTTCGAGTAGGGCACGAAGCCCCAGTTGTCGGCCCAGGCGGCGTTGTAGATCTCGGCGAAGCGGTCCATCTCCTGCCGCAGCCGCCGCCGCGACATGCGGCGGATCTTCACCCCGTGCTCCACGCGAGCGCGCTCGTCGAGCTCGAAGAGGACCGGAAGGATGTCCTTGCGGTCGCTGATCTCCAGGAACCAGGAGTAGAGGTCCATCGCCTTCTCGAGGCCGGCTCCCTCGCAGAGGCGCTGGTAGTAGGGCGGGTGCCAGGGCTGCCTGATCAGCGGCGCCAGCTCGTGCCCCTCGATCAACACCCCGCTCTCCTCGTTCATCGAGAAGTCCATCGGCCCGAGCATGCGGTCGCAGCCGCGGTCGCGCAGCCACTCCTCGGCGGCGCCGAGGAGCGCCGCCATCGCCTCCGGGTCGTCCTCCAGCTCCAGGAACCCGAACATCCCCCAGCGGCTCCGGTGGTACTCGTTGAAGGCGCGGTCGAGCTGGGCGGTGACGCGGCCGACCACCCGCTCGCCGCGCAGGGCGAGGAAGTACTCGGCCTCGCCGTGCTTGAAGTAGGGATTGAGCCTGCGGTTGAGGAAGAGGCGCCGCTCGAGCTTCAGCGGCGGGACCCACGGGGTGCCGGCGTGGAGGCGATAGGGAAGGTCGACGAAGCGCTTGAGGTCGCGCCGGCTGCGGACCGGCCGGATCGTCAGGCTTCCCATCGGCCCGCAACCTACACTTTCCCCAGATGAGCGAGACCGCGAAGGCTCCCGTCGACGTCTTCGAGAAGGCGCGCAGCCACGACCGCCTCGAGCAGCTCGAAGCCGCCAGGGAGCACGACCTCCTGCCCTATTTCCGCCTGATCGAGTCCGAAGCAGGACCGGTGATGGAGATCGAGGGCCACGAGGTGGTGATGCTCGGCTCGAACAACTACCTCGGGCTCACCGGCGACGAGCGGGTCCGGCAAGGCGCCCGCGACGCCCTCGACCGCTACGGCACGGCCCTCACCGGCTCCCGCTTCATGAACGGGACGATCCCGCTGCACAGGACGCTCGAGCGCGAGATCGCCGAGTGGATGGGCAGCGAGGACGCGATCGTCTTCTCCACCGGCTACCAGGCCAACGTCGGCTGCCTGCAGGCGATCCTCGGCCCCGGCGACACCGTCGTCTGCGACTCCGGCGACCACGCCTCGATCCTCGACGGCTGCCGCCTATCAGGCGCCAAGCTGCGCCCCTTCCGCCACAACCGCATGGACAAGCTGGAGAAGATGCTGCAGCGCGCCGCCGATGACGGGGGCGGCGTCCTCGTCGTCGTCGACGGGGTCTTCTCGATGGAGGGGGACGTCTGCGACCTGCCGCGGATCGTCGATCTCTGCAAGGGCCACGGGGCGCGGCTGATGGTCGACGAGGCCCACGGAGCCGGCGTCCTCGGCGCCCGCGGGGCCGGCGCCTGCGAGCTGTTCGGTCTCGAGGACGAGGTCGACCTGCGAATGGGGACCTTCTCGAAGAGCCTCGCCTCCTGCGGCGGCTTCATCGCCGGCCCCGCTGAAGTGGTCGAGTACCTGCGGATCTCCTCGCGCTCCTTCATCTTCAGCGCGTCGGCGGTCCCGGCCGCGGTCGGCGCGGCGCTGGCGGCGCTGCGGGTGATCCGCTCGGACGGGCCGCGCCTCTTCGAGCGCCTGCTCGGCAACGCCGAATACCTGCGCGAGGGACTGCGCGGCCTCGGCCTCGACGTCGTCGAGCCGGGGACTCTGCCCAACGGCGCCATCGCCACCACGCCGGTGGTTCCGGTGGTGGTCGGCGACGACTGGCAGGCCGTGATGCTCTGGAAGGCGCTCTTCGAGGGCGGCGTCTACACCAACGTCGCGATCCATCCGGCGGTGCCGCCGGGCGGTGCGCTGCTGCGGACCAGCTTGATGGCGACGCACGAGCGCCGGCACCTCGACCGGGCGCTCGAGACCGTCGCCAGGGTGATCGAGGACTTCCCGGACCTTCCGCGCGCCTGACCCCATAGGTAACGAATCCTTGACATCCCCCGACCGGGGTAGTTTCGCCCTTGTCCAGATCCGGACAAGGCAGGTTCGAAGCTGAAATTGTTGCTCTTAGCGAATGGGTCGGACGCCACTTCAGCGAAGGCGGGTTGACGTGGAGCACCCCGAAGACGTAGCTTGGCGTCCTCGCTGATCGCCCCGGGCGGGTCGGCCGGCAAGAGAGAGAAGTCGGTTCGGTAGGACCAGGCCTTGGGAGAGGCGCTGGTCGCCCAACCGGACCGATACCCCAGTTAATCGATTCCTTGAAGGGAGGAGTCCAGTGGAAGCTGCCTCAACGGCACCACCATCGAACATCGCCTCAGCAGAGGCTCCGCAGCACATGAGGGCACTGGAGAGGGCCAACATGGTGCGGCTGGCAAGAGCCGAGCTGAAGCGCGCGATCGCGCGAGGCGACATGGATGCCGCGGAGGTGGTTCGCGACTGCCCCTGGGAGACCGAGAGCATGACCATCGCCGAGCTGCTGACGAGCCAGCGGCGGTGGGGCCGGACGCGCGCCCGCAAGTTCCTGGTGCCGCTGGCGCTGAACGAGAACAAGCAGCTGGGGACGCTGACCGAGCGGCAGCGGCGCCTGCTGGCGCAGGAGCTGGCGAGTCGTTCGGCGGGGCGCGAGGCGCTCGCCGTCTAGGTGCAGTGCGTTGAGGGCGCGAGGGGTGACCCTCTCCAGACACCGCTCGCCTATGGCTCGCGGTTGAGTGTCTGGAGAGGGTCACCCCTCGCTCTTCTCAGATTCGAGCGTCCAAGGTTTTAGCCGCGGGAGCTGATTCGGTAGCTGAGGCCGCCGGAGGCGCGTTGGAAGGCTCGGCGGGCTAGGTGGAAGGTGATGGCGAAGGCGATCGCGCCCAGGGCCAGGGCGACAGCGAGGATCTGGTTGCCGAGGTAGAAGACGAGGCCGGTGACGAGGACGAAGGCTGCGCCGGCGAGCAGGGTCGTGTGGGAGCGATAGCCGGCGAAGTGCTCGCGGATCGCCACCTCCAGGCCGCCGAGGCCGGCGCAGACGACGCCGACGCCGATCAGCGTGGGGTGACCGCCGATCGCGCCGATCGCCAGCGAGACGATGCCGGCGAGGATGACCAGCTCGGCCAGCGGCGCATCCCCCCACGGGGCCGGGGGGCGGTCGTCAGATGCGGGGACCCGTTTCGCGGGCTTCGACTCGACGCTCAACGGCCGCAAGCCGCCCGGATAACGGGCATCCGGAGGAGACCTTGACCCGCCACCAGCCCATCAGCATCCCGATCGGGCCCAGCAACGGGCGCGAGTGCCAGGCGCCGCAGCCCGGCTCGCCGACGTCGGCACGGCTCACCTGGACCCACTTGAACTGCTCCGGCCGGGCGAGCATCTCGCGCAGCAGCTCCCGGTTGCGGGCCTCGAGCTCGGCGCGCCGGTCGAGCGTCGAGCGGGACTCGGCGATCCGGGCGGCGAGACGGTCGCGAACCGCCTCCAGCTCGCCGAGGTCGAGCAGGCGCGGCGCCTCGCTGACTCCCTCCACCCGGTGGGGGATCTCGGCGTGGCCGAAGGCCTGGCCGAACAGCCCCGCCAGCTCCGCTTCCAGCCGCGAGATCTGGCGGCGCAGCTCGCGCCGCGCCTCGCGCTCGTCGACTCCGATCCCGAGCCCGGCAAGCTCGTCGTGTTTCAGCAGAGCGGGCATCTCGCCAAAGTGTAGGTCAGGAGGCCTCCAACGTCGATGCGGCGATCCACAGAGCCTCCTCGACGGCGATCTGGGGGACGCCCTTGACCTGGACCGCGGCTACGGCGATCCGGCGGCTCTCGCTCTCGACCCGGTATCCATCGGCCGTCGGACCGAAGAGCATGCCGACCGGCTTCCTCTCGTCAGCGACCGTCAGGGTGCCCCTCCTCAGCTCCGCCGGGTGCCCCGGCAGGGACTCTCCTGGGGCCGACTCGCGGATACAGAGGTCGCCGTCGATCCGGTCCGCGTCGAAGGCTCGCAGCGCCACCCCCGTCTCGACGATCGCCAGGTCGAGGGCGTCGGCCGGAAGCCCCTTGCTGCGAAAGCCGCCGTCGTGGAGGCGGTCGAGCATCAACTGCTCCGCGGGGGTGCGGGTACGGTCGGGGTCGAGGCCGATCTGGCGGAAGAAGACGCGGTAGGCCCAGGGAATCGGCCGTTCGCGCAGGCGGATCGCCTGGGCGCCGTTGGTGCGGTCGGAGAGGTCGCGAAGCCGCCGGCGCACCGGGTCAGGGCTCCGGCCGGGCTTCGCGTCCACCTCGACCCAGGCGATCCCCAGGCCCGGGAACTCGGAGGCGATGCGCGGCGCGACCCAGCCCTGCCGGGGTGCCGGGACCCAGCCCATCCGCTGCGCCGCCGCCTCGGCCACCTCAGACCCCTTCCGCTGCCCTGGTCGCGGCGAGGAGCCGGACGACGCGCCGGGCCAGCTGCTCGGCGGTTAGCTCGCCGATGCTGGCGTCCTGCAGGGTGCCACCCGGATAGACGTAGGCGAAGGTCGGGCAACCGCCGACCCGGTAGAGGCTGGCGACGGCGCCGTCGCGGTCGTAGCCGACCGGCATCACCCAGCCGTGGCGGCGGATCGACTCGCGCAGGGTGTCCCTGTCGTCGCGGATGTCGAGCGAGAGGAAACCCACCCGTCCACGGTAGCGCCGATGGAGGCGCTCGACCACATCCTGCTGGCCCTCGCAGCCGCTGCCTTTGGTGAACCAGAACGAGATCACCAGCGGCCGCTCGAAGAGGTCGCAGACGCGGATCGCTTCCGCCGGATCGATCCGGCAGGCCGGGGTGCGGCGGGAGCCCTCGGGGCAGGGGATGGCGGAGGTCTCGCAGTCGTCCTGGGCGACGTTGGCGTCGCCTTCCAGCTTCCCCGCGCCCTCCGGGACCGCGAACTCCGGCAGCGGCCAGCGATCGGGGAGCCGGTCGAGGCCGAGCGTCTCCCCTCCCCCGCCCCCGTCGAGGGTGTTGATCGCGGCGATGCCGATCACCACCAGGAAGAGCAGCCCGACGACGATCGAGTAGCGGTCCCTCATCGATTCTCCAGCAGGAGCAGGGTCGCCGGCAGGACGAGCATGACTCCGATCAGGGCGGCGAGGAGGTCGGCCACGGTGACCAGCCCGAAGTCCCGCAGCATCTGGACTTCGCTCGCGACCAGCACCGCGAATCCCGCGATCGCGGTGGTCCCGGAGGCCAGGACCGCGGCGCCCGTTCGTGCGTAGGCGAGGCGCAGCGCCTCCTCCACCCCGGCGCCGCCGGCGCGCTCCTCGTGGAACCGGCCGACCAGCAGCACCCCGAACTCGGTCGCGATCGCGATCGTCAGCGCCCCCAGCGCCGCCGACATCGGGTTCAGCGGGATGCCGGTGATCCAGAGGAGCAGCGAGGCCCAACCGGTCGCCAGCACGGTCGGCAGGAGCGGAATCAGGGCGCGGCGCCAGGAGCGGTAGACGAGGAGCAGCGTCGCCGCCACGAGGCCGAGGCCGGCCAGCGTCAGCCAGTACCTGCTGCTCGACAGATCGGCAGCCGACTTCGCCGCGATCACCGGCAGCCCGGCCGGCTCCACCTCCACCCCCGGCGGCGGATCGCCGACCGCACCCCGCACCCGCTCGATCAGCTCCTGCTGGTCCTCGAGCGACTGCGCCCGGATGCCGAACGTCATCAGGGCGACGTTGCCGACCCGGCCCGTCCGCGGGTCGACCGGCGCCACCTGCCGCAGCGCGTAGGGCGAGAGGGCGGCGAGGGTGCTTTCGATCCCCCGCCTCGTCGGCTCTTCTCCGCCTCGGATCAGGAAGTCGGACAACGCCGGCCCCGGGCACAGATCCGCCGTCAGGCAGCTCGGATCTTCGCCCTCGAATCCACTGCTTTCCAAGACCCGCTTCTTGAACCCAGCCATCCACTCGATCGTCGCCGGATCGGTTAGATCAGGGGCTTCGACGCGCACGTCCAGCTCTCCCGAGACCCCCGTCGTCTCCTGCAGCTCGTTCAGCCCTTCGACCGCCTCGATGCCCTGCGGCGCCAGCGACCTGATGTCGGAGACCGTCTCGACCCGCGTCCCCGCGATCCAGCCGCAGATCGCCAGCGCCACCCCGACGCTCAGCACCGCCGCCGGATACGCCCGAGCCAGAGACAAAAGATGCTCGACGGGCGGGTGGCGCCGTAGCGGGGACCATCGCCGAGGTCTCCTCGGGGATGGTGGGTCCCCTGCGGCGACAGGACCCGCCCGCCAGCGCGCCAACGTCCCCAGCCCGACCGTGAGCGCCAAGACGAACGCCACGGCGACACCCACGATCAGGAGCCAGCCGAAGCCCCGCACCATCGGCACCGGCGAAAGCTGCAGCGCCAGGAATCCGACGGCGGTAGCGAGGCAGGCGACGGCGATGGTCGGTCCCCCCGCTGCAGCCGCCTCTCTCGCGGATGAGCTCTCGTCGAACCGCGCCTGGAACTGGATCGCGTAGTCGACGGCGAGCCCGATCAGGATCGGCAGCGCGGCGATCGAGGCCATCGTCAGTGAGCCGCCGAGGAGGGCGAGCAGCCCGAACGTGACCGCGACGGCCATCAGCGCGATCGCCAGCGGCAGCAGCGGCCAGCGCGACCGGAAGACCAGGAGCAGGACGCCGGCCATGACGGCGATCGCGACCGCGAAGAGGACGAGCAGGGCGTCCTTCAGCGCCGTCGCGACGTCGTCGATCACGACCGGGGCTCCGGAGACGACGTAGCTGCCGCGCTCGAGGGTGAAGCACGGCGCCGGCGTGCCCCCCTCGGCGCAGGCCTTCCGCGGCGTCGTCTCCTCGACCGCGGCTTCGATCAGGTCGATCGCCCGCCGCCTCTCGACCTCGCTCAGATCCGGCTTCAATCGCAGCACGATCTGGGCCGAGCGGGCGTTGGGAAAGACGTAGGAGAGGCGCGCCTTTGGGGTCCCCCGGGGGCGCGCGAGGTCGAAGACGACGGTCGCGACGAATTCTTCGTTGTCGATCGTGGGGACGCTGGTGATCCCGTACCTGGTCGCCACCGCCAGCAGGTATTCGCGGAACCGGGCCGCCGGCACGTGTTCGGCCAGCCGCCGCAGCTGGGTTTCGATCTGCACCACCGACTCGTTGAGGAAGGTCGCCGGCCCGGTCAGGAACTCCACCGCCCGCATCTCGGCGAGCTCGGCGCAGGGACCGGGGATCGGCTCGGCCCCCTCCGGCACCTTGCCCGAGAGACAGCCCTCGAGCCGCAGCAGCTTGAAGACGTTCCGGGTCAGGATCAGCTGCGGCAGTTCGCCCTTGACGAGGACGACGACGGGTTCTTCGCCGAACTCCTCGCGGACCTCCTGCGTCGCCTGGCTGGCCGCCGATCCCGGCTCGGCGAGGGTCTCGACCCCGGCGTCGGTCGGGAGCTGGGTAGCCGCCACGGCGGCGCCCACCGCGACGAGCGCCGCGATCGCGAGCAGCGGGGCCGCGTGCCCGGCCGCCCACGCCGCGACCCGGCCGAGCCAGCTACCGACGCCCAACCCGGATCTCAGTCCATCGAGAGCGGCCCGGTGACGTCAGCGTTGAGGAACTGGCTGACGAACGGGTTGCTCGAGTCGAACAGCTCCTCTTTGGGGCCGGACTCGACGATCTTGCCGCTCCAGAGCACGGCGATGAAGTCGGCGATGCGGCGCGCGGTGCCGAGGTCGTGGCTGATCACCAGGTAGCAGCCGCCGTTCTCGGCGTGGACCTCGCGAATCAGCTCGCAGAGCAGCGCCGTGCGGACCGGATCGAGGCCGGAGTCGGGCTCGTCGAACATCACGATCGCCGGTTCCAGCACCAGCGCCCGGGCGAAGCCGGCGCGCTTGCGCATGCCGCCGGAGAGCTCGTTCGGCATCTTGTAGGTCGCCTCGGAGAGGCCGACCTCCTTGAGGCGGCGGTTGACGATCTCGCCGATCTCTTCCTCGCCTTTGTCGGTGTGCTGCCGCAGCGGGAAGGCGACGTTGTCGTAGATGTTCATCGAGCCGAACAGGGCCCCGTCCTGGAACAGCAGCCCGAACTTTTTCCGCACCTCGAAGAGTTCGTCGTCGGTCATGTTCGGGATCGACTCGCCGTGGACGAGGACGTCGCCCGAATCCGGGTAGAGCAGCCCGACGATGTGCTTGATCAGCACGCTCTTGCCGGTACCCGAGGGGCCCAGGACCATCGAGACCTGGTCCTCGGGCAGGCCGAGGTTGAGGCCGTTGAGGATGCGCGCGCGGCCGAACTGCTTGACGAGGTCGATGATCTCGATCGCGTCCTCGCCGCCGTGGTCGCGCTTGGTGCCGGTGTGGAATTTGTAGGGGTCTTCGTCGCGGGGGTTGACGCCCGGGATCACGAAGTCCCGGCCCATCACAGCCCCGTCCTCGCTCACGTAGGGGCCTTCCTCGGTCGTCTCGCGGCGGGAATCGGTGACAACCTCCGGCGGCGCTTCGGCGCTCGAGGTCGCTTCGTCGCGCAGCTCCTCTTCCTCGGCGCGGTTCTCCTCCGCCTCGAAGCGGTTCTCTTCCTCGATCGGCACGTCAGCCTCCTATCGGCGCACGGGGATTCGCTCCCCAGAAGACAAGGGTCCCAAGCATCCCGATGATGTGGACCAGAACGATGTTGAGGACCATCGACTTGGCGGTCGCGGTCCCGACCCCGACCGGACCTCCGGACGCGGTGTACCCGTAGTAGCACCCGACCATCACGATCGCGGTGGCCATGAACATTCCCTTGATCAGGCTGAAGATCAGGTCGGGCGGGTTCTGGAACATCCAGAAGATCAGGAAGTAGCCCCCCGAGGAGACGTCGCCGATCTGCTGGACGACGGCCAGATAGCTGGCCAGGTACATGATCCCGATCCCGACCAGGTACATGAACGGGAAGGCGATCCAGGCGGCGAGCAGGCGGGTGGCGCA
>JBKPOX010000137.1:0-3657 GCA_046733335.1 Actinomycetota bacterium | reverse complement strand
GAAGTCGATGGCCCGGTAGTAGTCCCACACGTTCGGCTGCCACGGGGTGAACCGGCCGCCCTGGGTGAACAGGGGCCGGTAGTCCATGCCCAGGAAGTGGAGGTCGTAGCCGCTGGTGGTGCGGCGCAGCTCCTTGAGGGGCTGCTGGAGCAGGGCAATGTCCTGAAGGTGGGTCAGGCCCCCGGCCCACCCGACGGTGACCCGCCCCGGCGCCCAGGTGGGTCGTTCCAGGCCGAGGAGGTCCTCGTGGACGTGGTTGCCGATCACGGCCACGTTCGGGTTGTAGCGGCCGAACACCTCAGCCAGCGGGTCAGTCGAGCAGGTGACCAGGTCAGCTAGCCGCAGGCATTCCAGGGTCGTTTCCCGCAGCGGCTCCTCGAGCCAGTTGGGCAGCCCTGACGGGTCCGGTTCCAGGATGTTGTCGTCGGCCTCGTAGACCAGCCGGACGGTGCCTTTCCACCGCCGCCAGGCCCGTACCGTCCGGGGGCCGTTGGGCCGCTGAGCGGCCAGGAGGTCGACCTGTTCGACCTGGTCGTCGTCGGGGGTGAAGTCGTGCTGGCCCGGTGGGGGGATCAGCGCCGTGTGGCCGCTGCGCCGGGCCAGCTGGTTCCAGGGCTGCCAGAACCGGTAGTAGCCGGTCCCGTCGGGCTGACAGGGCAGCCCCAGCCAGGTGTACGGCTCGACCATCTCGGTGACCCCGGGCACGTCCAGGTGGCGGAGGACCCCGACCTGCTGCCGGTCCCAGCCGTCGACCGGCTTACGGACCTTCCAGAACAGGCCCGGATACTCCGGGTCGTCCATCAGGACCATCGGCTCCAGGCCAAGCGCCTCGCCGAGCTGGGCGAACGCCTGCTGGGTGTAGCGCCAGCGGTCGGGTGGATGGTGGTAGGCGAACCCCGGCGAACGGGTGGTGACGACCAGGACCCCGCCGGGCCGGAGGACCGCCACCATGTTGACCAGGACCCGCTGCCAGTCGGCGACGTGCTCCATGGTCTCGGTCGAGACGACGACGTCGAAGCGGTTCTGCCCGAACCGGTCCAGGAGCTGCTCGCCGTCGACGACCTCGTCCACGCCCGGCCCGTCGACCACGTCGACACCCGTGTAGGAGGCCGGCCTGCGGGCCTCGACCATGCGCCGTACCGACCCGTTGACGTTCAGGCTGCCGACCTCGAGCACGTCGCGGCCGGCGACCTCCTTGGTCTGGAGGGCACCGTAGGCGAAGAACCCGAGGACCGACCCGTGCACTATCCTGTCTCCTCGAAGCTGGACGCTCGGCGAAGGACGGGGTACCTGACGAGGGACATCCCCCGCGCCGAGAACCACGCCGCGGCTCGAGCGCCCAGCTTCCTTCCACGCATCAGGTCAGCGTCGCCTTCCCGCAGGTCGCGGTCGGAGGCGCCGTGGTCGTGATCGCCCACAGCCGATGCTCCAGGGTCTGCACCACCGCCGGCGTAATCCAGCTCGTCCCCGTCCCGGGCCCGTCACCCCACAAGGTGCTCGGGTCGGCCGTCTCCGCCGTCCAGGAGAGCTGGCTGGGGTTGTTCTCGATGGTGTCGTCGCCGATCCGGATCGCCCCCACGTTCGGCAGCGCGTGGTAGACGTACTGCTGCTGCCCGGACGCCGAGCAGGCTCCGCTGCCGGCGACGCGCTGCCACACCTCCAGGCTGATCCGGTTCGTCCACTGGCCGGATTTGACCGAGAAGCCGGCCCCGGTGACCAGCGGCGACCCCACGCTCAAGGTCCGGGTGTTCATCAGGTAGGACATGAGCTCGGGGTCGACCTTGGCCATGGTCACGGTGACCATGAACCGTTTGAACGCGCTGTCGTCCTTCTGGTTGACGATGATCTGCCCGTCGGCGTTGCGGAGGATGAACTCCGTGCCCTCCTCAAACTGCGGGCTGAACCCGATGCTGATGAACCCATCGTTGACGAACACCGCGCTCGAGCCGCCGGTGACGGGCACGCCGCACGCGTCGACCGCCACCACGCGGAACACGGTCCCCTTGATCGGGGTCGCGCACACGGCCATCTGAGCTGTCCTTTCCTGCTAGGCGGTGAGGTTGATCTGGACGGCGAAATGGCAGCAGTCCCAGGCGGCCACCACGGTCCGTTCGGCCAGGAGCCGCACGGTGTTCTCGGCCCGGTCGAACGCCTCCGGTGAGGACAGCACCCGGACCGGGCCGCGGTAGACGACCACCGGGCCGGTCCCGTAGATCCAGGCCGCGTCCTGGGTGACCGTCTGCCCACCCGGGCCGGTGCCGGGGTAGCCGTTCCCGATGGCCAGCTGGTTCCCGTTGCTGGTGTAGAGAGCCGGGCCGCGCCGGTCCAAGCCCATGATCCCGCCGAGCTTGGGGATGACCTGGGGGGGGACGTGGACGACCCCGACCCCGTTGATGCAGTCGGCCATGAGCTTCTCGAGGATCCCCATGCCCTGGGCGATCGGCCACGGCCCCGCGCTCGCCGGATACCCGGAGACCCCGGTCACCGCCGGGGACTGGAGGAGGATGCCCTGGCTACCGACGATCTCGGCCGCCGAGTGGGCCAGGTGCGGGAGCGCGATGTTGTTCGTCCCGGCGGCCTGCCCGGTCCAGAACGCCCGCTCGATCTGCCACGCCTCGGCCTTGGCGAGGGCCTGCTCGGCCTTGTTGGTGGCCTGGTCCAATCCGACGGCCGAGCAGTCGAACTGCTCGTAGACGGTGAACGGCATCGCGGCCCGCCACCGGTAGGTGGCATTCGCTGCCTCGGCTGGGGGTGGGCTGGGGGCACCGACCCCGGTGATGGCGATGCACTCGTCGTAGGTCGTGCCCGTGTTCGCGGTCAGGTTCGGGCAGTTCGTCTCGAACTGGATGCCGTTCTGCCAATGGACATCGCCGTCGCCGCCGCGGAGTTCGGCCGCCGACAGGAGGCCGTACGCCGACGGGGTGGGGCGTGGCCCGTCGACCAGACTTCTCGGCCCGGCCACGCCCTACCTCCTCTCGTTGCTGTCCAGCACCTCCGGGGTCCGGTCCGGCTAGACGTAGCTGCCGGCCGCCGCGGCCGCAGGCGAAGCGCCGTTGACCGCGAACTGGACGGTGTACCGACGGCTCTCGTGGCCGACCTTGGCCACCAGGTGGCATTCCTCCGTAAAAGCCGCGGTAAAGTCATTTTCCGCGTTTAGGACAGAGTCCCGGACGATGCCCAGGTCGAGGGTCATGCCGTCGCCGCGGACGAAGGTCCCGGCCGCGTAGAGCAGGAAGTCGGCCGTCCTCGGCCAGGCGGTCAGGCCACCGGACACGCCGGGGAGACCGGAGCCGCGGACCTGGTAGTCGTCGACCCACTGCACGCGGACACCGCGGTCGGCCAGGTAGCCGTTGATCTGCGCCCGGGTCGCCGACAGCAGGTCGCCGCCGCCGCCGGACCGCCAAGCCAAGTCGGCCACGATCGCCCCGAGCAGCCACTTGGGCGCGACCGCCTCCAGGACGGTGCCGTCGTTCATGGCGTAACGGGCCCGGTAGTCGAGGGCGGCCAGGGCCATGCCGCCGACGACCTGGTTGAACACCGGGTTGCCGGACACGGCGAAGCTGCCGGTGGTGATCGCCGACGAGGAGCCAGCAACCATCAAGGCGATGAGCCGGGCGTTCATGGCGTGCTCGTGGGCGGCCATGACCAGGCGGAGGA
>JBKPOX010000136.1:0-27048 GCA_046733335.1 Actinomycetota bacterium | reverse complement strand
GCGGTGGATCGGCCGGCGGAGGCGGCGCGCCGGCGCCGGCTCCCTCCGCTCCACCGCAATCGCCGCCAGCCGCTCCCTCGGTTCCGACCGCTCCCTCGAGTCCCGTCTCCTCGCCGCCTCCGGTGGCCCCGCCCCCGGAGGCGACCACCTCCTCGCCTCCTCCCGGGATCGCGCAGGCACCTGGCAACTCCTCCTCTGCGGCGGCCGCCAGCCACGCCAGCGAGCGGGGGATCGAAGCCTCCTCCGGCAACGCCTCCTCGCGCGCGAGCGGCGAAGCGGTCGATCCGGTGTTGGCGAACGGGCTCGCCAAGGGCCACGACGAGTAACGGCGCCGGCGGGCCGGGCCGGGACGTAGACTCGCGCGATGGCCGAGATGCGGGCGCTGTACCTGATCGGCGGTACCGACGAGGCGAAGATCGACGCCACCCGGGCGCGGTTGCGGGCGCGCGCCGAACGCGACGGCGGGTCGGCCGCGCTGGAGGTGTTCGAGCCGGCCGAGGGGAAGGGAATGCCGGACCACGAGGCGCTGCTGGCGGCGGTTCCCGCGATGTCGCTGATGGGCAGCAGGCGCTACCTGCTCGCCGACGGTGTCGAGCGCTGGCGGGAGAGGCAGCTCGAGCCGGTGCTCGACGCCCTGCGGCAGCTGCCGCCGGACCTGACCCTGGTCCTGATCTGCCGTGGCAAGCTGCCGGCGAAGCTCGTCAAAGCGGTCGAAGCGGCGGACGGCGAGGTCCACGATTTCGCCGCGCCGTCGGCGCGGGACCTGCCCCGGGTCCTGCTCGGCGAAGCCCGGGGGCTGGGCCTGCGGCTGGAGCCGGCGGCGGCGCGGCTGCTGGTCGAGCGGATGGGCGCCAACCGGCTGCGCCTCCGCAACGAGCTCGAGCGCCTGGCGCTCTGGGCGGGCGAGGGGGGGGAGGTCCGCGCCGCGGACCTGCAGGAGATGGTCGCCGATACCTCCGAGGCGGCGGTCTGGTCCCTCTCGGATGCGCTGGTCGAAGGCAACGCGGCGGCCGCGCTGCAGACCGCCGAGCACCTGCTCGGGCAGGGCGAGAACGTGACCGGGCTGATCTACGGCCTCGCCTCGCGCCTGCGCAGCGCCTGCGCAGCCGCCGCCCAGCTGGAGGAGGGGATCCCGCCCAAGCAGGTCGAATCGTCGTTGAAGATGCACCCCTATGCCGCCAAGCAGCTCGTCTCGCGCCTGCGCGAAGTCGACCTCGCGGGCCTGCGGACGGCCACGGAGGCCCTCGCCGACCTCGAGCTCTGGTGCCGCGGGGGCGCCGACTACGGCGACGAGCTTGCGCTAACGCTGGCTTTACGTCAGGCCTCAGGCGCTTAGGACGCTGCAAACCGGCGCATCTCGGCGTCCTCGGTCGGTCATGTGCAGAGCACACTCCCTACCTCGTCCTTGACCTGCTTGGTTTTCGCGCCCTAAGCGCCTGAGGCAATGCGGGCCGCTTTGGCCTTCTTGCGTGCGCCGGTGTTCTTATGGAGGGCGCCCTTCTGCACGGCCTTGTCGATCTTCGAGACCAGATCGCGCTGCTCGGCGGCGATCGCCTCGGCGTCGCCGCCCTCGACCGCGGCTTCGAGTCGGCGGAAGTGGGTCTTCACCGTGCTGGTCAGCAGCCGGTTCTCGGTGCGCTCGCGCTCGCTGCGCAGTATCCGCTTCTTCTGTGAGGCTATGTTGGCCATGTCAAGTACCCGAGCAGGCGCCTTGCCGGCTCTGGGCGGCCGCCGACTATAGCGACTGAAGCCGGCCCAGTCGCCCCCGAACCGGAATCGACAAGAGCTTGGAGACGACCAGGGCACCGCAAACCCCGCGCAAGCCCCCGCCCGGCCGCGGGGCGGGGCGGATCGCCCGTTCGACCGCCTTCTTCTCGATCGCCACCGCTGCCTCGCGGGTGGCGGGGCTCGGCCGCGAGGTGGTCGCCGCCGGCTACTACGGCGTCAGCGGGCCGATGTCGGCGTTCACGATCGCCTTCCAGGTCCCGAACCTGATCCGGGCGCTCTTCGCCGACGCGGCGCTGCAGCCGGCCTTCGTCCCGGTCTTCACCGAACTGATCGGCAAAAAGGACTACAGGGAGGCGTTCCGGCTCGCCTCGACGCTGCTGCTGCTGGTGACGATGGTGCTGGGGGCGATCACGGCTCTCTTCGTCCTGCTGGCACCGGTGATCATGCCCCTCGTCGCGCCCGGCTTCGAAGGGGAGCTCCTCGACCTCACCGTCGCCCTCTCGCAGGTCCTGTTCCCGATCCTGGTCCTGCTCGGGATCAGCGGCATCGTCGTCGGCATTCTCAACAGCTACGACCGCTTCGGCGCCTTCGCAATCTCGCCGCTGTTCTGGAACCTGACGATCATCCTCGTCCTGGTCGTACTCGAGCCGATGTTCGAGGGGCAGGATCGGATCTACGCCTACGCGATCGGGATCCTCGTCGGGACCCTGGTGCAGCTGCTGATCCCGGCCTGGGACCTGCGCAACACGCCGTTCCGGTTCAGCTTCAGCCTCGACTGGCGGCACCCGGGGGTGCGGCGGGTGCTGGTGCTGATGCTGCCGGTGACGATCAGCCTCGGGCTGATCAACTTCAACCTGGTCATCAACAGCCTCTTCGGCAGCCTCGTCTCCGAGCAGGCGCCGGCGGCGATCGACAAAGCCTTCCGCATCTATCAGCTGCCGCAGGGGATCTTCTCGGTGGCGATCGCCACCGTCCTCTTCCCGACGCTGGCCCGGTTCGCCAACGCCGGGGAGCTCGACAGCCTGCGGGCGACGATGGCCAACGGGATGCGCCAGATCCTCTTCGTCCTGGTGCCGGCGGCGGCGGCCATCCTTGCCCTCTCGGAGCCGATGATCCGGCTCGTCTACCAGCGCGGCGCCTTCGATTCGGCGGAGACCGACGTGGTGGCGACGGCGCTCTGGTGGTTCGCCTTCTCGCTGCCGACGAACGGCCTCTTCCTGCTCCTCACCCGCACCTTCTTCAGCCTGCAGCGCCCGTGGGTGCCGACCGGCATCGCCCTGGGCAACCTGGCGGTGACCGCGCTCGCGGCGCTCGGCCTCTACCACCTCGGCGTCGGCGGGATCGTCGCCTCGACCGCGATCGCCACCGCCGCCAGCGTCGTCGCCCAGGGCGTGATCCTGCGCCGGCTCCTCGACGGGCTCGAGCTGCGGCGCCTGATCTCGGCCGCGGTCCGGATCTCAGTCGCGGCCGCGGGGCTCGCGGCGATCAGCTGGGTCGTCTGGGACGTGCTCGACCAGGTGCTGGGCCGCGGCCTGGGCGGGCAAATCGTCTCGCTGGGGGTCGGTCTCGCCGCGGGCGGTCTCGTCTACGTCGCGGTTGCCAGGCTGCTCCGGGTTGAGGAGCTGGAGCAGATGAGCCGCCTGCTGCCGGGGCGCCGGGGTCGCTAGGAGGGATGCTCGGGCCTGGGCGGTACCTGCTGGGGGTCGTCGAGATCCTGCTGCTGGGCGGGTTCGCCTGGCTGGGCGGGGCGGCTCTGCGTCGGTGGCTGCTGCCGAGGTTCGAGGGGGCACCGGCGCAGCTGGCGACTGCGGTCGTCGCCCTGGCCCTGTTGATCTGGGGCGCCGAGCTGCTTGGAACCATCGCCTGGTTCGAGCCCCTCCCGTATCTCGTCCTCGTCGCGGCCGTCGGCGTCGCGCTGTGGAAGCTCATCCCGCACCCCGAGGGGGAGGGAGGTCATCCGCACCCTGACCAGCAAGTAAGGGTGCGGATGACCCCCCTCCCGGTGCTGATCGCGCTGGCGATAGCGGCGATCGCCGTGATTCGCTTCGCATTGGAGACGAAGACGCGGCTCTCGACTGGGATGACCGGGTTCGATTCGACCTGGTACCACGGGCCGTTCGCGGCGGGGTTCTTCCAAAGCGGGAGCACTTGGGACCTGCACTTCATCGCCCCGCAGTTCCTCGCCTGGTTCTACCCCGCGAACGCCGAGATCTTCCACGCAATCGGGATGCTGGCCTTCGATCGGGATGTCCTCTCGCCGCTGCTGAACCTCGGCTGGTTCGCCGGTTGCCTGGTCGCCTGCTGGTGCATCGGGCGGCCATACCGGGTCGCGCCGTGGTCGCTGGCCCTCGGGGCCGTCGCGCTCAGCGTGCCGGCGCTTGCCGATCAGGCCGGCGAGGCGCGGAACGACATCGTCGGCATCTTCTTCCTGCTGGGCGCCGTCGCGATCGCCCTGAACGGCGAGCGCGACGTGCGCACCGCGCTCGTCGCCGGCCTGGCCGCCGGGCTGGCGGCCGGAACGAAGCTCAACTTCCTCCTCCCTGCGGTCGTGCTGGTCCTCGGCCTCGCCTCCGCCTCCCCGCGCCCGGCGCGGTGGCGCAGCCTCGCCGCCGGGTCGCTGGCCGCGCTCGCCGGCGGCGGCTACTGGTACCTGCGGAACCTCGCCCACAGCGGCAACCCGCTGCCTTGGATCCACCACCTCGGGCCGATCGATTTGCCGGCGCCCGAGCAGGCGCTCGGCGGCCGCGAAGCGCACTCGGTCCTCGGCTACCTGACCGACGGCGGCGTCTGGTCGGACTGGCTCCTCCCTGGCCTCCACGATGGCCTCTGGCTCCTCTGGCCGCTGCTGCTCCTCGCCGCCGCCGCCGGCCTCCTCCTCGCCGTCCTCCAGTTGCGCGGTTCCCTTGTCGTGCATGGGCCGACAAAGGAATCGCGCAACCGAGAGGCGCTCGGGATCGCCGGCCTGGTTGGCCTCGCCAGTGCCCTTGCCTGGCTCGTCGCCCCGACCTCGGCCTCCGGTCCCGAGGGCATGCCCCGCGGCTTCGAATCCGGCCTTCGCTACCTCGCTCCCGCCCTCGTCCTCGGCCTCGCACTCCTGCCAGCGGCACTCCCCGGCAAGGTGCTCCCTTCATTTGCTTCGCATAGCGGTGCAAATGAAGGGGGCACCCTCGCAGTCCGCCCGGGCTGGGTGCTCGCGGCGGTTCTTGTCCTTGCTGTCGCCTTCGGTTATCCGATCCAGCGGCACTACCTCGCGGATCGGTACGAGGACCCGACCTTCACCGCCCCCGGCCTCGACGCCGCCTTCGCCTGGGCCCGCGACGTCAGCGACTCCCGCATCGCCACCACCAGCACCCGCCAGTACCCCCTGTTCGGCACCGACCTCACCAATCACGTCCAGTACCTCGGCCTGGAGCGCCCCCACGGCGGCTTCGAACCGCCCGGCACCTGCCGCCGGTACCTCCGGCTTCTGGACGAAGGGAACTACGACTACGCAGTAGCCACCCGCGACCGCGAGGAAGCCGGCAAGCCCCCGTACCCACCCTCGGCAAAGTGGATCGAAGACGCCGGAGCACACCCGATCCTGAAAAAGCCGCCGACGGTCGTCTTCGAGCTCCCGAAAGCGCTGAGCCCTTCGACCTGTGATTGAAGACGCTCCTCCGGCGGGTGGCGCGGTAGGGGGGACCCCCTCCGAGGTGTCCTCGGAGGGGGTGGGTCTCCTGCCGTGACAGGACCCGCCGGCCGGTGACCCTCGTCGGCCATACTCCCCACGCCGATGGACCACATCCGAAACTTCAGCATCATCGCCCACATCGACCACGGCAAGTCGACCCTGGCCGACCGCATCCTCGAGCTCACCGGCGCCGTCGACCCGAAGAAAATGCAGGCGCAGCTGCTCGACTCGATGGACCTCGAGCGCGAGCGCGGGATCACGATCAAGGCGCAGGCGGTGCGGGTCGAGTACACGGCTGAGAACGGCGAGACCTACCACCTGCACCTGATCGACACCCCCGGGCACGTCGACTTCTCCTACGAGGTCTCGCGCAGCCTCGCCGCCTGCGAGGGCGCCCTGCTGGTGGTCGACGCCGCCCAGGGCGTCGAGGCGCAGACGGTCGCCAACACCTACCTGGCGATCGAGAACGGGCTCGAGCTGATCCCGGTCATCAACAAGGTCGACCTGCCCGGCGCCGAGCCGGAGCGGGTCGCCGGGGAGATCGCCGACCTGCTCGGAGGCGACCCCGAGGAAGCGCTGCAGATCTCAGCCAAGACCGGGGAGGGGGTGCTCGAGGTGCTGGAGGCGATCGTCGAGCGCATCCCGCCGCCCCGCGGCAAGCCCGGGGCGCCGACCCGCGCCCTGATCTTCGATTCCGAGTTCGACCCCTACCGCGGCGTGATCGCCTACGTGCGGATGGTCGACGGCTCCTTTCGCAAGGGCGCCCGGATCCTGGCGATGCAGAACGGGACCGAAGCCGACATCGACGACATCGGCTTCTTCCGGCCGACGATGGTCGGAGTCGAGGGGATGGACGCCGGCGACGTCGGCTACCTGATCACCGGGATCAAGGACGTGACCAAGCTGCGGGTCGGCGACACCCTCACCGCGCAGGGCAACCCCGCCGCCGGGCCGCTCGAGGGCTACCGCGAGGTGCGGCCAATGGTCTTCTGCGGCCTCTTCCCGATCGACACCGACCGCTACGAAGACCTCCGCGACGCGCTCGAGAAGCTCTCGCTCAACGACGCCGCGCTCTCCTGGGAGCCGGAGACCTCGGAGGCGCTCGGGTTCGGCTTCCGCTGCGGCTTCCTCGGCCTGCTGCACATGGAGATCGTCCGCGAGCGGCTCGAGCGCGAGTACGACCTCGATCTGCTGGCGACGACCCCGAACGTCCGCTACGTCGTCAACCTCACCAACGGGGAGACCAAGGAGGTCCACAGCCCGACCGAGCTGCCCGACCCCGGCACGATCGAGACGATCGAAGAGCCCTACATCCGGGCGACGATCATCTGCCCGAAAGAGCAGGTCGGCGCGGTGATGGAGCTCTGCCAGCAGCGCCGCGGCACCCACGTCGACATGCACTTCCTCAGCCCGCAGCGGGTGCAGATCCGCTACGACCTGCCGCTCGCCGAAATCGTCCTCGACTTCTTCGACCTGCTGAAGTCCTCGACCCGCGGCTACGCCTCGCTCGACTACGAGCCGATCGGCAACCGCGCCTCCGACCTGGTCAAGGTCGACATCCTCCTCGCCGGCGAGAAGGTCGACGCGCTCTCGATCATCGTCTTCAGGGACTTCGCCTACGACCAGGGCAAGCGCCTCGTCGGGCGGCTGCGCAAGACGATCCCGCGCCAGCTCTTCGACGTCCCGGTCCAGGCTGCCGTCGGCTCCAACATCCTCGCCCGCGAGACCGTCAAGGCGCTGCGCAAGGACGTCACCGCCAAGCTCTACGGGGGCGACGTCACCCGCAAGAACAAGCTGCTGAAGAAGCAGAAAGCGGGGAAGAAGCGGATGAAGGCGGTGGGGCGGGTCGAAGTGCCGCAGGAGGCTTTTCTCGCGGTGCTGGAGATCGACGAGTAGCGCGCTGGCCAGGCGGCCAGTTAGAGTGCCGCGCCATGGCACTCAAGACCGATGCGGTAGGCAAGGAATGGCCCGCCACCACTTACCAGGTGGGGCGGGAGAAGATTCGGGAGTACGCGAACGCGCTGGGGATCGAGAACCCGGTCCACTTCGACGTCGAGGCGGCCCGGGCGGCCGGCTTTCGCGACGTCGTCGCGCCGCCGATGTTCGCGGTCGTCTACAGCAGCCCGGCGATGGCGCCGGCGATGTTCGACCCCGAGGTGGCGATGAACTTCGCGGCGATGGTCCACGGCGGCCAGCAGTTCGAGTGGGACGAGCCGGCCTGCTCCGGCGACGAGATCACCACGACCGCCAGATGCCTCTCGATCGAGGAGAAAGACGGCAAAGGCTTCTACGTGTTCGAGACGAACTCGGTCAACCAGGACGGCGCGCAGGTGGTGCGCGGGACCTGGACGCTGATCGTCAGGGGGGTTTGAGATGAGCGATCTGAACGTCGGCGACCAGATCCCGGAGCTGCGGGTGACGCCGGACAAGTACCTGCCGCACCGCTACGCGGGCGCCTCGGGCGACTTCAACCCGATCCACATCGACGACGAGTTCGCGAAAGCAGTGGGGCTGCCGCGCAACATCCTCCACGGCCTTTACTCGATGGGGCTGATGGCCAAGGCCAACGCGGCGCTCGCCGACGGCGATCCGCGGGCCCTGAAGCGGCTCTCGGTCCAGATGCGCGGGATGGGGTTCCCCGAGCAGGAGATCGTCGTCTCCGGCGCCGTCAAATCGGTCGACGGCGACCGGGTCGTGGTCGACACGGTCGCCAGGCAGGGCGAGACCGAGATCATCAAGAACGCGGAAGCCGAACTCGAGCTGTAGGGCGGAGGGCGCTTTGCGCCCTCCTAGAATCCAGGGCGTGCTTTCGCAGCGGCAAGAGTTGATCCTGCGCCTGGTGGTCGACGCCCACCTTGCCTCGGCGCGCCCGGTGCCCTCGAAGGAAGTGGCGGAGCAGCCGGGGGTCGAATGGGGGCCTTCGACGGTGCGGGCGGAGCTGGCGGCGCTGGAGGCGGCGGGATACCTGACCCACCCCCACACCTCCGCGGGGCGGGTCCCCACCGACAGCGGCTACCGGCGCTACGTCGACCTGATGCTCGAATCCGGCTCGATGCCGGCGGGGCCGAGCGTCGAGCTCGAGCTTTCGCGGTTGCGCCGCGAGGTCGACGCGGCGATGCGGGAGGCGACCGTCGCCCTCGCCGAGGTGACCGACCTGGTGGCCATGGCCACCGCCCCGGAGCCCAGCCTTGCGGCGACCATCCACCGGGTCGAGGTGCTGCGGCTGCAGCCGAACAAGGTCGTGGTGATCGGGATCGCCTCGACCGGCGACGTCACCCGCCGCGTCTTCGAGTTCGACCGCCCCGTCGACCGCGGCCTGGTCGAGTGGGCCTCGAGCTACCTCAACGAGTCGCTCTCCGGCCTCGGGGTGGGGGCGCGGATGATCGAAAGCCGCCTCGCGGACCCGGAGCTGAGCGGGGTGGAGGCGCGGTTCGTCGCCACCCTCGGCACCACCTTCACCGACTTCGTCGCCGAGGGCGGCGATCTCTACGTCGAGGGCACCTCGCGCCTGCTCTCCGACGCCCACCTGCCGGACCTGCCCCGGGCCGACGAGCTGATGACGGCGCTGGAGCGGCGGGCCGAGGTGCTGCAGATGCTCCGCTCCTCGCTCGACCAGCGCTCGGTCTTCTTCTGGATCGGGGGGGAGAACCCGCAGCCGGAGCTGCGCTCGGCCAGCGTGATCGGCGCCAACTACGGGCTGCCGCACCGCAACCTCGGGGCGGTCGGCGTGATCGGACCGCTGCGGATGGACTACGCGACCGCGATCGGCTCGGTCCGCCATGCCGCCCGCGAGCTCTCCCGCTACTTCGAGACCATCTACGACAACTAGCCGATGCCGAGGGACTACTACGAGGTCCTTGGGGTCTCCCGGGACGCGGGCGAGGGCGAGATCAAGAAGGCCTTCCGCCGCCTGGCCCGCGAGCTTCACCCCGACGTGAACCAGGAGCCGGACGCGGAGGAGCGGTTCAAGGAGGCGGCCGAGGCCTACGAGGTCCTCTCCGACGCCGAGCGGCGCCGCACCTACGACGCCTACGGCCACGAGGGGCTGCGATCCGGCGGCTACGACCCCGGCGCCGGCTTCGGCTCGATCGACGACATCTTCCAGGCGTTCTTCGGCGGCGGCGCCTTCGGCTTCGGCGGCCGGCGGGCCGCGGGCGGCGGCGACGTCGGCGTCGAGGTGGAGATGGAGCTGGGCGAGGTGGCGAGTGGCGTCCGCCGCGAGCTGACCTACGACGTCGTCGCTGCCTGCGAGCGCTGCCGCGGCAACGGCGCCGAGCCGGGGACCCCGATCTCGACCTGCGAGCGCTGCGGCGGCGCCGGCGAGCTGCGCCAGGTGACGCGGACTCCCTTCGGGCAGATGGTGCGCAGCGCCCCCTGCGACGCCTGCGGCGGCGCCGGCAAGATCCCCGCGTCCCCGTGTGCGACCTGCGGCGGCAGCGGTCGGACCCGCCAGAGCCGGACCAGCGCGATCGAGGTGCCCGCGGGGATAGAGGACGGCCAGCGGATGCGGATCGCGGGGGCCGGCCACGCGGGAGAGCCAGGGGCGCCCCCGGGGGACCTCTACGTCGAGGTACGGGTGGCCGAGGACGAGCGTTTCGAGCGGGACGGGACGGAGCTGATCAGCACCGCCTCGATCCCGGCGACGGAGGCCATGCTGGGCACTACCGTGACCGTCCCGACCCTGGAGGGCGAGGAGGAGATCGAGGTGGCGCCGGGGACGCAGCCGGGCCACCAGTACGTCCTCAAGGGGCTCGGGTTGCCGCGCCTCGGCAGCCGGCGCCGCGGCAACCAGCGGGTGATCCTCGAGGTCTTCGTCCCGGCCAACCTCAGCGAGGACCAGCGCGAGCTGACGGAGCGCCTCGACGCCACCCTCGAGGAGCACAACCTCTCCCCGCAGCACGGCGAGGGCCTCTTCAGCCGCGTCCGGCGGGCTTTCGGTTGAGGGGCTGCCCTTGATCCGCCTCGCGGTCCGCTGCGCGCCCGAGCAGGCGGACCTGGTGCTGGCCGAGCTGACGGTGCTGGCCCCGAACGGGGTCGAGGAGGAGCGGGGGCCGGATTACGTCGAGTACGCGGTCTACGGCGGCGAGGGCGAGCTGCCGGAGCTGGGCGACTTGGACGCCGCGGTCGCCGGAAGGCGGATCGAGGTGAGCTCGACCGAGGTCCCCGACGACTGGGCGGACCGCTGGCGCGACTTCCACAAGCCGCTGCTGGTGGCCGGTCGCCTCTGGCTGCGGCCCTCCTGGGAGGCGCCGCGGGACGGCGCGATCGACGTCGTCGTCGACCCCGGCCAGGCCTTCGGGACCGGCGCCCACCCGACGACGCGCCTCTGCCTCGAGCTCCTCTGCGAGCTGGAGGCAGCAGGGGAGGCAGGGGGTGAGCTGGTGGACCTGGGGACGGGCTCCGGCGTCCTCGCCATCGCAGCCGCGAAACTCGGCTGGAACCCCGTGCGCGGCTATGACCATGAGCCGGCCGCGCTGGAAGTTGCCGCAGCGAACGCCCAGGCAAACGACATCTCCCTCCGACCGGAGCGCATCAACCTCCGCCAAGAGCTTCCCCGGTTGGCCCGGACCGTGGTCGCCAACATGACCGCTCCCATCCTGATCGCGGTGGCTGCCCAGCTTGCGCGACCGACCCGGGAGCGGGGAGGGACTCGCCGGAGCCTCCCCGCTGTTGCTCCGTCGAGTTCCTCCCCGCTCCCCCAAACGCTCGTCTGCTCAGGCCTCCTGCCCTCCGAGCTGGATGCGACGGGAGCCGCGTTCGCCCCGAGCGGCCTGCGCGAGGTGGAGCGTCGGCAGGAGGGCGACTGGGCCGCTCTCTTGCTCCGTCGCCGCTGAGAGATAGGGTTCCGGCGATGGTGCTGGCGGACATCACCGGCTACAGCGTCGGTCTCTTCATCCACATCCTGGCCGTCGTCCTTGCCTTCGGCCCGACCTTCGCCTACGGGATCGTCTTCTCGGTGATGCCGAGCCACCCGCGCTCGGCGCCGGCCCTCTTCGAGGCGATCCGCAAGGTCGACAACTACCTGGTCAATCCAGGGATGCTGGTCGTCCTGCTGGCGGGCATCTACCTGATGGCGGACGGCAACTGGGACGGCGGCGAAGCCTTCATCACGATCGGCTTCCTCGCGATCCTCGTCCTCTTCGGGCTGCAGCACGCGTTCTTCCGACCGCAGGGGCGCAGGGCCCAAGAGCTGGCCGAACGCGACCTGAAGGCCGGCGACAGCTTCAGCGCCGAATTCGAAGAGGTCTCGCGCCGCCTCGGCACCGTCGGTCCGATCGCGGGGCTTGTCGTCGTGGTGACGATCTTCTTCATGACGGTCAAGCCGTAGCTCCTGGCCACCCCGGCTTCAGAGCTGAGCCCGGCGCAGCCGGTGGGGATGTTCGACTCGGGCGTCGGCGGCCTCACCGTGCTCCACGAGTGCCTGGTCTCGCTGCCCCAGGAGGACTTCCTCTACCTCGGCGACACCGCCACCTTCCCCTACGGCGACAAGGACCCGGAGTGGCTGCGCGAGCGGATCGCCCGCATCGCCGGGCTGCTGCTGGAGCGTGGCGCGAAGCTGCTGGTGATCGCCTGCAACACGGCCACCTCGGTCGGGGAGGACGTGGCCCGGGAGGTGGCCGCGGAGCAGGGGGTAGAGGTGGTGCCGGTGGTCGAGCCCCAGGCCGAGATCGCCTCGGCGATCAGCGCCAACGCCAAGGTGGGGGTGCTGGCGACCCCGAACACTGTCGAGAGCGGCGCCTACCGCCGGGCGCTGGAAGCCGCCGGCCGGGGCCTGGAGGTGACCGAGGTGGCGGCGCCGGACCTGGCGCCCTTCATCCAGGAGGGCTTCCTCTTCGACGAGGACACGATGGCGATGGCTCGCTCCTACTGCGCGCCGCTGAAGGAGGCCGAGGTAGACACCCTGATCCTCGGCTGCACCCACTACCCGCTGGTGGCGCCGATGCTGCAGCGCATCCTCGGGCGCGACGTCCGCCTCGTCAGCGGCGGCCACGCGGTGGCCGCCGCCGTGCAGCGGACCCTCGATGGCTCCGACTTGGCGCGGGAGTCGAGGGGGGAGGGCAGCTACGACTTCCTCTGCACCGGCGACCCAGACGCCTTCCAGGCGACCGGCACGCGCTTCCTGCAGATGCCGCTCGGCGAGGTGGAGCTGGTCGAGATCGGCCCAGGTTGACGCTTCTGCCGCAAACCTGCCTGTGAAATTTGGCTTTCTCCGCGCCACGCGTGCGTCTCGATCCGCCACCCTGCCGCAATGCCCATATCGACGCCTGTCGGCAATACCGTATATACTCATCCCGTGGCCAAGGTGATGATCTCCATTCCCGACAACCTCCTGCAACGCCTGGACACTCGCGCGCGAGCCAACCGCGAGACCCGCAGCGGGTTCTTGCGGCGGATCGTCGAGCGTGAGCTGGCGAGTGGCAGCGGCCGCCGTCGGAAGGAGTTCGAAGACCTCCTGGGCCCACCCGTGGATCTCGGCGGCGATGCCGCCAAGCTGATCCGCGAAGATCGCGAATCCCACTGACGTGCTCCTGCTCGACGCCAGCGTCTGGGTTGCCGCCAAGGACGGAGGCGACCGCTATTTCGAGTCAGCCCGCGTCCTTGCAGTTGACCCAAGCGTTCCGGTCGCCGCCCTCGATCTGACCCTCTACGAGGTCACTAACGCACTCGGCGCCCGCCGAGGACGGCCTCAGGAGGCGATCTCGCTCTGCCGCCTGATCACCGGGAGATGTGTGGGCGAGATCCTGAATGTGGATCTTGCTCTGGTCGAAGCCGCCCTCGAAGTCACCCGCGATCACGGTCTTACTGCCTACGACGCGGCGTATGTGGCGGCGGCGAAGCGCACGGGCTGGACCCTCGTCAGCGCCGACATCGCCGACCTCGTCTCCAAGGGCCTCGCCGTCACCCCGGACGCCGCCGTCTACCCTTAGCCCGTATGAGCGTGCTCGAGCGGGTCCAGGACGACGTCAAGACGGCGATGAAGGCGCGCGATCGCGAGCGGGCGGCGGCGCTGCGGATGATCGTCGACGTGCTCCAGCAGGACGCCAAGCTGGGCAAGGGGGACGAGACCGCGGTCCTGCAGCGGGAGCGGAAGAAACGGGTCGAGGCGGCCGAGGCCTACGCGGGCGCGGGGCGGACCGACCAAGCCGCCGCGGAGCGCTTCGAGGCGGAGCTGATCGAGGCCTACCTGCCGCAGCAGCTCTCTGACGAGGAGCTGGCGGAGCTCGTGGAGAGCGCGATCGAGGAGACCGGCGCCAGCGAGCAGCGGCAGATGGGCCAGGTGATGTCGGCGCTGATGCCGAAGGTCGGCGGCCGGGCGGACGGCAAGCGGGTCAGCGCCGCGGTGCGGCAGAAGCTGGGCTCCTAGGAAGACCACTGGCTTGGCGCGCAGGCAGCTGACCCTGGACAACACCGTCGCGGCCGAGCTGGCCGGATCCGAGGACACCGTGCTGCGGGCGCTGCGGGGGCGCCTAGACGCCGAGCTGCACCTGCGCGGCAACGTGCTGACGCTGGAGGGCGAACCCGAGGCGGTCGCCGCCGCGGCGACCGTGGTCGACGAGATGGTCGAGCTGATCGAGCAGGGCCACGAGGTCGCCCCCGGGACGATCGAAGCGGTCACCGGCGCGCTAGACGCCGACGAGAGCCCGGCGGAGATCCTCGAGGACGTGGTCTGGCGGCACCGCAACACCAAGGTCGCGCCGAAGACGCTGAACCAGAAGCGCTACGTGGACTCGATCCGCCGCCATACGATCACCTTCGGGATCGGCCCCGCCGGCACCGGCAAGACCTTCCTCGCCGTGGCGATGGCCGCCGCGGCGCTGACCGAACGCAAGGTGCAGCGGATCATCCTCACCCGGCCCGCGGTCGAGGCCGGGGAGAGGCTCGGCTTCCTCCCCGGCGACATCCAAGCCAAGGTGGACCCCTACCTGCGGCCGCTCTTCGACGCGCTCTTCGACATGCTCGACCCCGACCGGGTCAACGGCTACTTCGAACGCAACGTGATCGAGGTGGCGCCGCTGGCTTTCATGAGAGGCCGAACGCTCAATGACTCTTTTGTAATCCTTGACGAGGCGCAGAACACGAGCCCCGAGCAGATGAAGATGTTCCTCACGCGGCTGGGCTTCAACTCGCGGATGGTGGTTACCGGCGACGTCACCCAGATCGACCTGCCGACCGACCAGCGCTCGGGCCTGATCGCGGTCAGCGACATCCTCGAGGACGTCCAGGACATCTCGTTCGTCCGGTTCGGTGGCGAGGACGTCGTCCGCCACAAGCTGGTGCAGCGGATCGTCGCCGCCTACGACGCCCACGGCAGCCGCCAGCGCGAGGCGGGCGCCGAACACGGACCGACGCCGCGTTCGTGACGGTCGACCTGGCCGACGTGCCCCCCGACCTGCGCCCGGCCGTCGCCGCCGCGCTCGACGCCGCCGGGGTCGAGGCGGGGCACCTGGGCGTGGAGGTGGTGGGCGCCGAGCGGATCCGCGAGCTCAACCGCGAGCACCGCGGCAGGGACGAGCCCACCGACGTCCTCGCCTTCCCGATCGACGGGCTCGGGCCCGTCGCCGGGCCGCGCGAGCTCGGCGACGTCGCGATCTGCCCCGAGCACTGCTCCGACCTGACCGAGGCGGCCGTCCACGGCGTCCTTCACCTCTGCGGCCACGACCACGAGACCGACGACGGCGAGATGCTGGCGCTGCAGGCCCGCGTGCTGGCCGCCCTGCCGTGACCCGCTCGGGGTTCGTCGGGCTCGCCGGTCGTCCCAATGTCGGCAAGTCGACCCTCGTCAACGCGATCGTCGGCGCCCACGTCGCGATCGTCTCGAGCCGGCCGCAGACGACCCGCCGCGCGATCCGCGGCGTCGCCACCGATCTCGAGAAGGGCCGCCAGCTCGTCCTCGTCGACCTCCCCGGCGTCCAGCGCCCGCGCGACGTCCTCACCGAGCGGATGCAGGGCAGGGTCGAGCGCGAGCTGGGCGACTCCGACGTGGTCCTCTTCGTCGTCAACGGCGAGGAGGGGGTGGGCCCCGGCGACCGCTTCATCGTCAAGGCGCTGCTGGGGGCCGGGGCGGAGCTGCCGGTGATCTGCGCCGTCAACAAGGCCGACCGGCTCGGGCCGAACGAGATGGTGCCGGTCCTGGCCGAGGCGGCGGCGCTGGAGGGGGTCGACGAGGTCTTCCCGCTCAGCGCCCGCAGCGGCGAGGGCCTGGAGGCGCTGCTCGAGCGCCTCGGCGAGCTCCTGCCCGAGGGCCCCTACCTGTACCCGCCGGAGGACCGCAGCGACCAGCCCGGCGAGGTGCTGCTGGCGGAGCTGATCCGCGAGCAGGTGCTGAACCGGACCCGGCAGGAGGTCCCGCACTCGGTCGAGGTCTCGGTGCTCGAGGTCGAGCCGCGCGAGGGCGGCCTGGTGGCGGTGCGGGCCGAGGTCTGGGCGGAGACCGAGTCGCAGAAGCGGATCCTGATCGGCAAGAAGGGGGCCAAGATCGGCGAGATCGGCGCCGCCGCCCGGCGCTCGCTCGAAACCGAGCTCGGCGCCCGCGTGTTCCTCGACCTCCAGGTCCGGGTGCGCAGGCACTGGCGCCGCGACGAGGACCTGCTCGACCGCCTCGGCATCGAGTAGCCGGGCGCCGTCTACGATTCCCCGATGTTTCCCGAAATCGAATTCGACCAGCGAGGGCTGGTGCCCTGCGTCGTCCAGGACTTCGCGTCCGGCGAGGTGCTGATGCTCGCCTACATGAGCCCGCAGTCTCTGGAGACGACGCTCGAGAGCGGCGACCTCCACTTCCACAGCCGCTCGCGCGACGAACTCTGGAAAAAAGGCGAAAGCTCGGGGAACTTCATGCACCTGCGCCAGCTCCGCTACGACTGCGACGGTGACGCCCTGGTCGCGCTGGTCGACCCGGCCGGCCCGGCCTGCCATACCGGCGAGCGCAGCTGCTTCTACCGCGAGGTCCTGGGTTCGGCATCGCCTCGCAAGGACGCGCCCCCGGCCCCGGGCGAGCCGTTCCCGGTCACCCACGAAGCCCTTCCGGCGCTGGAGCGGACGATCCGCCAGCGCTCCCTGCAGCGCCCCGACGGCAGCTATACGGTGAAGCTGCTCGACGACCGCGAGCTGATCGGCGAGAAGGTCGAGGAGGAGGCCGAGGAGGTCGTCCGCGCGGCGCGCGAGGAGAGCGAGGAGCGGGTGGCCGAAGAGGCCGCCGACGTCCTCTACCACCTCAGCGTCCTGCTGGCCTCGCGCGGAGTCTCGCAGGCGAGGGTGTTGGAGGTGCTGAATGCGCGTAGCGGCTGACTCGGAGATCCGGCTCGAGCCCAGCCTCGAGGAGGCCCGCGAGCTCGCCCGCGAGGGCAACGTGGTGCCGGTGCGGGCGCGGCTGGTCGACGACTGCGAGACCCCCGTCTCGGCCTTCCTCAAGCTGCGCGCCGGCGAGCCCGAGGGGGCGCCCTGCTTCCTGCTGGAGTCGGCCGAGCAGGGGCAGGTCGGCCGCTACTCGTTCGTCGGCCTGCGACCGCGGGCGCTGCTGCGCTGGAGCGAGGGGACGCTCTCGGAGTGGAGCGGCGAGGAGGCGGTCGCCGGCGAGCCCCCCAGCCGCAGCGAGCCGGCGCCCGACCCCTACGCCGCGGTGGCGAGGCGGATGGCCGAGTACCGGCCGGCGCCGGTCGAGGGCCTGCCCCCGTTCGCCGGCGGCGCCGTCGGCTTCTTCGCCTACGACCTGGTGCGGACCGTTGAGCCGCTGGGCGAGCCGAACCCCGACCCGCTCGGCCTGCCGGACCTGGCGCTGATGGTGACCGACGCGATGGTCGTCTTCGACCACCTCCGTCACGAGCTGACGATCCTCGCCTGCGCCTTCGTCGAGGACCCCGACGACGTCGACGTCGCCTACGAACGCGCCGCGGCGACAATCGCCGAGATGCGGGAGCGCCTCCGCGAGGCGGTGCCGGCGCCCGAGCGCCCCCAGCTCGCCGAGCCGCCGCGGTTCGAGTCGAACCTGGAGCGGGAGGAGTTCGAAGCGATGGTCTCCCGAATCATCGAGTACGTCCACGCGGGCGATGCCTTCCAGGTCGTTCCCTCCCAGCGCTTCTCGGCGCCGGCGCCGGTCGAGGCCTTCTCCGTCTACCGCGGCCTGCGGGCGGTCAACCCGTCCCCCTACATGTACTTCCTCGAGTTCGGCGATTTCCAGATCGCCGGCGCCTCGCCCGAGCCGCTGGTCAAGGTCGAGGGACGGCGGGTCTCGAGCCGGCCGATCGCCGGCACCTCGCCGCGCGGGCGCAGCGAGGAGGAGGACCGTCGCCTCGCCGAGCGCCTGATCAACGATCCCAAGGAGCGGGCCGAGCACGTGATGCTGGTCGACCTCGGCCGCAACGACCTCGGCCGCGTCTGCGAGTACGGCAGCGTCGAGGTCGACGAGCTGATGGTCGTCGAGACCTACTCGCACGTCCTCCACATCGTCAGCCAGGTCTCCGGCATCCTCAAAGAGGGGGTGAGCGCGATGGACGTGATGCGCTCCTGCCTTCCGGTCGGCACCCTCTCGGGCGCCCCGAAGGTGCGGGCGATGCAGATCATCGACGAGCTGGAGAAGGTCAAGCGCGGCGGCTACGGTGGCGCGGTCGGCTACCTCTCCTGGAACGGCGACCTCGACACCGCGATCCACATCCGCACCGTCGTCGTCAAGGACGGCCAGCTGCACGTGCAGGCCGGCGGCGGCACCGTCGCCGACGCGAAGCCCGCCTACGAGTGGAACGAGTCGGTCAACAAGGCGCGGGCGGTCTTCCGCGCGGTCGAGGTCGCCTGCGAGCAGCCGGACTGGAGCTAGGCGATGCGCGTGCTCGTGATCGACAACTACGACTCCTTCACCTACAACCTCGTCCAGTACCTGGGTGAGCTCGGGGCCGAGGTCGAGGTCGTGCGTAACGACAAGGCGACGGTCGAGGAGCTGCTGGCGCGCCAGCCAGATCGCCTCGTCGTCTCGCCGGGCCCCTGCACGCCGGCCGAGGCCGGGATCTCCGGGGCGGCGATCCGCGCCTTCGGCGAGGCCGGCACCCCGGTCCTCGGCGTCTGCCTCGGCCATCAGGCGATGGTCGAGGCCTTCGGCGGCCGCGTCGTCCAGGGCGAGCCGGTCCACGGCAAGGAGGGGGAGGTGGAGCACGACGGGAAGTTGGTCTACGCCGGCCTGCCGAGCCCGATGGTGGCCGGGCGCTACCACTCTCTGATCGCCGATCCCGACCTGCCGGAGGAGCTGGAGCTGAGCGCGACGCTGGGCGAGGTGGTGATGGGGGCCCGGCACCGCGAGCTGCCGGTCGAGGGGGTCCAGTTCCACCCCGAGTCGGTCCTCACCCCGCAGGGCAAGCACCTGCTGAAGAACTTCCTGGGCGAGGATTAGGCGATGCCCAACGACGTCGTCAGCCGGGCGATCGACGCGGTCTGCGCCGGAGACCACCTGACCGCCGACCACGCCTCGGCGGTGTTGAGCGAGATCATGGAGGGGCGGGCCGATCCGGTCCAGACCGGCGCCTTCCTGATCGCCCTGCGGGCGAAGGGGGAGACGGTGCCGGAGCTGGTCGGGCTGGCGCGGACGATGCGCGGCCTGGCGACGCCGGTCCCGACCCGGCGCGAGGACCTCGTCGACACCTGCGGCACCGGCGGCGGCCCCTCGACCTTCAACGTCTCGACCACCGCCGCGCTGGTCGCCGCCGGCGCCGGCTGCGCGATCGCCAAGCACGGCAACCGCTCGAACACCAGCCGCTGCGGCTCCGCCGACCTGCTCGAGGCGCTGGGGGTGAACATCGAGCTCGAGCCCGAGCAGGTGGGCCGGTGCATCGACGAGATCGGCTTCGGCTTCATGTTCGCCCCCCGCCACCACGCGGCGATGGCGCACGTCGTGCCCGCCCGCAAAGCGCTTGGCGTGCGGACGATCTTCAACTTCCTCGGGCCGCTCACCAACCCGGCCGGCGCCAACCGGCAGCTGCTGGGGGTCGCCGACCGCCACTACCAGGAGACGATCGCCGAGGCGCTCGTCAGCCTCGGCAGCGAGCGGGCGCTGGTCGTCTCCGCCGAGGACGGCCTCGACGAGCTCTCGCTGGCGGCGCCGACCCGGGTGATCGAGGTCGCGGGTGGCCGCACCGCGGAGTGGTTCGCCGAGCCGGCCCAGTTCGGGCTGGCCCCGGCCGGACTCGAGAGCGTCGCCGGCGGCGGCCCCGAGGAGAACGCGGAGGTCAGCCGGACGGTGCTGGCGGGGGAGCCGGGCCCCCACCGCGACCTGGTCCTGCTCAACGCCGCCGCCGCGATCTACGTCGGCGGGCTCGCCGCCGACCTCGGCGAGGGCGTGGCGAAGGCCGCCGGGTCGATCGACTCCGGCGCGGCGGCAACCGTCCTCGAGCGGCTGGTCGCGGCGAGCGCCGCTCCGGCGGGCTGAGACGGTCTAGGCTCTAGCCCTTCACCGTGGGAATGTTGGACCAGCTCATCGCGGGAGCCCGGGAGGGGGTCGATGCGCGGCGCGCGGAGCTCTCACAGGCCGACCTGGAGGCGCGGCTCCCCGCCCGGGGCGAGGGCCGTCCCTTCAACGAGGCGCTCGTCCGGCCCGGCCTCTCGCTGATCGCCGAGTTCAAGCGCCGCTCGCCCAGCGCCGGGGCGCTCGCACCGGAGGCGGTCGAGGTCGCCAGCCAGGTGGCCGCCTACGAGCGCGGCGGCGCCGCCGCGCTCAGCGTCCTCACCGACGAGCCCCACTTCGGCGGCTCGCTGGCCGATCTGCGCGCCGCCCGCGCCGCCTGCGGGATGCCGGTACTTCGCAAGGACTTCGTCGTCGATCCCTACCAGCTCTACGAGGCGGCCGTGAACGGCGCCGACGCGGTGCTGCTGATCGTCGCCGCGCTCGGCGACCGGGAGCTGCGCGCGCTGCACCAGGAGGCCCGCGCGATCGACCTCGACTGCCTGGTCGAGGTCCACGACGCCGCGGAGCTGGAGCGGGCGCTGGAGGCGGGCGCCGAGGTGATCGGGATCAACAACCGCAACCTCGACGACATGAGCGTCGACATCGCCACCACCTTCGAGCTGATGCCGGACGTCCCCGCCGGCAAGACGGTGGTGGCCGAGAGCGGGATCTCCGGGCGCGAGGAGATCGCCGAGCTCGACCGGGTGGGGGTCGACGCGGTGCTGATCGGCGGCGCGCTGATGGCCGCCGCCGACCCCGAGGCGAAGGCGCGGGAGCTCGCGGGCGCAGACGAAGGCACCCGCGAACACCTGATCTGAGCCCGCGGCGCCGCCGTGTATTTAGAAAAAATTTTAGGAGTGCTTAGAGACTGATCACAGCTCCACGCAATCCTCAGCCCATGAACCAGCCCAACTCGAGATTCCGCAGCCCCTTCTTCTCCGCCCTCCTCGGCGGTCTCGTCGTCGCCGCCGTCGGCCTGATCGCGATCGCCGCCGGCCTGGTCGAGTCCGGCGGCGAGACGACGACCACCGTCGCCGCCCCCCTCACCGCCCCGATCGACGCCAAGGACGAAGACGGCGCCGCCAACGTCGTCAACCAGATCTACAAGGCCGACGGCAAGGGCGTCGTCTTCGTCGAATCCCAGCTCGAATCTCAGCAGAGCGAATTCTTCAGCCCGTTCGGCGAACCGGAAGGCGAACCGGGCGGGACCTCGACCGGCTCGGGCTTCGTGATCGACGACGAGGGCCACATCCTCACCAACAACCACGTGATCGAAGGCGCCGAAGAGGTCACCGTCAAGCTCGGCGCCTCGGAAAAGAGCCATACGGCCGAGGTGATCGGCACCGACCCCGGGACCGACATCGCCCTGCTCGAGGTCGACGCCCCGGCGAGGGAACTGCATCCGCTGACCCTCGGGCGCTCCTCCGAGGCGCAGGTAGGCGACCCAGTGGTGGCGATCGGCAACCCCTTCGGCCTCGACCGCACCGTCACCAGCGGCATCGTCTCCGCCCTGCAGCGGCAGATCCAGGCGCCGAACGGCTTCTCGATCAACCACGTGATCCAGACCGACGCCGCGATCAACCCCGGCAACTCGGGCGGGCCGCTGATCAACGCCGACGGCGAGGTGATTGGGATCAACGCCCAGATCGCCACCGGCGGCGGGGGCAACGGCAACGTCGGCATCGGCTTCGCGATCCCGATCGACACGATCCGCGGCGAGATCGAGCAGCTCGAAACCAAGGGCGAAGTCGAACACGCGTTCCTCGGGATCAGCGGCGGCACGATCACGCCCGACCTCGCGAAGGCCCTGAACCTGCCGGTGGAACAAGGCGTGATCGTCCAGTCGGTCGTCAAGGACGGTCCCGCGGACGAGGCCGGCCTGGAGGCAGGCAACACCTCGGCCACGATCGACGGCGAAGAAGTCCGCCTCGGCGGCGACATCATCACCGAAGCCGACGGCGAGAAGCTGAAGAGCATGGACGAGCTGGTCGAACTGATCCAGGACTCCGAGCCGGGCGACGAACTCGAGCTGAAGATCCTCCGGGACGGCAAGGAGAAGTCCGCCAGCGTCACCCTCGGGACGCAGCCGAGGAACAACGGGTAATCCCGAAGGGGGAGGCGCCCAGGCGTTCGGAGAGCGCCCACCCCCTCCTCGTCGTTCGGCTTCCGTAGTCTGGAAAGCGTGCGGGTCAAGTTCTGCGGGATCACCAATCTGGACGATGCGGCGGAGGCTGTGCGCCTCGGCGCCTGGGCGATCGGGCTGATCCACTTCCACGGCAGTCCGCGGGATGTGGATCCCGCCGTTGCGGCGGAGATCGCGGCTGCTTTCCGGCGCAAGTGCGAGGTGGTGGGGGTGTTCGTGAACCCGACCCTGGACGAGGTGGCGCGGGCGGTCGAGGACGAGGGGCTGACGATGGTGCAGCTGAACGGGGCCGAGGGGGCTTCGTTCTGCGGCGAGGTGGCGCGGCGGACGGGCGTGAAGGTGGCGAAGGCGATCCACGTCGCGAGCGCCGCCGACATCCACGCCGCCGAGGCCTTCCGGACCGACTTCCACCTCTTCGACCGCCGCCGCAAGGGCATGTGGGGCGGGACCGGAGAGAGCTTCGACTGGGAGCTGTTGCGCGGGCACCGTTCCGAGATCCCGGCGATCCTCGCCGGCGGGCTGCGGCCCGACAACGTCGCGACCGCCATCTCGGTCACCCATCCCTACGCGGTCGACGTCGCCAGCGGGGTGGAGCGGGAGCCCGGTCGCAAGGACCACGCCGCGATGGCCGCCTTCTTCGAGGCGGCGAGCTCGGTCGGCGCCGGGGCATGAGCGCGGTCGAGCAGCGCTTCGGCCCCTACGGGGGGCGCTACGTGCCGGAGACGCTGATCCCGGCACTCGACGAGCTCACCGCCGCCTGGGCGGAGGCGCGCGATGACGCCGGGTTCACGGCGCGGCTCGACCAGCTGCGCCGCGACTTCATCGGCCGCCCGACCCCGCTCTACCTGGCCGAGCGCCTCTCCGAGCGGGTCGGCTCGCGCGTCTACCTGAAGCGCGAGGACCTCGCCCACACCGGCTCCCACAAGATCAACAACGCCCTCGGCCAGACGCTGCTGGCGGCGCGGATGGGCAAGCCGCGGGTCATCGCCGAGACCGGCGCCGGCCAGCACGGGGTGGCGACGGCGACCGCCTGCGCGCTGCTCGGGCTCGATTGCGTCGTCTACATGGGCACCGAGGACATTCGCCGCCAGGCCCCGAACGTCGAGCGGATGCGGCTGCTCGGCGCCGAGGTGGCGCCGGTCGAGGCGGGGGCGCGGACGCTGAAGGAGGCGGTCAGCGCGGCGATCCGCGACTGGGTCGCCAACGTCGCCGACACCCATTACGTGATCGGCTCGGCGGTGGGCCCGGCGCCCTACCCGGCCCTGGTCCGCGACCTGCAGCGGGTGATCGGCGAGGAGGCGCGCGAGCAGGCGCTGGCGGCGGAGGAATCTCTGCCGGCCCGGGTGATCGCCTGCGTCGGCGGCGGCTCCAACTCGATCGGGATCTTCACCCCGTTCGTCGCGGACGCGGGGGTTGCTCTGGTCGGCGTCGAGGCCGCGGGGGAGGGGCTCGAGAGCCGGCGCCACGGCGCCTCGCTGCAGGCGGGCAGGACCGGGGTCCTCCACGGCTCGCTCTCCTCGGTCATCGCCGACGAGGAGGGGCAGATCCTCGAGGCTCACTCGATCTCCGCCGGCCTCGACTACCCCGGGGTGGGCCCGGAGCACGCCCACCTGCGCGACAGCGGCCGCGCCACCTACGTCGGCGTCACCGACGAGCAGGCGCTGGCGGCGTTCCAGGAGCTCTCGCGCCTGGAGGGCATCATCCCCGCGCTCGAGTCCTCGCACGCGATCGCCTGGCTGCTCGAGAACCCCGGGGAGGACGGCTTCGACGTCCTCTGCCTCTCCGGCCGCGGGGACAAGGACATGGCCGAGGCGACGGCTCGGCTGAAACCGCCTGGGGAGATTCTGCCGTGAACGGTGTGGGGGGGATCCGGGGGAGTCTCGGCGGACAACAGCGGGGAGGGTCCGGCGAGACCCCCCCGGATCCCCTGACCGCGTTGAGCGGCGAGGAGCGGATAGCGGCGGCCTTCGCCTCTGCTGCAGATGATGGGAGGGCCGCCTTGATGCCGTACATGATGGCCGGCTATCCCGACCGCGAGACGGGACTGGCGGTGGCCGAGGCCTACGTCGACGCCGGGGCCGACCTGATCGAGCTGGGGGTGCCGTTCTCCGACCCGCTCGCGGACGGACCGGCGATCCACGCGGCGGCGACCACGGCGCTGGAGGCCGGGGCGACGCTGGCGACCGCGCTCGAGGTCTGCCGCGCCGTCGCCGAGCGCGTGCCGGTCGTCTTCATGGTCTACGCGAACATGGTCCTCGCCCACGGCGGCCCCGCCGAGCTCGCCGGGCTGCTGCGCGCCGCTGGCGCCGCCGGCGCGATCGTCCCCGATCTGCCGCTCGACGAGGCGAGGGAGGTGCGTGATGCGTTCGCCGCGGAGGGGCTGGCGCTGGTGCCGCTGGTGGCGCCGACGACGCCGGCGGAGCGGCGGCGGCGGATCTGCGAGGCGGCCCGAGGCTTCGTCTACGTCGTCTCGACCGTCGGCACCACCGGGGAGCGGGACGAGATCCCGCCCGCCCTCGCCGACCTGGTCGATGCGACCAAGGCCGAGGCCCGCACCCCGGTGGCCGTCGGCTTCGGGATCGGCACTCCCGCGCAGGCCGCCGTGGTCGGGCGGATCGCTGACGGGGTGATCATCGGCAGCCGCCTCGTCCGCGCCGCCGGCGAGGGGGCCTCGCCGCAAGCCGCCGCCGACGCGGTCGCCTCCTTCCTGGGGGAGGCGCGCGAAGCGCTGTCCGCGGGTTGATCCAATAGGATGCGGCGCGATATGGGCATGGTCGTAACCCTCTTCCTCGCGCTCGCCACGATGACCACCGCCTACGCCTGGCTCGGCCAGGGAGGCGGCGTCGCCGGGATGATCTTCTTCGGCGTGCTCCTGATCGGCGCAGTGGTTCGGATCGCGCAGCCGCAGAAGCCCTGACCCCGCCTCAGGCGCGGGTCGCGATCACCTGCAGGTACTCGGCTTCCAGCACCATCGCCCGCTCGCCGGCGGTGTTCGCCTTCTCCAGGAACGAGCGCAGATCCTCGGTCAGCGCCTGCTCGCCGTCTGGGCCGGCGCGTTCGTAGGCGGTCTGGGTCGGGCCGAAGTAGGTGCGGAAGAAGTCGATGTAGTGGTCGGCCGAGCGGAACGGCTGGCGGGAGAGGCGGCGCTCGAAGCGGATCTCGGAGACCCCGTCGCCGAACAGATCCCGGACGCCCTCCTCGGTCCCCCATCGCAGCGGCGACTCGATTCCGGGCGGCGGCGGCGCGTGCTTGCTGATCGTCTGGAACATCTGGCCGACGCTGCCCGCCGGGGTCCAGTTGGCCATGCCGATGCGGCCGCCGGGCCGGGTCACCCGCAGCAGCTCTGAGGCGGTCTTCGGCTGGTCGGGCGCGAACATCGCGCCGAAGATCGACATCGTCACGTCGAAGCTCGCCTCGCCGAATGGCAGGTCCTGCGCGTCGGCCTCGACGAAATCGACGTCGAGCCTCTCCGCCGCGGCGCGCTCGCGACCCCGCTCCAGCAGCGCCGGCACGTAATCGGCGCCGACCGTTCCGCCCCAGCTGCGCCGCGCCGCCGAGATCGCGCCGTTGCCGCTGCCGCAGGCGACGTCGAGCACCCGCTCGTCGGGAACGATGTCGAGGGCCTCGGCGAGGTTCTCGCTGGCGTTGAAGACGATCCCGGCGACCATCGCGAAGTCGCCCCTGGACCAGATGCCCTGCTGGACCTGGGTGATCGCTTCGTAATCCGGCGCGTCGCTCATCTCCACCACCCTCTCACGTGAAGAAGCGTTTGGCTATATCCAGCATCCTCAGGTCCACCTGCTTGACCTTCACCGCCTCCTCGAGCGGGACCGAGGTCATCTCGGTGCCGTGGATCGCCGCCATGCGGCCGAATTCCCCCGCCTTCGCCATCTCGTAGGCGTGGGCGCCGTAGAGGGTGGCGAGGACGCGGTCGGTCGAGGTGGGGGTGCCGCCGCGCTGGACGTGGCCGAGGACGGTGACCCGGGTCTCGTAGCCGGTCAGCCGCTCCAGCTCGAGCGCCAGGGCGGCGCCGATCCCGCCGAGCCGCGGGTAGCCGTACTCGTCGCTGTCCTTGATCGGCTGGATCAGGCGTTCCTCGCCGCTGGCGAAGGCGAGCTTGGCGCCCTCGGCGACGACGATGATCGAGAAGTCCTTGCCGCGGTCGTGGCGGCGGGTCACGTCGGCGCAGATCTCCTCGACGGTGGTCCTCTGCTCGGGTATGACGATGCAGTCGGCGCCGCCCGCGATCCCGGCGTAGGCGGCGATCCAGCCGGTGTTGCGGCCCATCACCTCGACGACCATGATCCGGTCGTGGGACTGGGCGGTCGTGTGGAGCCGGTCGATCGCGTCGGTGACGATCTGCACCGCGGTGTCGAAGCCGAAGGTGAAGTCGGTGCCGCCGACGTCGTTGTCGATCGTCTTCGGCACCCCCACAAGCGGCAGGCCGTGGTCGGCGTGGAGCTGGCGGGTGATCTCCATCGTGTGCTCGCCCCCGATCGCGACGACTGCGTCGAGCCGCTGCGACTCGAAGGCGCGCGCGACCTCCTCGACCGCGCCTTCGCGGATCGGCTCGTAGCTGGAGGTGCCGAGGATCGTCCCGCCCTGGTGGAGGATGCCGGTGACGCGCGGCATGTCGAGCGCCGCGCAGTCGCTCTCGGCGAGGCCGCGGTAGCCGCGGCGGATGCCGACGGCCTCGTCGCCCCGCTGGATCGCCGAGCGGGCGACCGCGCGGATCACCGCGTTCAGGCCGGGGCAATCCCCGCCTGCGGTCAGGATTCCGATTCGCATCGCGCGCCCGAGTTTAGGATCGCTTTCCGTGAGACGCCTGCCGGCAACCGTCCTCCTCTGCGCGCTGGGAGCCCTGCTCCCCGGCGGCTGCGGCGAGCAGGGCGCCGCGCCCGGAGCCAGCGTGACCGTGTACGTGAGCGCACCGCTGCGGGGACCGGAAGCCGGCGCCGGCCGCCGCCTCTGCGCGGGGGCGCGCCGGGAGGCGGCCCTCGACGGCGGCGCCGCCGGAGATCTGAAGCTGCGGGTGACCTGCCTCGACGCCGCCGGTCCCGGCGGCCGCTGGACGCTGGCGCGGGT
>JBKPOX010000135.1:0-2719 GCA_046733335.1 Actinomycetota bacterium | reverse complement strand
GCCGCCACCACCGGCCCCCTGCCGCCGCTGTCCCGCCCGGCCGGGCTGATCCGCCGGGTCACCTGGCACGCCCGCCGCCGCTTCACCCAGGCGATCTGGTCAACCGTTGAGATCCCGGCGGCGGGGGCCGAGACCCCGATCACCCTCTCCGACGCCGGTGCGGCCACCGACAGCCTCCAGGTCGCGGCCACGGTCCCGCTCCCGGAGGCCGGGGTCGGGGCCGATACCCTCCGGCCGGCCGCTCAGGTCATCCTCCCCGACGGCGGGGCCGGGACCGATACCCTCCGGCCGGCCGCGGCGGTCCCGTTGCCGGACAGCGGCACGGCGGCCGACACGATCTCGGTCTCGACCGGCCCGACCGCCGTCACCCTTCCCGACAGCGGCGCGGCGGCCGACCAGTTCCCGGTCGCCGCCGCCGTTCCCCTGCCCGAGAGCGCGGCAGGGGCCGAGAGCTTGATCCCGGCGGCGCAGATCAGCCTCGTCGACAGCGGTGCCGCCGGGGGGACCGACACCTTCGGCGACCTCTACGGCACCGAGCAGCTCGTCGTCGCCGCCCAGGTCGTCCTCCCCGACGCCGGTGCGGCGGCTGACAGCCTACAGACGAACCAGGGCACCCCGAAAAGCCTCCCCGACAGCGGCCAGGCCGCCGACAGCCTGCAGGTCGCCGCGGCGGCGCCGTTGGCCGAGCAGGGCCAGGCTGCCGAGACGTTCCTCCTCGCCGCGTCGGTCCCGCTTCTCCAGAGCGGAACCGCGGCCGACAGTTTGGCCGTCGCCCAGCCGAAGACCCTCCCCGACAGCGGCCAGGCCGCCGACCAGCTGCAGGTCGCGGCGGCCGTTCTGCTGGCCGAGCAGGCCCTTGCCGCCGACCTCCTCCAGCCGGCCGCCGCCGTCCCGCTCACCGACGGCGGGACAGCCGCGGACAGCCTGGCGACCCTACAGGGGATCCCGAAAACCCTCGCCGACGCCGGGACGGCCACCGACGCGGTCACGGTCGCCGTCCAGATCCCGCTGGCCGAGCAGGCCCAGGCAACCGACCAGGCGCAGGTCGCCGCCGCCGTCCTCCTTCCCGACAGCGGCACCGGAACCGACCGGCTACTCCTCGCCGTCTCCCTGAACGATGCCGCCACGGCGGACGACCGGCTCCTCCCGGCCGCGCAGATCCCACTGGCCGACAGCGGCGTGGGGGTCGAGCAGTTCGGCACCGACCAAGGTGCCGCCGTCGTCCTCACCGATGCCGGCCAGGCCACCGACATCCTCCAGATCACCCTGGCCAAACTCCTCACCGACAGCGCCGCCGCCGCCGAGCAGGTCAGCCTGCTCCAGGTCCGGCCCCTCACCGACCAGGGCACGGCGGCCGATCTCCTCCGCCCGGCTGCGACCGTCCCCCTGGCCGAGGCCGCGGCTGCCGACGACCGGCTGGCCGCCCTGGTCCTGCTGCAGCTCCTCCAGACCGGCCAGGCCACCGAGACCCTGATCGTCACCACCGTCGCCTACTGGATCCGCACCAGCAGCACCGAACCGGCCACGACCACCGAGAGCCGCGAACCGGCCCTGGCCACCAGCAGCCGAGAGAAGGGAACCCTATGAGCAGCACCGACCTGGGCGAGTTCACCCAGGGCGAGAAGCCCCTGGAGAACCTGCTCAACACCTTCCAGAACGCCGACAAGTCGATCATCGACATCAGCGGCATGCAGGTCCGCTTCTCCTACCGCGAGCGGTGGACGAACCTGCCCGCGACCCGCAACGGCAGCGTCGTCAACGGCCCGGCCGGGCAAGCTGGCTACGTCTGGGACGGCACCGAGTTCGCCCACCCGGGCCAGTGGGAAGGTGACCTGTGGGTCGGGAACGGCGTCAACCGGGTCGCCGCCTACCGCTACCGGTGGACCGTGAAGGCCGCCGTCGGCGCCGTCCCGGCGATCTGACGATGGACCCCCTCACCCGCCGCAGCTTCCTCGTCGCCGCCGCTGCCACGACGGCCTCGGCCGCTGCGCTTCTCCGCTCCCCCTCGGCCGGGAGCCGACCCCCCAAGAAGACCACCACCACGAGTTCGACCACGACGACGACCGGCCCGACCACGACCACGGCCGGGGCCGACGACCTGTTCACGGACCTCTATGGAGGCGCCTAGATGGTGCTGCCCGAGAACCTCACCACGCTCTCCTCCGGGTCGCCGGAGAACCGCCAGTACCACGAGGAGATCCACACGGCGGTGCCGTGGCTGTCCCAGCCGACCACGATCCCGCCCGGAACCCCCGGGCATCTCGCCCACCACCAGGCCCTCCATGACGCGGTCGACCGGGGGCTCCGCAAGGGCAGCCTCGCCGGTCTGACCGGCCACGGCGCCGCCCACAACGTCATCCACAACTACGTCAACACCACCTACCAGAACGAGTTGCACGTCACCAAGGGCGGCAACGACGCGAACCCGGGGACGTGGGCGTCGCCGAAACTGACCATCGGGGCTGCGGTGACGGCCGCCCTGACCGCGAACGCGGCCGGGCAGACCGCTCGGATCCGGGTGCATGCCAGCAGCCCTGGCGTTACCACCGTCTACCGGGAGACGGTCACCCTCGGCTCCGGGGGGACCAGCGCCGCCATCGTCCTCGAGGCGGCCGAGGACGGCGTCGTCGTCTCCGGCGCCGACCTCACCACCTCCGGCGACTGGACCGCCTCCGACGCCCCCAACCGCATCTACTACACCACCTGGACGAACAACTGG
>JBKPOX010000134.1:0-1025 GCA_046733335.1 Actinomycetota bacterium | reverse complement strand
CCAGACGGCGCAGCTGCAGGTTCAGGATGGCGCTGGCTTGCACCTCGTCGACATCCAGCAGCTCCATAAGGCCTTCGCGGGCCTCATCGACCGTTGGGGAGCGGCGGATCAACGCGATGACCTCGTCGAGGGCATCCAGCGCCTTGAGGTAGCCGCGCAGGATGTGGGCGTCCGCCTCGGCCTTGCGCAACCGGAATGCGGTGCGCCGCACGATCACTTCGATCTGGTGGTCGACCCACGCGGTGATGAACCCGTCGATGGCCAGGGTGCGCGGCACCCCGTCGACGATCGCGAGCATGTTGGCGCCGAAGTTCTCCTGCAGCTGGGTGTGCTTGTACAGGTTGTTCAGCACGACCTTGGCGACCGCGTCGCGCTTAAGCACGATGACGAGACGTTGTCCGGTGCGTCCGGAGGTCTCGTCGCGGATGTCGGCGATGCCGGAGATCCGGCCCTCCTTGACCAGCTCGGCGATCTTCAGCGCGAGGTTGTCCGGGTTGACCTGGTACGGGAGCTCGGTGACGACCAGGCAGGTGCGGCCCTGCAACTCCTCGACGTTGATGACCGCGCGCATGGTGATCGACCCGCGGCCGGTGCGGTAGGCGTCCTGAATGCCCTTGAGGCCCAGGATGCGCGCCCCGGTGGGGAAGTCCGGTCCCTTGATGCGGTGGATGAGCGCCTCGACGAGCTCCTCCTGGGTGGCTTCCGGGTTAGCGAGGTACCAGAGGGCGCCCTCGCCCACCTCGCGGAGGTTGTGCGGCGGGATGTTGGTGGCCATGCCGACGGCGATGCCGACCGATCCGTTGACCAGCAGGTTCGGGAAGCGGCTGGGCAGCACGAACGGTTCCTGGGTGCGGCCGTCGTAGTTGTCCTGGAAGTCGACGGTGTCCTCGTCGATGTCGCGCACCATCTCGAGCGCGAGCGGCGCCATCTTGGTCTCGGTGTACCGCGGGGCGGCGGCGCCGTCGTTGCCCGGGGAGCCGAAGTTGCCCTGCCCGAGCGCGAGCGGGTAGCGGAGGCTCCAGGGC